>NZ_JWLN01000032.1:0-76694 GCF_000814065.1 Pseudomonas sp. C5pp | reverse complement strand
CCTCCCTCCGCAAGCCCTTCGCTCGGCCTCCTGAAGTCGCAATCGGCGGCGCCTGAACTATCGCGCGCCTAGAAGCAAGATCAAAAGCGAAAAGCGAAAAGCGAAAAGCGAAAAGCGAAAAGCGAAAAGCGAAAAGCACTCAGCGCCGCACCTGCTTGAGGGTTTCGGCAATCAGGAACGCCAGCTCCAGGGACTGGTCGGCATTCATCCGCGGGTCGCAGTGGGTGTGGTACCGGTCGGACAGCGCATCCTCGGTGATCGGCCGGGCGCCGCCGATGCATTCGGTGACGTTCTGCCCGGTCATCTCGATGTGGATGCCGCCGGCGTGGCTGCCCTCGGCTTGGTGCACCTGGAAGAACTGCTTCACCTCATCCAGGATCTGCGCAAAATCGCGGGTCTTGTAGCCGCTGCTGGCCTTGATGGTGTTGCCATGCATCGGGTCGGAGCTCCACAGCACTTTGCGCCCTTCGCGTTCGACCGTGCGGATCAGCCCCGGCAGGTGGTCGCCGACCTTGCCGGCCCCCATGCGCACGATCAGGTTCAGGCGCCCGGGGTCGTTGGCCGGGTTCAGCGTGTCGATCAGGCGGATCAGTTCTTCGGGGTTCATGCTGGGGCCAACCTTGACCCCGATCGGGTTGTGCACGCCGCGCAGGAACTCCACATGGGCTCCGTCCAGCTGGCGGGTGCGGTCGCCGATCCACAGCATGTGCGCCGAGCAGTCGTAGTAGTCGCCGGTCAGGCTGTCCTGGCGCACGAAGGCTTCTTCATAGTTCAGCAGCAGTGCTTCGTGGGCGGTGAAGAAGCTGGTTTCGCGCAGCTGCGGCGCGCTGTCCAGGCCGCAGGCGCGCATGAATGCCAGGGTTTCGTCGATGCGGTTGGCCAGCTGGTGGTACTTGTCGGCCAGCGCCGAGTTGGCGATGAAGTCCAGGTTCCACTTGTGCACCTGGTGCAGGTCGGCGAACCCGCCCTGGGCGAAGGCGCGCAGCAGGTTGAGGCTGGCGGTGGCCTGGTGGTAGGCCTGCAGCAGGCGTTCCGGGTCGGGGATGCGGCTTTTCGCATCGAAGCCGATGCCGTTGACGATGTCGCCACGGTAGGCGGGCAGGGTGATGTCGCCGATGGTTTCATCGCCCGATGAGCGCGGCTTGGCGAATTGCCCGGCCATGCGCCCGACCTTGACCACCGGGCAGCCGGCGGCGAAGGTCATGACAATGGCCATCTGCAGCAGCACCTTGAAGGTGTCGCGGATTTTCGCCGCCGAGAACTCGGCGAAGCTCTCGGCGCAGTCGCCACCCTGCAGCAGGAAGGCGCGGCCTTCGGTGACCTCGGCGAACTGCCGGCGCAGCTCGCGCGCCTCGCCCGCGAACACCAGCGGCGGGTAGCTGGCCAGGGTCTGTTCGACCTTCAGCAGGTGCGCGGCATCGGGGTAGGTCGGTTGCTGCTGGATCGGCAGGGCGCGCCAGCTGTCGGGGCTCCACGGTTGGTTCATCTCGGGCTCGGTCTTGTCGGTTGTAGGCTATGGGCCATGGTAACAGTTGGCGCTGCGCTTGTTGCATCGAGGGTGTTGGCGGACAATGCGCGTTTTTGTGCGGGTAGGTGGTGAGCATGGCGGCGGAACGGGAAGAGCGGCTACTGGCACGGGTGCAGGACGCCTTTGGCGTCATCAGCGTGTATGAAGTAGACGACTACCGCTTTCTGGAATTCGGCGATGCGATCGAGCAGAGCTGCGTGTTCACGGCCGACCCCAGCTGGCTGGAGTACGACTATACCCGCGCCATGCTGGTGGGGGCGCTGTGCCACGAGCAGCCGGAGAGCGCGCTGTTTCTCGGCCTGGGTGCCGGCACGCTGACCCAGGCCTGCATGAAGTTCCTGCCGCTGGACGACATCGAGGCCATCGAACTGCGCCCGGACGTACCGCGCCTGGCCATGGAGTACCTGGGCCTGGATGACGATCCGCGGCTGTATGTACGCATCGGCGATGCGCTGGAGCTGTTGCCCACGGCGGAGAAGGCCGACCTGCTGTTCGTCGACCTGTACACCGACCATGGGCCGGGGGTGGGCCACCTTGCGTGGAACTTCCTGGAGAACTGCCAGCAGCAGCTGAACCCGGGTGGTTGGCTGGTGATCAACCAGTGGGCCACCGACGACGGCAAGCCGCTGGGCGCTGCGTTGCTGCGCGGGTTGTACCACCGGCATTACTGGGAGCTGCCGGTGAAGGAGGGCAATGTGATCCTGCTGGTGCCGGCGGACCTGGAGCAGACGCTGGACCTGGATGGGCTGAAAGCCCGGGCCCAGGCGCTGGCGCCGCGCCTGGGGTACAGCCTCGAAGGGCTGATCCGCGAGATTCGCCCGGCTACCTGAATTGGCTTTTTCGCGGGCACGCCCGCTCCCACAGGAATATCACTGTGCTCAAGGGTGGTGAGTATCCTGTGGGAGCGGGCGTGCCCGCGAATCAGGCGACGCGGTATCGCAGGCAGGAATCGTTTCAGCCGCACATTGCTGATGGCCCGACACTGGCCAGGCACCCTGAAAATATTCCTCACGTCTGCGCACGATTTCGGGTATAGTACGCGCCGGTCTTTTAGCGGACCGCAAAATCAGGTGGTGCAAACCCTCCGAGTCCAGCTTCGGCTGCACGTCCGCTAGGCGGACTTTCCCACGTTTTCTTTTTCAATCGTTTTCGCAAATCCCCGCCGCCAAAGCTGCCTGGGTGACCTGTCGGTCTTTCATGGCTTGTGCAGCTTTGGAGCATGGGTCTTTGCGGATGCACCTAGAGGCAGACCCATGACCCAGGAAACCGGCGGCTTCGCCGCTCTCGATCTCAATCCGAATATTGTTGCTGCCGTTCTGGCGACCGGCTACGAAGAGCCGTCCGCCATTCAGCAACAATCGATCCCGATCATCCTCGCCGGTCACGACATGATCGGCCAGGCGCAGACTGGCACCGGCAAGACCGCTGCCTTCGCCCTGCCGATCCTCAACAAGATCGATGTGAGCAAGCGCGAACCGCAAGCCCTGATCCTGGCGCCAACCCGTGAGTTGGCGCTGCAAGTTGCTACCGCTTTCGAAACCTACGCCAAGCAGATGCCGGGCGTGAATGTGGTCGCCGTCTACGGTGGTGCCCCGATGGGCCCGCAGTTGCGTGCGATCCGCAACGGCGCGCAAATCGTCGTGGCCACCCCAGGTCGTCTGTGCGACCACCTGCGCCGTGACGAAAAAGTCCTGTCGACCGTGCAGTACCTGGTACTGGACGAGGCCGACGAGATGCTCAAGCTGGGCTTCATGGACGACCTCGAAGTGATCTTCGATGCCATCCCGGCCAGCCGCCAGACCGTGCTGTTCTCCGCCACCCTGCCGTCGTCGATCCGCTCGATCGCCGAACGCCACCTGCGCGAGCCCAAGCACGTCAAGATCCAGAGCAAGACCCAGACCGTTACCGCGATCGAGCAGGCTCACCTGATGGTCCATGCCGACCAGAAGATCCCGGCTGTGCTGCGTCTGCTGGAAGTGGAAGAGTTCGACGCGCTGATCGCCTTCGTGCGTACCAAGCAAGCCACCCTGGACCTGGCCTCCGCGCTGGAAGCCAAGGGTTACAAGGCTGCCGCACTGAACGGCGACATCGCCCAGAACCAGCGTGAGCGCGTGATCGACTCGCTCAAGGATGGCCGCCTAGACATCGTTGTCGCTACCGACGTCGCTGCCCGTGGCCTGGACGTACCGCGCATCACTCACGTGTTCAACGTCGACATGCCGTACGACCCGGAGTCCTACGTACACCGTATCGGCCGTACCGGCCGTGCCGGTCGCGATGGCCGTGCACTGCTGCTGGTCACCCCGCGTGAGCGCCGCATGCTGCAGGTGATCGAGCGTGTAACCGGGCAAAAAGTTGCAGAAGCCCGCCTGCCGAATGCCCAGGCCGTGCTGGATGCTCGCATCAAGAAGCTGACCTCGAGCCTGGCGCCGCTGGTTGCCGAAGCAGAAGCCACCCACGGCGAGCTGTTCGACCGCCTGACCGCCGACCTGGGTTGCAGCGCGCGTGCCCTGGCTGCTGCCCTGCTGCGCAAGGCCACCAATGGCCAGGCGCTGGACCTGGCTGCGGTAGAGCGTGAGCAGCCGCTGGTGCCGAGCTTCGCCCCGCGTGGTGAGCGTACTGAGCGTGGTGAGCGTGGCGAGCGCTCGGAGCGTGGTGACCGCGAGCGCCGTGCGCCGATGCCGCTGGCCGAAGGCCGCGTGCGTTGCCGTACTGCCCTGGGTGCCCGTGACGGCATCGCTGCCAAGAACCTGCTGGGCGCGATCCTCAACGAGGGTGGTCTGGCTCGTGACGCCATCGGCCGCATCCAGGTGCGCGACAGCTTCAGCCTGGTCGAGCTGCCGGAAGATGGCCTGGAGAAGCTGCTGTCCAAGCTCAAGGACACCCGCGTGGCTGGCAAGCAGCTGAAGCTGCGTCGCTACCGCGAGGATTGATCCTGGCGCAATGAAAAAATCCCCGGCTTTGGCTGGGGATTTTTTTTGCCTGTGCCGGCCTCTTCGCGGGCTTCAGTCGAACCGATAAATGTCCATCCCCAACGCCCCCAGGGTAAACCCCTGGTGCACCACCCCGAACTTGCCGCCAGCCCCCAGGGCAAAGAACAGCGGCAGGAAATGCTCATCACTGGGATGGTTACGCACCGCAAACGGCGCCTGCTGCCGATAACCCAGCAACGCTTCCTGGTCATTCGCCCGCAGCTTTTCCACCACCCAATCCCTGAACGCCAGTGCCCAAGGCTCGATCACATCCGGCCCGGCATGCCAGTCCAGTTCGCCCAGGTTGTGGGTAATGCTGCCCGAACCGATCAACAGCACGCCTTGGTCGCGCAAACCCGCCAGCGCCTGGCCTACCTTGACCTGCAGCGTCGGCCCCATGTGGCTGGGCAGTGAAACCTGCACCACCGGAATATTCGCATCCGGGTACATCAGCGACAGCGGTACCCAGGCACCATGGTCGAACGGCCGCTGCGCGTCCAGCCGGGCTGTCAGCCCGGCAGCCTGCAGCAATTCGCTGACCTGGCCGGCAAGGGTGGGGTCACCCGGCGCCGGGTACTGCACCGCATACAGCGCCGGTGGGAAGCCGTAGAAGTCATGCCAGGTCTCTGGTTGTGCGCTGCCGGTAACCAGCAATTCGCGGCTTTCCCAGTGCGCAGATACCACCACGATCGCTTTCGGCCGGGGCAGGGCGTTGGCAAGCCCTGCCAGCGCAGGCCCGCTGGCGCCGGGTTGCAGGGCAAGCATGGGAGAACCATGGGAAATGAACAGGCTGGGCAGCATGGCGGGGTCCTGACGGTTAAGATGCAATCATCTTCGATCAACTACAGATCGAAATCCAAACCAACTTTTACCGACAAACCATCTAAAAATCAGGAGTGATCATGGAGCCAGCGTTCTGGCAGCAGCGGTGGGCCGACAATCAGATCGGCTTTCACCAGGCGCAGGTGAACCCCTATCTGCAGAGGTACTGGCCAACGCTTGGCCTGGCGCCGGGCAGCCGCGTGCTGGTGCCGTTGTGCGGCAAGAGCCTGGACCTGGCCTGGCTGGCCGGGCAGGGGTATCGCGTGTTGGGCGTAGAGTTGTCGCGGCAAGCGGTGGAGGCATTCTTCCGCGAGCATGGGCTTGAAGCCGAGGTGCAACAGCGCGGGGTTTTCGAAGTTTGGCGCAGTGGTGACGTTGAGCTTTGGTGTGGGGATTTCTTTGCGTTGCAGGCAGGGGATGTCGGTGACTGCGCGGGGCTTTATGACCGGGCGGCGGTGATTGCACTGCCGCCGCAGATGCGTGGGGCGTACATGCAGCTGTTGTCGAGCTTGCTGCCGGCGGGTTGCCAGGGGTTGGTAGTGACTCTGGATTATGACCAGGCTTTGCTGGACGGACCGCCGTTTTCGGTCGGGGATGAAGAGCTGCGGCAGGGGTTTACCGGGTGGCAGGTGGATGAGCTGGAGGCTGTGGAGGTGATTGAAGAAAGCCCGAAGTTTTCGCAGGCCGGGGTATCGAGTTTATTGGAGCGGGTTTACCGGGTTAGCCGATGACAGGTGTGTAGCCTGCACCGGCCCTTTCGCGGGTGAACCCGCTCCCACAGGTACTGCACAATCCTCAAGGTGTGTGGTGAACCTGTGGGAGCGGGTTTACCCGCGAAGAGGCCGGTACAGGTGTACAAAAAAGGGCGACCGCAGTCGCCCTTTTGTTTTACCGGTTGGATCAACCGCGACGGCGCAGGGCCTCGATACGGTCTTCCAGCGGCGGGTGGCTCATCAGCAGCCCGGCCAGGCCATGCTTCAGGCCACCATTGATGCCGAAGGCCTTCAGGGTGTCGGGCATGTGCACCGGCAGGCCTTGCTCCACGCGCAGGCGCTGCAGCGCACCGATCATCGCCGCGGTACCGGCCAGCTGTGCACCGGCTTCGTCGGCGCGGTATTCGCGGCGGCGCGAGAACCACATCACGATCATGCTGGCCAGAATGCCCAGGATCAGCTCGGCAACGATGGTCGCCACGTAGTAGGCAATGCCCTGGCCTTCTTCGTTCTTGAAGATCACCTTGTCGACGAAGTTGCCGATGATGCGCGCGAAGAACATCACGAAGGTGTTCACCACGCCTTGCACCAGCGCCAGGGTGACCATGTCGCCGTTGGCCACGTGGCCGATCTCGTGGGCCAGCACTGCGCGCACTTCATCGGGCGAGAAACGCTCCAGCAGGCCCTGGGACACGGCGACCAGCGCGTCGTTGCGGTTCCAGCCGGTGGCGAAGGCATTGGCCTCGTACGCCGGGAAGATACCCACCTCGGGCATCTTGATGCCCGCTTCACGGGACAGCTCTTCGACCGTTTGCAGCAGCCACTGCTCGTGGCGGGTGCGCGGCTGGCTGATGATCTGGGTACCGGTGGTCATCTTCGCCATCCACTTGGAGATGAACAGCGAGACGAGGGAGCCGGCAAAGCCGAACACGGCGCAGAACACCAGCAGGCTGCTGAGGTTCAGGTCGACCCCGTTGGCGGCCATGAACCCGTTGAAACCGAACAGGCTCAGGGTAATGCTTGCAACCAGCACCACCGCGAGGTTGGTGGCTACAAACAACAGAATGCGCATCATGGTTGTTACGTTCTCCTGACGGATGAGTTGTCGCTTACTGCGGGGTATATAAGGGGCCGGCCGTGCCGATTCAATCGGGCGACTATTTCAAACTGTGTACGGCGGAGTATGGCAGAGGATGGCGCGGGGGCTGTGGGATAGAGCGTTGCAGGATGTAAGAAACATCCTGTGGGGTTTTTGGGGGCTGCTTTGCAGCCCATTCGCAGCGCAAGGCTGCTCCTACAGGTGCATGCGTTCTCCTGTAGGAGCAGCCTTGCGCTGCGAAGAGGCCATCACTTACTGCGAATAACCCTTCAGGAAGTTGCCGATCCGGCCAATCGCCGCCTCCAGGTCATCCACCCGCGGCAAGGTCACCACGCGGAAGTGGTCCGGCCACGGCCAGTTGAACGCCGTACCTTGAACGATCAGCAGCTTTTCCGACAGCAGCAGGTCGAGCACGAACTTCTCGTCGTTGTGGATCGGGCAAACCTTCGGGTCGATCTTCGGGAATGCATACAGCGCACCCATCGGCTTCACGCAGCTAACGCCCGGGATGTCGTTCAGCAACTCGTAGGTGCGGTTGCGCTGCTCCAGCAGGCGGCCGGGTGGCAGCACCAGGTCGTTGATGCTCTGGTAGCCGCCCAGCGCGGTCTGGATGGCATGCTGGGCCGGCACGTTGGCGCACAGGCGCATGTTGGCCAGCATGTCGATGCCTTCGATGTAGCTTTGCGCGTGGTGCTTGGGCCCGGAGATGATCAGCCAGCCGGAGCGGAAGCCCGCCACACGGTACGACTTGGACAGGCCGTTGAAGGTCAGGCACAGCAGGTCGGGGGCCAGCGAGGCGGTGCTGATGTGCACGGCTTCGTCGTACAGGATCTTGTCGTAGATCTCGTCGGAGAACACCACCAGGTTGTGCTGGCGGGCCAGTTCCAGCATGCCCAGCAGCAGCTCTTTGGAGTACACCGCGCCGGTCGGGTTGTTCGGGTTGATGATCACCAGGGCCTTGGTGTTCGGGGTGATCTTGGCCTTGATGTCCTCAAGGTCGGGGAACCAGTCGGCCTGCTCGTCGCACAGGTAGTGCACCGGCTTGCCGCCGGCCAGGCTCACGGCGGCGGTCCACAGCGGGTAGTCGGGGGCAGGGATCAGCACTTCATCGCCGTTGTTGAGCAGCGCCTGCATCGACATCACGATCAGCTCGGACACGCCGTTACCCAGGTAGATGTCCTCGATGCCGACGCCTTCGATCTGCTTCTGCTGGCAGTACTGCATCACCGCCTTGCGCGCGCTGAACAGGCCCTTGGAGTCGCTGTAGCCCTGCGCGGTGGGCAGGTTGCGGATCACATCCTGGAGGATTTCGTCAGGCGCCTCGAAGCCAAACGGCGCCGGGTTGCCGATGTTCAGCTTGAGGATGCGGTGGCCTTCCTCTTCCAGGCGCTTGGCGTGCTTGAGCACTGGGCCGCGAATGTCGTAGCAGACATTGGCGAGCTTGTTCGATTTGCTGAACTGCATGATGGGATCCCGATTGAGAAAACGCGCTACGCCCCGCCGAAAGGTTTGAAAGGGCAGGAAGCGGGTGCCAGACTGAACGCCTGGCACACGAAGCCAACTAATATACGTGCCACCCGCGCCCCGGAAAAGACGGTGCGCAGTGAAATTCAGCCTGCCGAGGTCCCTACATGCAAAAGATCGAGAAAACCCTGGAACAATGGCGGTCGATGCTCGACCCCGAGCAGTACCAGGTGTGCCGCCTCAAGGGCACCGAGCGGCCGTTCAGCGGCAAGTACAACAGCGAGCGTCGCGACGGCATCTACCATTGCATCTGCTGCGGCCTGCCGCTGTTCGATGCGCAGACCAAGTTCGATTCCGGCTGCGGCTGGCCGAGCTTCTACGCACCCATCGAGGAAAGCGCGATGATCGAGATTCGCGACACCTCCCACGGCATGATCCGCACCGAAGTCACCTGTGCCCGCTGCGATGCCCACCTGGGCCACGTGTTCCCCGATGGCCCGCCACCGACCGGCCTGCGCTACTGCATCAACTCGGTGTGCATCGACCTGCGTCCGCGCGACTGACCGGAGCCCGACCATGGCTGGATCGATACTGGACATCCCCTGTGTGACCCTGGGCGGCGAGCACAAGAAGCTCGGCGACTTCCCTGGCAAGGCGCTGCTGGTGGTCAATACCGCCAGCCAGTGCGGCTTTACCCCGCAGTACAAGGGCCTGGAGCAACTGTGGCAGGCCTATCGCGCGCGTGGCCTGGTGGTGCTGGGCTTCCCCTGCAACCAGTTCGGCAAGCAGGAGCCGGGCGATGCACGGGAAATTGCCCAGTTCTGCGAGCGCAATTTCGGTGTGAGCTTCCCGCTGTTTCGCAAGGTCGAGGTCAACGGCCCCGGCAGCCACCCGCTGTTCGTCGAACTCAAGCAGCGCGCCCCGGGCATTCTGGGCAGCCAGAAGATCAAGTGGAACTTCACCAAGTTCCTGGTCGACCCGGCCTCTGGCCGGGTAACGCGCTACGCCCCCACCACCAAGCCGCAGGCCCTGGAAGCGGACATCGAGCGCCTGCTCAGCCGTTGACAGGCACCCAGTGGTCGACCAGCGCCAGCAACTCTTCACGGCGGAACGGCTTGGCCAGGTAGTCGTTCATGCCGGCTGCCCGGCAGCGCTCGCGCTCTTCGGGCATGGCGTTGGCGGTGAGGGCGACGATCGGCAGGTCGGGCCAGCGACCGCTTTGGCGGATACGCCGGCTGGCCTCGTAGCCGTCCATCACCGGCATGTTGCAGTCCATCAGGACCAGGTCGAATTCGTCCTGTTCCAGTAGCTCCAGGGCCTCGGCGCCCTGGGTGGCCAGCTGTACCTGGCAGCCGAGCTTGGCCAGCATGCCCTTGGCCACCAGCTGGTTCACCGGGTTGTCCTCCACCAGCAGGATGCGCGCGCGGCCTTGTTCCAGGGTGATGGCCGGGGCCGCCAGCGGGTGTTCGGGCTCATGGCCCTGCAAGGTGCGGCGCAAGGTCTGGTACAGGGCGTTGCGCGCCAGCGGCCGGGCCAGTTGGTGCAGGGGGGCGAGGGCGACCGACTGTTCGCTGGGCAGGAAGTTGCCGTAGGCGGTCACCAGCAAGATAGGTGTTTTCAATGCCGGTCGCAGTTCGAACAGGTGGTCCAGGCTGTCGGTGATCAGCAGGTCGATGGCCGTGGCGTCGAGCCCCGCGCAGCTGTCATGGTGCTGGTAGGCAAGGCCCCAGGCAGGCAGCAGGTCCTGCAATAGTTCATCGAGCCCGCTGCCGGCCGTGCTCAGCGCCGCCACGCGCCCGTGCAACGGTGCTGGCGCAATGGCCTCGGTGTGCACGGCCAGTGGCAGTTCGGCGGTGAAGCGGCTGCCGAAGCCAGGGTCGGACTTGATGTGCAGGTGGCCCTGCATGGCCTTGCACAGGTTGCGTGTCAGCGCCAGGCCCAGGCCGGTGCCGCCGTACTGGCGGGTGATGCCGGCGCCGGCCTGGGTGAATGGCTGGAAGATCCGTGCCTGGGCTTCTTCGGGGATGCCGATGCCGGTGTCGCGTACTTCCAGGCGCACACCGCCGACGATGGTCGACAGGCGCACATCCACGCGGCCGAAGCGGGTGAACTTGAGGGCGTTGGACAGCAGGTTGCTGACGATCTGCCGTACCCGCGTGGGGTCGCCAAGCACGCTGCTGGGGAAGTCGCGGGCGATCAGGCAGGTCAGTTCCACGCTTTGCGCGGTGTTCTGCGACAGCAGGTTGGCAGTGTCCTCGACCATCGAGCCCATGTCGAACGGAATGCGCTCCAGCTCCAGTTGGCCTGCATCGAACTTGGACAGGTCGAGAATATCGTTGAGCAACTCCACCAGCACCTTGCCCGAGTCATGGGCAATCGCCAGTTGCTGGCGTTGCTCGCTGGGCAGCGGGCTGTCCAGGGCAAGGGCGATCATGCCGAGCATGCCGTTGAGCGGGGTACGGATTTCGTGGCTCATGTTGGCGAGGAAGGCGGCGCGCGCCTGGGCCATGTCCAGCGCCCGGCGGCGGGCTTCTTCCAGTTCCTGGTTGGACAGGCTCAGGCTGCTGTTGCTGGCCTTCAGCTCGTTGGTGCGTGCCGAGACGATATCTTCCAGCTCGTTGAGGTACTGGGTCAGGCGGTTTTCCGCGGTGCGCCGCTGATCGATCTCGGTGGCCATGCTGACGAACTGCTGGTTGGCGACCCTTACCAGTACGCCGATTTCGTCATGTTCATGTCCGGGTGGGCATTGCAGGCGGGTTTGCGTGGGTTTGCGCGGGTCGCTGCCGCTGAGCGCGCCAATTACCGTCACCAGCGGCTTGGTCAGCATCATGTAGAACAGCGCCAGGAGGATGCCGGTCAGCACCAGGCTACGGGCGAAGCCGTTGAGCAGGGTGATCCCGGCACGGTCGAGAAAGCGGCTGCCGAAGGCGTAGGTATCCACCTCCAGGTAGAGGGTGCCGAGGTTTTCCTCGGGCATGTGGGTCAGATACAGGCGTTCCTTGAACTGGCGCTGATCGCCGAACAGGAAGTCGCTGAGTGGCCGGTAGCGGTCCTCCAGGCGCGGCCGTTCGACGTCGGCCAGTACCGTTTCGTTGTTGTCGATCAGCCGCGCACGGATGATGGCCGGCGACTCCAGCAGGCCGCGAGTCAGCTCCAGGGCCAGTTCCGAGTCGATGTTGTAGGCGATGCGCGAGGCCGGGTTGTGGCTGATTTGCAGCAAGGCGCGTACTTCACGGTTGATGGACGCGTCTTCGCTGGCATAATCGATGCCGATCTGGATGAGACTGAGCAATGTTCCCAGGATGAAGCCGACCAGGACTGTCAACCGGGCTTGCTTGTATGACAGGCGATTGGTGAACTTGATATCCATGTGTCCCGAGCCGGTTTCACGTCCCTTGCGCTGCGCAAGCATAGCCGAATAGCCCCGGCTGCTGGTGGGTCTGTCACACATTCAGCCTTGATTGCTCTACTGGCTGTGCCGGCCTCTTCGCGGCTAAAGCCGCTCCCACAGGTACATCACAGGTCTCAAGGGCGGTGATAAATCTGTGGGAGCGGCTTTAGCCGCGAAGAGGCCGGCACAGCAGCCCCGAATCTGAATTTGCAGGAGCCCTGATGGACGCTCGCTTGATTGCTTTCCTGGACCGCGCCGAATCGGTCCTGGCCCGCCTCGAACCCCTGTTGCCGGCCCAGCGCCCGAACATCGACTGGGCCACCACCCTGGCCGCGCGCTGGCAGCGTGATGGCCGCAGCGGCTACCTGCTGCCGCTGGAAGTCAGCCTGGACATTCGCCTGAGCGACCTGATCGGCGTCGACCAGCAGCGTGACCAGCTGGGCCGCAATACCCATCAGTTCATCAACGGCATGCCTGCCAACCATGCACTGCTGTGGGGCTCGCGCGGCACCGGCAAGTCGTCGCTGGTACGTGCCCTGCTGGCCGAGCACGCCGGTGCCGGCCTGCGCCTGATCGAAATCGAACGCGACCACCTGGCCGACCTGCCGCGTGTAGTCGAGCAGCTGCAGAAGCTGCCGCAGCGCTTCATCCTGTTCTGCGACGACCTGTCGTTCGAAGCCGGGGAGGGCGACTACCGGGTGCTCAAGAGCGTGCTCGACGGCTCGCTTGAGCAGGCTCCGGACAACGTGCTGCTGTACGCCACCTCCAACCGCCGCCACCTGGTGCCGGAAAAGGAGAGCGACAACGAGAACTGGAAGCGCGTGGACGGCGAGCTGCACCCCAGTGAAGCGGTGGAAGACAAGATTGCCCTGTCCGACCGTTTTGGCTTGTGGCTGTCGTTCTACCCCTTCACCCAGGAACACTTCCTGAACGTGGTCGAGCACTGGATCGGCCAGCTTGCGCAAACTGCCGGCCTGGCCTGGCAGCGCAGCGAAGAACTCGACATCCTCGCCGTGCGCTGGGCCACCGGCCGCGGTAACCGTAATGGCCGTTGTGCCTATCAGTTCGCCCGCTACTGGGTCGGGCTGCAATTGCTGGAGCAAAAGTAAATGATCGACCTCAATGCCAGTGGCGCCGGCCTCGACGGCTACAACCTGCTGGCGGCGCAAGTGCAGGCGCTGTTTGCCGACGAGCGTGACTTCATCGCCAATGCCGCGCAGTTTTCGGCGTTCCTCTATAACCAGGTGGATGACCTGAACTGGGCGGGGTTCTACCTCAACCGCAACGAAGAACTGGTGCTGGGCCCGTTCCAGGGCCAGGTGGCATGCGTGCGCATCCCGTTCAGCAAAGGCGTGTGCGGGGCGGCAGCGGCCACCCGGCAGACCCAGCGGGTAGAGGACGTGCATGCGTTTCCGGGGCACATTGCCTGTGACAGCGCGTCCAACAGCGAGTTGGTGATCCCGCTGGTGAAGGAGGGCAGGTTGATTGGTGTGCTGGACCTGGACAGCCCGAAGCTTGGGCGCTTCAGCGAGGCGGATCAGGAGGGGCTGGAGCGGTTGGCGGCGATTTTTCTGGAGTTGACCGACTGCTGATATTTGTTGCCTGTACCGGCCTCTTCGCGGCTAAAGCCGCTCCTACAAGGATCGCACCAAGCCTGAGGGCGATGCGGTCCCTGTGGGAGCGGCTTTAGCCGTAAAGAGGCCAGTACAGGTTAATGCATCAGTCGTACATCACCTTCTTCTTCCAGGTCTCTTCCTCATCGGTCTTGAGCCCCTGGGTCAGTTCATTCTGCTCGTCCTCCGCCGGGGCCATGCGGTCCAGCACCTGGGCGTTGGCCCGGGCCAGCAGCTTCTCCAGGTACGTCAGCTGCTCTTCATACACCTTCGGTTCCGGCTGCTTGCGCAGGTACTGCACGCCGCGCTCGAAGGCCAGGCGCGCCTGGCCTGGCTGGTTTTTCTGCAGGGCCTGCTGGCCGAGGTTGTTGAAGAACTCGATATGCAGCAGCACCAGGATATGGCGGATTTCCTTGATCCATTGCTTGGCCTCGGGCGTGGGCAGGAAGCCCTCCTGGGCGGCGCGGGTCACCTGGTTGTGCAACGCTTCCAGCAGGAAGCGCACATCCTTGGCCTTGATCTCGGTCTGGATAGGGTTGGGCGGGTTGTTTACCGGGATTTGCGCACCCAGGGCAATCAGCCTCTCCAGTTCGGCGATGCGCGCCTTGATCTCGGCATTGTGCTTGTCCATCGCCAGTTGACGCTGGTTGAGGTTGAGCTCCAGGCGGGTCAGCAGCAACTTCAGGGCCGGGGTCATGAACTGGCCGGGGAAGGTCTCGGTGATTTCGCCACAGCGGCGCAGGCGGTCGGCCAGCTCGACCTTCATCCGGGCGCGTTCGAGCTTACCGTTCTCGACCACATTGTTTAGGTAGCCGATCACGATCAGCAACGCGATACCCGCCACGATGAGCAGGGTGATCAGAAGTGGTGTCACCGTTAATGCCTCATTGAAGAAGAATTACAGCTTTGAGTGTAGTGAGTTTGCCGGGGGGCGAATAGCGGCTATATGCCTGTACCGGCCCTTTCGCGGCTAAAGCCGCTCCCACAGGTACGGCACTGCCTTCAAGCTGCGCACGGTCCCTGTGGGAGCGGCTTTAGCCGCGAAAGGGCCGGCACAGGATTGCTTCTCTCTATATCGGCAACCCATCCCGCATCTGCACCCCAACCCACCCGGAAGTCATTGATTTAAATAAATTTCTACAAAGGGGTTGACGCCTGTCCGAACCATCCATAGAATGCGCGCCACTTGCAGCGTAAAGCACACAGCGAAACGCGGCAGGGAGTGAAAGCAGGCAGTAATGCCAGCAGCGTGTCCCCTTCGTCTAGTGGCCTAGGACACCGCCCTTTCACGGCGGTAACAGGGGTTCGAGTCCCCTAGGGGACGCCAAATTGCGGGAATAGCTCAGTTGGTAGAGCACGACCTTGCCAAGGTCGGGGTCGCGAGTTCGAGTCTCGTTTCCCGCTCCAGTTTCTCCGGCAGCGCTTCGGCGAGGCAGGAAAAGAAAATCCAGGCTGAATCGTGAGGTTCGAACCTGGTGCACTGAAAAGTGTCGTGTGTCCCCTTCGTCTAGTGGCCTAGGACACCGCCCTTTCACGGCGGTAACAGGGGTTCGAGTCCCCTAGGGGACGCCATTTGCGGGAATAGCTCAGTTGGTAGAGCACGACCTTGCCAAGGTCGGGGTCGCGAGTTCGAGTCTCGTTTCCCGCTCCAGTTTAAATACTGTGGCGTCTATGCGGTGCAGTGGTGGTGAAGGTCTTCAAGGCGCTTCACGCCGATAGCGGTAAAGTTTCACAATGCGGGAATAGCTCAGTTGGTAGAGCACGACCTTGCCAAGGTCGGGGTCGCGAGTTCGAGTCTCGTTTCCCGCTCCAAATCGAAGAACGAAGAAAGGGACGCAAGTCCCTTTCTTCGTTTTTGTCGTTTGTTTTTCTTCGCCATTCAGACCGCAGGGTATTAACCCTGCGGTCTTTTTTTTGCCTGTCATTTGTAGCTTACGGTAAAGCTCAGTGCTCCCTCGGCCAAGCCTGGCTTCACTATCGGCGAGCTCTGGTAGTAGCGGGCGAAAAAGTCCAGGCGGGTGATGTTGATTTCCACGGGCTTCATGCGCACTTCCGCTTGCAGGGGCATGGGGTTGCTTGTGTCGCCGCGCAGCAACTGGATTTCGACCCCGTCGGCGTCCGAGGCGCTGGTCAGGCTGAAGCGCCCTTGCGCGGGTACGGTAGGTTTCGAGCCATCGATACCATCCAGCTCTATGTACACATTGGCGGTACCGGGGAGGGGAGCGCTGGCATCTTTGCAGTCAACGAGGTTGATGTGGAAGGGGACGGGTTTCGTCGTTGTGCCAACCCCTTTGAAATCATCGGCCTTGTAGTCGCCCAAGTGTACGGGGTCGGCACTGACTGCATCGGCTTTCAGCGAGCATTGTGCCTGGTTGACTGTCGCGCTCAGGCGATACTCCAGGACCTTGCCCAGGTGATGGATGGACCCATGGAACAGTTCACCGTCTATGCGTTGTGGCCCTGACGCGATCGGGCCTGTCTTGATGAGCCATGCCTGGCCGTACAGCCTGGAAATTCTCAGGTTGAATGGCCCGGCGCCGGCCATGGTGCCGGTATAAGGGATGGTCGGCCTGCCATGGTCCGGGCGAAAGGTGTTGGGGGCGGAGCCATCGAAAGGGTCTAACAGTTCCAAGTACACGCCCACCCCCGGCACATTGGTCTGCATGACATAGCCGTCGACGTTCTTGCCATCTATAGGTGGCAGGCTGCCAGGAAATACCGGAGCGGTGTTGGGCAAGCGGGCGGTAGGTATGTCGAGGTCGTTCCAGAAGCAATTGATCACTGCGCCCTCATTGTTCGTCGTGTCCATTGCGCCGCGGCCGATGACGGTGCCTACAGGCGCATCGCGTGGCACCCAGAATGCGCCTATGTCGCGCTCATAGGTCATGTAGCTGCCGCCCGCATCAAACGCACAGCGTGCCTGTGCGGCGGTCGTCCATAACCCCAGGGCCAAGCTGCAACCGGCGAGCCACAGGTTGCGGTCCAGGGTGAGTCTGAGTATTTTCATAAAAGAGTTTCCTGGGGTTTTTCGTCAGGCAGGGCGGCGCTTGCGCCCGCCTGGGGAAGTGGGCAATTCAAGGTTTTCAGGCGATAACCGCCGTCCTGTTCGAGGGCTTGCGGGTCGATGCTCAGTTGGCAGACGTCGTCACCGGCACCGCCCCAGATCACCTGTATCCGCTGGTGACCGGCCCTGCGCGCCGACACCAGGGCCTGGCCTGCCTGGCCGACGACCCCTAGCGTCACGCCATCGGCATCGACTACCTGGGCGCCGAATGGCACGGGGTCGCCATTGGCCTGTAGCAGCGTCAGCACCAGGCGGGATACATGCTCGGCATTGAACGATGCCTTCATCACCGCACCGCGCCGTGGCACGACTTGTTGGCTGGCATTGCCAATCACCACCTCTGGTGAAAGGTCGTCGGTCTGCAGCACCAGATTATTGAGCCGGTAGGGGCGCAGGTACGGGATCAATGCATAGCCTTCGGCATTGGTACGCGCCGCCGGGGTGTTCTGTACACCAACGCCTGGCACGCCGGGTACATGAACCAGCGCCATGGTTTCCCCCAGATGGCTACCGAAGGCCACACCCTCGTCATGCAGCAGCACGGCGCCACTGGCATTCAACGACAGGCTGCGATAATCGCTGGCTTCGGTATAGCCCATGCCAATACTGGCCTGACTGCCCTGATAGGCCATGGACAGCGCGGCGCTCTTGCGCCCTTGGGCATCATTGGTCAGTGCGGTGTTGTAGCTGAGTCGGCTGTCCAGCAAGCCGCCGTTCAGGCTGGCCCGTTCACTGTAGTGGCCGTTTTCATGGCGCAGGTCGAAGCTGGCCTGTTGCTGGCGGCGAAAGTCCAGCGGCAGGTTCAGGCTCAGGCCGAAAGAGCGACTAGCGTGGTTGCTGGTGTCCAGGGCCTGGGTGGCGAACAGGTTGACCCCGACCTTGCCCAGTTGCGTGTTGTATTGCAACTGGTACTGGCGGCGCTGGTAATTGGTTTGCCAGTAGGTGTCCTGGGAGAAGGTCAGACTCAGCGAACTGCGGTCACCTACGTTCTGGTAGACCGAAGCTTCCAGTCGGCTACGGCGGTTGCCAAGGTAATCGATGTTACTGCTGCGCTGTTGCACGGCCTCGTCGAAATCGCGGTAACCCTGGGTCGAGTAGCGGTAGCCGGCGAAGCGCAGGCTGGTACGGGTCCGGAAGCTTTTGCCGTAGCGCAGGGCAAGGCTGTGTCCCTGAACCTTGCCCTGTTCATGGCCCAGCTCGCTGGTAGCACGGGTGACATCGAACGACAGTGCTCCCAGGTTGCCGACGTCGCGGGCCAGACCCAGCACGCTGGCGTTGTAGTACTCGCTGGAAAGCAGGCCGCCGTACAGAGTGGTGTCCCAGGCACCGCCACGGGCCAGGGTGGCTTGCCAGAAGACCGGGTTGTCCAGCTGCTGCGCGCTTTCATATTGGCCAACGGTGGCGCTGTAGCGCCAGATGCCTTCGCGCAACAGGCTGCCCATGGTCGAGTAGGGTTGGGTGAAGCGGCGTACCTGGCCATCGGCTTCGGTGATGACCACTTCAAGCTCGCCATGGCTGGAACCTACGCTGAGGTCGTCGATGGCGTAGGGGCCGGGGGCGACGTAGGTAGCGTAGATGGGGTAGCCATTGTGCAGCACTTCGACCTTGGCACGGCTTTGCGCCACGCCGCGGATCACCGGCGCATATTGCTGCAAGGTGTCGGGCAGCATGCCGCTGTCCGAGGCCAGCTGCGCGCCGGTGAAGCGCACGCTACGAAACATCTCGCTATTGGTGAAGGTTTCACCCAGTGTCAGGTTGGCCTGCAGGCCAGGCAGGTCGCGCTGGGCATAGGTATCGCTACGTGTCCACTGGCGTTCACCGTCGGGCGTCTGGCGCAAGGCCTGCTTGCTGCGCAGGCGCCAGGCGCCCAGGTTGATACCACTGTTCAGGTACAGGTCCTGGCTATTACTGCTGCGGCCGTCGCGCTGGTTGCTGTGTTGGGCCGAGGCCTGGTAGTTGATGAACGCGGCATTGATGCCATTGCTCCAGCGCTCCTCCGGAATACTGCCCGAACGGTCCTGGCGCAGGGCGATCTGCGGGATCGACAGAGCCAGGTGCAATTGTGCGGCGTTGAACTCGGCGGTTGCCTGCGGGAGATACTGCGCCAGGTCCAGGCACTGCGAAGTGTCGGGCAGGGGAGCCTCCAGCGCTTGTTCACGCAGGTTCAGACTGCGCAGCAACTCGGCCGTGAGGCAGGGTTGCAGGCCGTCGCCGTGGAGGGCTTCGACGAAGTCGAGCTCCTGTTCCGGTAAGGTGTCGAAGTTGAGCGTGAGGTGAACCCGGTAGCGTCCGGGAGGCAGGCGTGCCTGCGTGGCCAGGTGGCGCAGGGCCAGGGCACCCGCTTCGGCGGGCTGGCCGGGTGCCTGGCGCATGAAGCCAGATTGGAAGGCCATGTCGATTTGTTCGGCAGGTGCCGGGCTGGCCAAGGTCAGGGCCAGGCAACCGCCGAGCAGCGGCGGCAGCGGGGCGAGGCGCGGGCGCAACGGCATGAGCCTGCGCCGGTCGAGCTGGAGCATGAGCGAGTCCTGGGCGGCGCCGTCAGACGATGCACCGTTGGGCTCGTGGTAGGCGCCTGGTGCGATATTGGGAGTGGCGTGACGGCAGGTTGCGCTGCGGGATCACGGTTTACAGGCGAGGGCAGGGTAGGGGGGGAAGAGGGGGCGGGAATGTAGGAATAGTCAGTAGTCGTGGTGGAAGGAGTCGATGACGACGCAAGTGAACCGCTAGCCGGTTCCCGCGGCTTATCAGCTGCGGGAACCGGTGCGATGGGCTTTAGTCTGGTCGGCCGACACCGTACGTTCCGGGCTTTATTTTCTTTAAAATGAATTCGTTAAGTTCATCCAGCAGTGTTAGATCTCCCGGCCCCTTGCCTGGGGCGCTGGGGGCTCCCGTTGCGGTGCGCGCGACCTTTGCTGCATTTTCGGCACGAAGGGCCGCTGAGCTACCTGCTCCGTCGCTCACTAGCCCTGACGTAGGCGAAGGCGAAGGCGAAGGCGAAGGCGAAGGTGAAGGTGAAGGTGAAGGTGTAGCGGGCGGGCTTCCTGGGGCAGTGGTTTGGGTTGCTGAGGAAGTATATTTCACGTCCCGTGCGGACATGCGAGACTTGAATTTGAAAATTCTAACAGGTCTATTGATTACCTTAACCTTAGTCACAGCTTTGACCGCGGAACTACTGGCCGACTTCACCGCCTTCAATGCCGCCTTCGTCGTTGCCGTGCCGTAGCCGCCGGCATACATGCCAATGACGCTGAACACTGTACTGATGTGGAACAGCGCATCCGCCAGCTCAGGGTTTTCAATCATCTTTGCAGTTGCCACAGCCTGGAGCGCGGCAGCGACACCATTGGACGCTACCCCTACAACACCCGCCACATAGCCGGCCGTGATGCCTAGGGTAGCCGGTGCCGTCCATGGCATGGCGATGGCCGAGACCACGAAGATGGCGGCGGTCGCAGCCACACCAAGCCAGACGTACCACGGTATCTTTGGTTTATCCGGCATGAGCTCCAGCGGCGCTTCGCGGCCATGTGTCACCGGTTGGCCACGGTGGCCGGTAGGGTCTTGCCAGTAGACTGGGTTACCCAAGGCATAGCTGTACGGGTTGATGCCGGATTCTTCGGGGGGAAGCGAATCTGGGCTATGGAAGCGCATCAGGCGTGGGTTGTAGGCCCGATAGCCAAGACCCAGCAGGTACCAGCCCAACCAGCCCAACCAGCCAAGAGCGCGCTCACGTGCTTCGCCATTGAACGCCAACAGGCTGCGCAGTTCCTGTGCGCTGTCTTCAGGCAGTTGTTCGCCGTACGGTGCGTAGCATGCATAGCGCGTGGTCTGCTCTTCGCTTTCGCAAATCACGCTACCAGTGTGGTCGGTGAGCAGGAAGGTGACAGGCCCCACAGCGTTCTGTTCGGCCACGTCCAGTTGATATTCCGCGCGGGGTTGGCCGCCAGTATGCAAGTACTGAGTCAGCAGTCCGTCCTCAAGGACGCTGTCCATTTCATAGCCCAGGTAGCGTCGCTGCTGCCGACTGTTGTCGTTACTGGAATAAAGCAGTTGGTCATGGCCGTCATAGCCATATCGCGCTTTCAGCGTGCCAGCAGCATCCAGCACCTGTTGCAGCCGCCCGAAGGTGTCGTAGCACAGCTTGTTACCACATTCGTCGTTGAGCATATTGCCCAGTGCGTCATAGCCGAACGACTGCTCGGCTGGGCAGCCCTCCGGCGGCAAAGTGTGTGTGACCTTGTCCAGTTGATAAATATCATGGCTGGCATAGGTGAAGTTTGCATCGTCTCGTTGGCCATCGATGAAGGTCGTTCGGCAACGCTTGATATTGTCCACGTCGTCGAAACTGAATATCTGGGTCTTGATCTGTCGGCCATTCGCGACGGTTCGGGCGGTGTCTTCCGGGCAGTCATACTTCGTCAGACGGCCAAGTTCGTCGTATTGGAATGTTTCGTGACGAACACGCCGCCCACCTCGTTCCAGCGTACGCGAATGCAGCATGTCATCGTCCTGCCATACCTGTGTGAAAGTCTGTTCGTGGCCGTTTACACTTAGCGTGCGGCTGATTTCTCGTCCTAACGTATCGTAGTACTGATTACAAAGGGCAACAGGTTGTTGTTCCGGGACGGGGTTGGTTGTATCGCGGGTTTCGGTCGACTCGAGCAAACCGATGTCGTTGTACGCCAAGGTGGATTTCAGTGGGCCTTGTACAATACTGCTGATTCGACCGAGGTCGTCGTACTCATAATTGCACGGCAACCCATCACTGTACTTGCGTTGTAGCGGCAGGCCTTGCCAGGACTGCTGGTAGAAAGTGCTGTACGGCATGCCGCCGTGCTCCTGCCAGTGTTCCTCTGCCAAGTCACCCTGGTCGGTGTAAATATAACTGCGTACCCCAAGGGCATTGCTGGCAGTGTTGATATCCGCGCTGCTGACGTCGTAATCGAAGTCGGCGTTCTCGGTGCTCAGCAACTGGCCTTGTTCTTCCACTGTGGCCGTGAGCTTTTTCGGTTGTTCGGTCAGTTCCGGCTCGTAGTCATAGCGGATGATATGCTTGCACTTGCCTTTGCCGGTCATTTCCAGCTTGTACGCCGTGCGCGTTTCGATCAGTTGAGTTGTGCCCCTGTAGGTATAACATTCCTCCCGTGAGCCCACCGCCAGACGCACCAGCCGATCAAGGCCGTCGAAGTTTCGTTGGTACAGGATCTGCACGGTGTTACTGCCAGCCACTTTCAGTTCAAGTCGCGTAACCAGTTCCCCCGCGCTATGGCTGGCAAATTCGCGCAACAAGGTCGCTCCGTTCGGTCGCTGGTTGCTGAACATTCTTCCCAGCGCGTCATATCTGAACTGGTTGGTACGGGTGATCACCCTGCTGCTGTCGACAGGGTCTTTGATGGTCTCGGTTTCGCTGAGGCAGCGGCCAAGTCCGTCATAGGTGTAGTCGGTGCGACCGACCTGTAATACAACTTTGTCTTTTTCCTCCACCTGTCGGTATTCGTAGATCGGCTTGCCGAAACGGTTCAGCTTGCTGATGTGCAACTGCAGACGCCTGCCTGGCAATTTCGGGCTTTCGATCCAGCGAGTCACCAGTCGCCCACCGGCCTCGAGTGGCGAGGTGTCGACGCGTTCCCTTACGCCATCCGGGCGAATCACTTCACTCCGTTGTCCCCAGCCATCGTAGGCGTAGCGGTTTACCAGCTGCAGCACGCGCTCTGCTTGTGACCCATCGTTGGCCGGCAGATAGTCAAAGCTGGTTTCGCTGGCCAGGCGGCCAGCCGAGTCATAGCGCATTTGGGATACGGTGCGCGTGATGGGGTTGCCGCTGAGTGGGTGCTTGGCTGTGCGCTGCTCCTTGATAGGGCGGCGGTTGCCGTCGTAAACGATGCGGGTGATTACCCCTTTGCTGTCTGTGATTTCTTCAGCAGCGCGTATCTTTCCGTCATCCTCGAGGAACTTATAGGCCGTCGTGTGTGTAGCGGCAAATGACGTGCCCGGGCTAGCAGTTTGCCCGATGACGCGCCCCAGCAGATCGTGTCGATAGCGTGTGAACACGCCATTGGCGTCCTGTTCCAGCACTAACTGCCCGGTGTGCAAGGCAAAGGTGCTGGTTGTCTTTCTCTGCAAGGTACCTGTGTAGTCAGTGAAGGTTTCGGTGTTTTGGCCCCAGCTCAGCGTGCCATCATCTGCCTTGACCTTTTCATACTTCCAACTGCTGACAGCTTTAGTGTCATTGATTTCCAGGACTTGCTTATCGAGTCGACCATGCAGGAACGGCAGGTCGGGCTTGTTGAGGTAGTGGCGCTTTTTACTGTTGAGTAAACGCCCGTCTTCTACCGGACCTTCGTACATGTCTTCCTGCTGCAGCGCCAGCCAATTTGGCAGGTCGGGCAGCTCTGGGTTGATGTTGGCTTGGGGAATCGCAGGTAGCTCGATGTATTTATACAGGCTGCTCAAGACCTGCGCCTTCGGTGCTTCTGGATCGTCTGTGCTGGCCGGGTAAATGGTGGCGGTCATGAGGTTGCGAACGAAGCCTTCCGGGTCTTCGGTGCCAGGATAGTAAGTGCGCTCCATACGCGAGCCGTCGGGTTTGATCTCTGTCAGCAGGTTGCCGTAGTTATCGTAGAGGGTGATCGTTTCTTCACTGTCGCCTGGTTCCGAGGAGCCAGCCTGGTGCCAGCTTTTTATAACTTTATGTGGTAGCTGGAAGTATGCAGGCTGGTCCTTGAATTGTGTGTTTTCTTTTTCGTGGTACTTCGTACGGATCGTTTCGATGCAGCCTTGCTCGGTGGTGGTCTGCAGGGTCATCAGATGAAACCGGTTGAATGTACTGACGACCGTCCGCTGGATAGCCTTGCCGAGATAATGTTCGGCAGTCGAGGTGTATTCATAATGGGAGTTGGCGTACCTGTACAGTTGATCTGTGCCGTCATCTCCATAAATGAGGTCAGTGTTATTGCCAAGGAAGTTGTTGCTTGAAAATCGGTAGCGTGTTCGCATGTGGGTGTTGATATCGGACAGGTCGGGCATGACCACGTGCTCTTCGACACAGGGTAATGTGCGCTCGATACCCGGATATTTATGGCCATCACCTTTGTAGGTTATCGTTTCCACGCCGCCATCTGGGTTCTTGATGCGATTTATGAAGTAAAGTGTAACTTTTTCATTGCCTGTGCCTTGTTCATGGCTTTGATAATTCACGTCCCAGTATTCATCGGCCGAGGTGGGCAGGATTATTTTTCTGAGTTGTTCGCTGTCCAGTTTCAGCGTGTAGCGCGCGCTGTCGGGGGTTTTCGGGTTGCTTGTAATACTGACCTGATCTGTTAGCGAATAGTCGATTTCGAGCAAACTGCGTCCCGTATCGTCCGCGATCGAGGTCAACCGTGGGTGATCTTTCTCTGTGTCATACATGAACCTGATGCCATGGCCAGAGGCATTGGTGACGCGTGCCGTTATTGCTATATCGGGGTTGCTGCGTTGCGGTTCAAGAATCTCGATCAACCCAGACTTGTGGGCGATTCGATAGCGCTTCCTGTTGTCTTTGCTGATGTTCTGGAAGTGAAAACTTTCCAACTTGCCTTCAGGAATTACAGGTTTTTCCCCGGGCCCGTTATCGTAAACTTTAAATGTCTCGCCGGTGTAAAGATCGAGCATGCCGGTGAGGGAGTTGAAGCGACTGTTTTTTAGGTTCCAGCCAATACCGAAACCGGCATTCGTACTATTCATCGGGTTGAAATCAAGTTGCCCAGGATAATCCGGGCCACACAAGTCATTGGCGTTCAGTGGTGGCAGGGCAATGGACTGGGTAAACAAGCCGGTGCGTGGGTCGACACTACTTTGCATGAAGCTGGAAAAATGGAAGGCATTCGATGTGGTTGCCATGGCGTTAGGTCCTGAGAGGTTGATGTGCTGGCCGCGCTGCAGCCCAAAAGAAAACCTGAATGCGCAGTGGTTCTGCGTGCGCATGAAGCCCGCCTTATCCGGATCTTAGAGTCGTGTCTTTTCAGCGGGCTGCCCAGGCATTACGAATATCAGAAGCGCTCAGCCTGTCTCGAAGGCTAAGAAAAAAACTACGCCTGCGCACCTGGTAAAACTGATAGGTGCGCATTGCCTGGAAAGCAGCGTGGCGCTGCCGGCTACCTGTTAATTCTGCTAGTTGTCTGCGCCACAGGCCTGATCTAAAAATGACCTGGCATGTGATCGGATATCAGCGGGTGGCGCTACGGCAACGCTGTCTTGCGTTTCACTCCCTCATGTTCCCCTTATTGTGACCTGCGTATCTGATCTCGCTGTGAAGAGAGGTGCGTATGGAGTGGAGGTATTGATATGGTTGAGCGGCCGGGGCAACCGAATATTGGGCTTTTGAAATCCTCTTCGGTGGATTGCCTGGAACGAGATATCAAAAATAGTGGTTACCGTAAGGAGGATCTTGCAGCTCCTGGCATTCCTGACTTGACTGCGTCTAATGAGATTGATCTGGACAAGTTGGGTGCTAATGACTTGCGCACGACCATTCAGTACGACGGCATGAAGAAAGACGACAGGTTGCGCGTACGTTGGTTAGGGCGAAGTACAACCGGAAAGGCGTTCGACTATATAGGTAATTTTTATATCGAGGATAAAGACCTGCCCGACGGGCTTGAAGTAAGCATCCAGAACCATTATCTGGTCGACGCTGCCGGCGGAGAGGTATTTTATTCCTACACCTATCAACCTGGCTCGTCTGAAGAAGCCGAGTCGTTGCGCAGGTTTTGCTACATCGGGCTCAGGCCGCGCTTAGGTGAAACGCTGTCAGTACTGCAACTGGTTCAGTCGCACGGCCTGATCATCCAGCCAGACAAGTTGCCTTCGGCCGGGCTGACAGCAATGGTGCCTCGCTATCAAGCCATGCGCGAGGGCGACAAGGTCACCTTCAGAGTCGTAGGGTATGAATCCGAAGGTAACGAGGATGAGACCTGGACACGGCAGGTCACCGTAGGCAAAACCCACTTCGATAAACAAGCCATCAGTGAAGTGATTGGGACGGGGTTCTTCAACTGGATTGAAGAGGGCTATGTGTTGGCGTCCTACACCATAGATTTCGTCGACGGCGGGCAGCTGGAGTCTCCGGTACAGCGTCTGACAGTCGACTCAGGCGCTACGCTACCCGGCTATCTCGATAAACCGTCAATTGACGGATACACCGAGGGCGATCCGCTGGATCCCAGCAAACACCCTGATGGCTTGGTGGTCAAGGTGCCAGAATATCCTGGCATTGCGGACTCGGACTACATCGTCATGTTGTGGTCGATCCCGGGCGGGGGACGGCAGTGGCTGCCATCCTTGCGTGTGGACCCGAGTACGCGAGCTTCCGACTCGATCGTCTTCCAGGTTGACCAGGAAATACTCGTCGAGAGCCAAAGCTCCAAGGTAAGTGTTTCTTTCCTGTATGGTCGCCAAGGTGCCGCGTTGCACTCGCAAGTACTGGAAGTGAATGTGCAGCGTGCACGTCTTCCTGACGCCCCGAAGATTGCCAAGGCTACTTCCGATGGTGCGGCAAATACAGGTCTCATACTGGCGGGCGAGTCTACGGGTGGTGTTTATGTCGATGTGCCTGCGGCGGAGGTGCAAGAAGGAGAAGTGCCCCAAGTTCATTGGTGGGGACGCACCCCGTTTGGCCAGTTTATCGCCGAGGAACCGGCTTCCCCGGCCACCCCGCTGCGTTTCTGGATCCCCCCGGAATATGTGCCGGCCAATATGGGTAAAGGCGAGAAGGATTTTACCGAGCGCTTCGATGTTTTCTATCGTTTGACGCGAGGCGACGACTACGTCCAATCGCTACCTTACAAATTGCGTATCAAACCCTTGGCGACATCTATTTATCCATCTGTGAGATGTGATGGTTTCGATGACGGCGGAGTATCCCTTGCCGCTGTGCCCGAGAAGGGGCTTGGGCTGATGTTGGATATTTGGGCATTCGTAGCCGCAGGGCAGTTACTGACTATCGAAATGTCCGGTGTGGACAAGGCGTCACAACCGGTCAGGGTCATCGTAAGGGACGCTAAAGCCGTCACGGTCGATGAGGCGAATAATGGGATCAAAGAGTTACTCGCCAAAGACCATCTTAGAAAATTGAAAATAGATTTTCATTTCACATTGAGCGCTCGGGTGAGCTTTAATGGAGGCGAACATTTCTTTCAATTCATTCCTTATTCATTGCCGCTGCACACCTAACAGGTTGTTCACTGAGTGAATATAGAGGCGCTTCGGAATATTCGATTTTTAAACAGCGAGGAAACTAACATGGCTAGGCCGACACTGAGTGATTATCTGACGTATATGGGCAAGGCGCCACGTACAAAAGGTTGGGGGGCCTTGTTGGTCTATGATCGCGCGAAAACCAACATGCTGCTGATGCAGGAGCATATTCTGCGCGGGCAGCAAGGGGCTTGGATCGAACCGGTTTCCGGTGAAAAAGTTACCGAGAATGGCAAGATTTCCCGCCTTTCCAACTTTTCTTTCGGTGCGCCGGTCTTGTCGTTCGAGAACGCGAACATCGGTAGTTCAATGGCCATGCTGAGCATGCCCGTACTCGGTGGCATACTGACCGAGTATAGCCGTCAGCAGGGGGCCAGCCAGCCGAGTCTGATCGGTCTCACCAAATTTGACCCCCTGACCGCGCCACGTGTGAAGATGCATATCAAGCTCAACGAAGGCGGCGGTGGAGTTGTGGGCGAGGATGGCCGGGTGACATTGGACCTGTCCAATAGTGAGGGTTATTACTTCGAGGTTAGTCAGTGGGAGGAACTGAATACAAAACTGGGAGAGTTGATCGAGGAGAAGTTTAAAGAGCCTGAAAGGGGAGAACAAGTTTGGGAATTGAACAGGCTGGCACCGATTGAAGGTAGCCTTAACCCAACGTCCTTCAGGGTACGGACGCATTCGCTGGCCAAAGCGGGGAATGCCATTTCGAGTCCGCTGCAGGAAGAACAGGAAGAGGGAGCGGTTATTGTCGGTGTCGCATTCAATGGCGACAAGAATGGCGATTTTCCAGCCAGTGATGAGGATATGCCTTATTTCCTTCCTTCGCGAGACGGTGGTGCATACACAATGAATTTGTGTATGCATAATGAGGTTTGGATGGGCTCTGCAGTGAACACGTTGATGTCGGCTTTACCGCATGTAAAGGTCGAAGATCCAGAGTTTATTTATGATAGTTTAGGTTTTTTGCGGACTGTGGCTGTCGGCCAGATCAACTTCCGTGTAAAGGCTACCACTTCTGAAGGAGATCTGGGTGAGATGCTGAGGGTGACTGTCGTTGCCGACTTCAATGAGCCTATGGGTACTTTCAGTTTTAAACTGGAGGAAGGCTCTCTTCTGTTGACATGGACTAGCGCCGGTACCTATGGAAATGCGGTGGTTATTTGGTTGGAGTGGCTAAATGGCATGCTTGTGCCGTTCCAAGTTTATAAGAAAACAGACCTGAACATATCGGCCACTTGCCGGGTGGCCGTCGAGGTTGATGGAGGCAAGCTCATCCTGAGGCCAGGCGAAACAGAGATTTCATGTGACATAAAGATCAAAGATGCCAATGCGAGAATTACTGAGATCTTTAATCGAGTGGCTTCTAGATTCGAAGCGGAGGCCAAAGCTTTTATAAGCGGTATTTTTGATGCTCTTGATGGCACCTTTGAGCTTATTGACCTGCTGCGTCTTAATGGCTTGTTGTTCCGCAACAATACACGACCTGTAATTGATACTTCCTGGACCTCTGGGGACCTTTCATTGCTGGGTGACCTGGCCCCTGCGCTCACATCTTTTGCAATCGATCCGCTTGACAAGGTCCTCATCGCCGGTGGCCAGCAGAAGTTGACGCTGGTGCCCAGGCCGGAGGAAACCGTTACCTGGACCGTCAAGGCTGCCGATGATGGCTCTACCGATAAAACACTGGTGGGCGAGGTCGTGGGGGATATATACAAGGCACCCGCAGCGGACAAGGTTCCCGGCACATTCCGCAACATCATTGTCACGGCCACGGCTGGCGAGAACAGCAGCAGTGCCCAACTGACCATCGTACCCAAACCGGTGGCGGTCAGCCCGAACCTGCTGAGTGCGAACTTCACTCAGGACAAACCGGAGCGCTATGTACTGGAGGGCGGTACCATAGATTCGGCGCTGACATGGGAGAAGAGTGCCAACTTCAAGGGTATTTTGCGAGATCCGGAGCCTTCCGATTACAACGATCTTGTCATCCCTCGGGACAAGAAGTGCAAGATCTATGTTGCGCCTCAGAGAGATCCGGGCACTGGCCAGGACCGGCTCATGCAACTGGACCAGGTGCGGGTCAGTAGTGGGGGCCGCACGGAAACCATCGATATCATTACTGCATGGGACATGCCGTCGGCAACCATGACGGTCGACGCAGTGGATAATGCACTCAAGCTGACGCTGACAGTCGCAGCCTGGGAGGGAGGTGATGAGGTTCTCCCACCCGAGAGAACGCAGTGGTACAAGGTTCTGGGCACCGGGAAAATCGATGACGCTAAGGGTACTTACACGCCAGGGGCGGACGAGGGCGATTACGTGATTATTGCCGGTGTTGCCAAGCAGAGTGGGCTGTCCTGGAATTACAGCGTACTGCCTATGCCTTACACCAAAGTGGAAGCCCAGGTTTTCGCTGAGGTCAATGAGGCTTTCGATCGCCTGCAGGCAGCGAGGTCATGATCATGTCTGCAAATTCCAAACAAGACTTGCTCGATGAGTTGGCCAAGGGCGACAGCATGCGCCGCTGGGGCGCGGTACTGGCGCTTGGCCGGGATGCAGTCAACAGGGGGTTGCAAAGCAACTTCGTGGAGGCAATTACCGACTCTGGTGTGCTGCAGCCTATCAGTGGTGAGTTCTATATTGACCCTGGCACCAGGACTGAAAAGGTAGCTTTCGAAAACCTTACCCTGGGCCCGGCACAGTTGTCTTTCCAGGGCGCATCGGGCAGCGGGCCGCAGGTGCGGGTGCGTATGGAGCTGATCGCGGGGAGCTGTGCGTCTTCGACCTTCATGATCGGCAACGTCAATCGCCTCAGAAGAAGCCATGCCCTGGAAATGGGCATGGGCTATCAGTTCGAAGTCTATGGCCGCCTGAAGGTGCAGGCGCACGAGCACCTCGATAGGAGCTTGGTGGTGCTCGACCTGAGCGAGGCGGACAACCCTACCTGTACCTTGGGCTTCAGCAGCACCGCTGCGAACGCGATGGGCAAATTCATTCTCGAGAAGCTTCGCCAGCAGGGCGTGCTGGCCCGTCAGATACCGGTGCTAGCGTTCGATATATACGGTCGTAACGGATTGTCCACTACCCGCATCGAGGTCGTGGCCCAACAAGCGCCTGCCGGCGGAGGCGGGGGTACTTCGCCGGTAGATGATGGCGCGCTGTTGGTACTGATGCAATTGGTCGCGGGTGTGGAAGCGGGCCAGCCAGGCAGCCCCTTGCCTTATTTGTTGCCGCGCAAGACTGACAAGGACAACTACGCCAGTGCATTGCTGATCAGTCGTCCGCGTGCGCCCATCGCTAAAGCGCGCCCGTCTATCGCCCTGGAGCAACTGGTTTTGCCCGATGCCTATCAAGTCGTGCTGGAGCAGGAAGAGCACAACCCGCATGACATGATCGTTTTCGGCGATGTCAGGGCCAGTAGCTACTCTCGGCAACTGCTGCCGAATATCGCAAGGGTTTCTGCAGGCAATGAGGTGCGCTTTGACGCCGGGGCCACTGTCAGCCGGTGGTCGGCGGCCGATGTGCATCATCCGCAAAACTCTGGCGAGATGGAAGGTGCCAAGTACACCGCTCCCAGTGTGCACACGTTCCCGGCGCAGCAACGCCTGGTGAAGATTACCGGTAGTTTGGCCAGTGGCAATGGGGAGGTGTCCAAGTCGTCGTTGCTGGTGGTGTCAACGGAGCAGCTGGCAGTTTCCCCGCGGGTGGTTATCTGGGCGAAAGGGGATGACCCTGTTCGGCTGACTGCATCCGAAGGCGGCAGGTTGGAGTGGGCGCTCGAGGGCAATGCGTTCGGTAGCATCGAGCGTGACCCGGCGGGCGACCAGAATACGCCCCATGCTCTTTTCACGCCTGCTCCGCCTACGGATAACTCACCGATTCGTCTGCAGCGCATCCGGGTCAGGAACTGGGGGGAGGAGGAAGGTTATGCGACCGTGATCATCCTCGACAAGATTGCACCCTGGGAGGTACAGCCCTTCCATGTATCCACGTTACCGGCCGATGGCAAAGTGCTTTTTGCCATGCCTGGGTTGCCAGAAGAGCCTGCAGCGACGACGCTTGAGACGGCGTGGGACGATCACCCTGTCGTGCAAAGTACCCGATGGGTGCTGTATGGCGAAGGCGAACTTGATGAGAAAAGCGGTCAATATACGGCGCCTGAGCAAAGCACCGGTCAAGCCAGTGTCGTGGCGGGTATCTACGGTGGCCAGGCGGGTATCGCAGTGATAGAGCATCATGCAGGGTCGCCTCGGGACATGGCCCTGAGCAAACAGCGTTGGATATCCCTGCAGCATTTCTATGTCAGCCTGAACAATACATCCAGAAAAGTGGCCTTGGCTAATGGCAGGCAGCAGGTGGGGATTGATATCGAAATCAAGACTGACCTGGTTGAAACAGAAGTTGGCCCCGTTCCTATTCCAATCAGCGATGCCGAACTGGCCACGCTGGTATTGACACACAAAGATGGGACCAGGATCGACTGGCTGCCTGTGGGGACGGAAAGCCTCAGGACGGACGGTCGAAAGTGGGTAGGCAATAAAGCTCGCAATCGCTTCGATTATTACCCAGTCGCTTTCGCTGCACCCACCACGGCACCTGAGGATGATCAGGCCACGCGCCGCGTAACGGTCTACCTTCAAACCACCCAGGCTGAAGTGACACACATCCGTGCCGAGTTCCGAGGCCATGATAACCAAGTCCACAGGTCATATGACAAGAGTGCGACGCGTGGCGAGGTAGAACTTGAGGGGCGGGTAGTAGAACAGCTCAATGAGGCGGATATAGAGCCATTCAAAGGTAAACGGATACGAGAGCAAGGTGGGTTCGATAAAGAGCGGAAAGATGGCACCTTGGATATCCATAATTATTGGAATTATACAACTGACTATTGGCTGCTCAAAGGCGTAAGGCGCAGGTTTGTGGATGTACGCTTCGACCAGATTTCCATGGTGAAGTGGGAAAGTGAGTTGCTCGACGAAACATTCTGCAGTTACGTGGGAACTGCGTACTTTCCCCGTGCTCTTCCCGGTCAGCGTCCGATTGCTGGACGCATGGAGTACCAGGCTGAAATGGAATTGCTGGCGATTCCGCAAGCCGGTACAGCGTTGGATCGCGTTATCAAGCCAAGTGAGATACCAGCAGAAGGCGCCGTGTTGTTTGTGCTCGAGCGGGTCGCGGACATGAAGTTCTGGTACGACCACAATGGCGTTCGATGGCGCGAAGGCTTGGGAGAGCCGATGCAACTCACGTTGATCGACAACTACGGCTCAGACCACACGCTGAAAGTCAGGTGGGGACGAAAAAATAATGACGGCTCCGTCGACTCATCGGATGTGCGTAACTATTTGCACTTCGAAATCATATCTGCTTGAGAAATATTGATGGCACAGTGAACTGTGCTGGTTCTTTTACTGTATTGGCTGCCCCTATGGTCAGGGGCAGCCACGCCCTGTTGAGGGATATATATGACGACAAAGTCGGTAGTGCACTCCAATGCTTTCAACTTCATGAGCTTCGTGCAAGGTGGCGTAGACTCTCGGACCGGGCAATATAGTCTGACTATCGAGCTGCCTGGTATGCCGGCCAACTACCTGAACGGCCCCAACTTGCCTTTGCACATCACGTTCAACCCCATGAACCCGGAAGACTCGGGGTTCGGCGCCGGCTGGCGTTTAGGCCTGAGCGAATATGATCTGGATAGCCAGATCCTCAGCCTGTACAGCGGTGAGCAATTCAAGGTCGTGGATAACGGGCCAGGCCGGAAAGGTAGGGTGCCGGAGCGCAAAATTGATAGTTTCCATTTCGAACATGTTCTTGTGGAAGGCGAAACCCGTTATCGCGTCGCGCACAAATCAGGTTTGATCGAGTTGCTCAAGGTGTACACGGTTCCTGCTCCCGAGCCAGGGCTGCCGGACCGACGGGTAGCGTTCCCGGCGCAGGTACTGGCACCGACCGGGCATGGTGTTTCCTTGCGGTACGACATTGTGCAGGTGCCATCACCGATGCCAGGTATCCCGGCGAAACGTGTGCCCTGCCTGGCCGAGATAGAGGATGACACCGGACGCAAACTGCTGACGATCGATTATTCCCTCAGCGACCGGATATTCATCGATATCAACCCGGACACGCTGGCGTGTGCGCGTTATACACTGCAGCGCAATGGCAGTGAACTGGAGAAGGTCATACTGCCGACCAAAGATAATGCACGTTGGCAGTTCAAGTACAGGGTGATGGGCGAGGTGCGTTGCCTCGTAGCGCTGCAGACGCCTGTCAATGGCGCTGAAGAAATCATCTATGACGAAGCAGGACACAAGTTTCCCGGCAGTGGTGGCAGGACACTGCCACGTGTAAAAAGTCATGTGGTCAAGCCGGGTGCGAAGCAGCCTGACATGCGTACGGACTACAGCTACAGCTCGAATAACTTCCTGGGTAACAACACAAGTATCACTTGGGAAGACAACGGTGAGGACAACCTGTACAAGAATGCCGACGTGACGTACCTCTACGATGCCACGGCCACGCATTTCAAAGGCGGCAAAGGGGTACGAACGGTCAAGTCCACGTTCAACCGTTTCCATTTGATGATCGAACAGGTCACTACGCAAAACGATTGCATCGAAACGCAAACCGTCCATTATCCTGAGGTACCGAACAGGCAATTCGGGGATCAGCCAGCGAATTTCCAGTTGGCCGAAACCACGATCACTTCTTGGCGCCAAGGCCTGTCGGGCGCCCCCCGGGAAGAGAAGGAAATTACCCGCTACGATCTTTATGGCAACCTGACGGAAAAGATCGAGGCCAATGGCAAAACGACGGTATGGACGTATTATCCGGCCCATGAGGACCCCGAGCAATTCGTGCGTCACATCAAGACCGAGGAAGTTATTCCGGCCGTTGGAGAAGGCCGCGCCGAAGCGCTGCGCAACCTGTACACCTACCGCTTGCTTTCGTCGCTCGCAGAGCAAGGCAAGGGAACCTTGCAGCGTCACCACGACCAACAGGTCCGGGTGCGTGATGAAGCGCCACTGTGGCACACCACTATCGAATATTACGCAGACCCCACCGATGTAGTTGCGTATGGCAGGCCGAAGGCGCTGACACAAGTGCTGAATGGCAAGAAGACCCTTACCGAGTATGTCTATGGCGAGGTGTCGATCGAAGGTCACCCGGCAGTACAGACTGTAGAAACCCTGACCGGGTTCGATCATGGCCAGCCGCTGCTCGCCCGCGAACAGGCGCATGTGAAGGGGGGGGCGAGCCGGCATTCGCAGAAGGTCAACACCCTCCAGCATTCGCTCTTGATCGGTGAGCCAATGCTCAACTACGACGACAATCAGGTGCAGATTGCCTATCTGTATGACGAACTGCGGCGTGTCATCCGCGAAACGGTCGACCCGTTCGGTGAGTTCAAAGCTTGGCGCAGCTACAACTATTACCTGTCTTCTGATGGTCAGCAGGCTTATCAGGAAGAGACTGATGTGAAGGGTGTGACCACCTGGATCTATGTGGATGGGCTCAATCGGGTTCAGCGGGTAGAACGCCAGGACCCGGATTTTGGCGCTACCGCTAAAGCGAGGGCAACGCCGCGGCTCAGGAAAACTGCGCATTATGATGAGCTGGGCGATTTGCTGGAAGAGGTCCAGTACGAATGGCTGGAGCTGAAGAACCTGCCATTGTCCACCCGTTACGAGTATGACGATTGGCGCCAGCGTAGCTGCGAAATCGGCCCGGACGGTGTACGCAACTACACAGTGACCGATCCGGTCGGTTTGCCGGATCGGCTGGGGCCAATTGTTCGCGAGTGGCGAGAGTCCAAGTCACGATTGCTACGCAGTGGCACCACTATTACTCGCATGAACCTGTTCGAGCAGCCGGTCGATGTCGAGCGAGTGGATAACCGGGGGCAAACCGAGAGTTTGCATCGGTATTACTACGATGGGTGGGGGCGTACTGTTCGGGAAGTGGATGCACGTGGGTATGAAACGTCGTCTGTTTACGATGAGTACGATCGGCTTGTCGACCAGACACTGCCTGATGGATCGGTGGTGCACCGTGACTACGCCCCGCATGCCAAGGGTGATCTGCCGACGTTGATCAAAGTGCAAGATGTTACGGATGGCAAGGATCATGTGATGGGTACGCAAACCTTCGATGGCCTGGATCGCATGATCGAGTCGGTAACCGGCGGGCGGGTGCGCACTCTCTTGTATGATCTCGGGCAGCACCAGCCGGCGGTAGTGATCACACCTGCCGGTAACCGCATCGACTACAAATATGTGCCGCAATTGAGTGAAGAACCGCTGCGTCGTACATTCGCGGGTGACGACGCGAGCTACGTGTACGACAAGCAGAACGCGCGTTTGCTTAACTGCACCGAGAACGACGAAGCGCTTGAGCGTGAGTATTTCAGCACTGGCGAACTGAAAACGGAAAGGCGTCAGCGGACCGGTGAGGAACTCTATGAGATGGCCTATGTGCACAGCATCGATGCTCGGTTGCTGAGGTACACGGATGTGCTTGGCAATACCCAGTTCTATGAATACGACTCGGCAGGGCGGTTGCGCCAGACCAGCCTGGAGAATGTCACCAGTACTTTTGACTACGATGCATTGGGCAGGATGGCCAGCATTTTCACCGAAACCGAGGATGAGGACGGGACACATCGCAGCCTGCGAACCGAGCTGTTCTATGACGATTTCGACCGTGAAATCCTGCGACGTTTCGACTTTGGCGATACCGTTCAGACTTTGGCACAAGCCTACAACGCGGTAGATGGCATCATCAGTAAAACGCTGAAGGAGGGCGATGCGGAACTGCGCCACGAAGACTTCGAATACGACGATAGGGCCAGGTTGTGGAAATATACCTGCCGAGGTGTAACTGACTATGTGCCTGTCGACCCCTATGGAAACAAGATCGAGGAGCAGCTTTTCCGCTTCGATGGCCGCGATAATATCACCCGGGTTCGAACCACTTTCAATGGCGGGAAGATTGACGCTACTTACCTGTTCGGCAATGAGGCTGATCCGGCACAGTTGACGGGTATTGATATGATTTGGGCCGATGGGAAAACGGAACACATTCCGTTGGAGTATGACTGCGATGGCAATTTGAAAACTGACGAAGAGAAGCGTCAGTTGACCTATGATGCCCTGGGGCGCCTGTCGCAGGTGGTTGTACCTGCACAAGGTATTACAGCCAATTACGGCTATGACCCGCTAGACCGTCTGGCGTCGCAGGATGCTTGAAGCACGCGGGTAATCGAAAGAGCGGTATTTTAAATCGACAATGTAGTCGGAGCCTGCCTTTGCGCAGGCTTTTTCTTATCTTGGATGTCCAGGTTGACTTGTTGTCAACTGATAAAATTGTCAGTTCACCGAGTGTGCGTTGCGTGATTGAATAGTCCCTGTGATATTGGCTTTGAAGTTAATGTTGACGTCAATCATGACAGGGTGGGCCACCGGAATGAGCAGCAAGATTCATACACCAGCTGAGTCGACTCGGCAAACGGTAAGGCGCGCAAGAGCCGTGAACTCGGAAGGTAAGGCGCTGGTCAAGCCGGGTATAGATCCGGCTCTGTTGGCAGACGCCCGGGATGGTACTGTATTCAGCGCTGTTTTGACTGACGCCACGAAGAATCTGGTCATCAGCATCGAGGCGTGGCCGTCGCTGGAAGAGATTCCGGCGGGTTTTTTTGATGTATTGGAAATCTATCATGTCTCCGCGAGCGGTGTGTCTACATGTCTGTCGAGTGAAGAGTATACAGGCGCTGATGTTGGGAAGTTCCCACTTTCGATAGTCATAGATAAAGATAAGGTCGAGAGTTGGGTGGACGGGCCGCAGCTATTTAGCTACAAGGTCAAACCATGGAACGGCTCTGACCCGACGGATTCTGAAGTGCTGAGCCTGATTTTTGACCGTGTGCCTCCTTATGGTAATAGCACGCCTGTCGCGCTCCCTGCGTTGGGCTATGATGTTGTTGATGCGAATATTGACAGTGTGTCGGTCGAGTTGCCGGACTATGACACGTACGCGGTTGGCGATAAGGTTTATGTTTACTGGCTGAATCATGTTCCGGAAGATCCATCCATGATATCTCCGGTTGCTTCCGATGTGATTGATGTATTGCCAAAGACATTGAAGGTACCCGCTGATGAGATCAAGGCGGTGGGGGATGGCGGGGTGTATGTGCTGTATGCACTGGTCGACAAGGCTGGCAATATCAGCAGGCTGTCATTGCCGATGGCTGTGGGTGTTGCCGTGGGCCCGCTGCCCTCGGGGCTTCAGGACCCGGCAGTGCCGTTGGCGGCAGATGGCTTGATTGATCAGGAGGATGCCTGGGCCGGGGTAGTGGTGGAGGTTCCGAGCTTTGACAACTGGAAGTCGACCGATTGGGTGCAGGTCAGGTGGGGGGCGGTGGGGCTCGGCTGGCGTGAAATAGGTAGCGCTCCCAAGTTTCCGCTTGAATTCGTGGTCCTGCCCAGGCAATTGTGGGATCAATATGGCGCTACGAGCACGGGCAACGTAGAAACCAACGTCAGTTATGAACTGCGCCGCGGTGCGGTGCCGCAGGGCGGTAAAGACATTGATGTGGATGTGAACCTGGAGGTCATCGGGCCGACTGATCCAGGCACTGACCCTGGCTGGCCAGACCCAGTCAATCCGAAACTTTCGCTTGCTGAAGTTTTTGGCAGAAGTTCCGGTGCGCTGAATACATTGCTGCCGGAAGATGAGAAGCAGGACGCTGTGTTGAAAGTCACAATCGATGCGGCTTTCAAAGAGGGCGATATTGTCAGTTTTTATTGGGATGATAAACATGTCGTCGAGATTGACTACACGCTGGCAGCCAAAGACTTGGGGGTGGAAATAAATGTGGATGTTCCCTGGGCTTATATCGAAGCGCGTAACAATGGCAGTGTGCCTGTGTGTTATGTGGTCGAACGCCCTGGTGTGCCCAATCGTCCGAAGTCTCCAAGCACCATCGTCAATGTCGAAGCCATTGTTCTACGCCCGGATGCGCCCGCCTTTTTGGGGGGGAATACCAGTGCGAATCCGCCTGAAGGTTGGTTGACCTGCGGAGCCCTGTACGATGATGAGAATCCTAGTCCGTTGGATCCGGCAATCAGAGTATTGATAAAAGGCCTTGGTGATTATGGTTTGAAGGCAGGCGACCAATTGACCATGCATTGGTATGCCGTGCATAATTTTAGCGGTGAGGAGAGAATTGACGATACCGTGTTAGACGAGGTGATAGATCTGACGGAAGCAGACCTTGCTGAGTTGGTGTGGCGTGTGCAGCCGTATGATGAGTATATTCTGCCAATTTATAATTATCACGCTACCATTCATTATGGGCGAGGGCGTGTTTATTACAGTTTTTCTCTAGACGGAAAAACTGTTAATTCAGAGTTGGCGGAGCAAGTTGTTTCCATGCACGATGCAGCCGGTAGTTGTCCTCTCAGACCTTGAATGAAATATGGCGGTGCCTAACCAACTTGGCATCGGCGTTGGTTTCATTTGTAGCTTAGGATTTTTCCTACAGAGATTTGGGAATTTCCCTTGTAGCCTTGTCGGTGATCGCTTTCCTTTGGCAACGATGATCCGACATGAACGAGGTTTGAAGTTAATGAATAGAGGCCGGAAACTGTCTTTGAGCCCTTTAGTGCAAGCGCTCTGCATGGCGCCTATGATGCTTTTGGTCACCCCTGGCGTATCGGCGGTGACCACCGTCGAGGGTACGCTTGATATAGACAGTACTACCCCGCTCGACAACTATCGGCTGAACCCCAACGCCAGGCTCAACGCGGTGGGCGCTTCAATGAATGATGTTGCTGTCGGTACTGGTGCGCACCTGAACATGCAAGCCAGCACGATCGAGGCCCAACGGGCGGATGGTGTCGATCTGGTAGCGGGCGCCTCCGCCAGCATCGCCGGCAACTCTCGGGTGGTCAGTGACCGCTTTGGCTTACGCTTGCAGCATGATGGCAGCACAGGTGCTTCGGCCTTGGTCTCCGACAGCCATGTCGAGGGTGGCAGGGCCGGGGCTCTGGTGTCCGCCGCATCACGTCTGGTGCTGCAGGGCAGCACGCTGGTTGGCAACGGCACGGCACCGGCAGCCCAGTTGTTTGGCAACGCCGAGCTTTCGGCACAGGGCAGCTCGGTGGTGGGCGCCACTGACGGCTTGCTGGTACTTGCCGACCCCACGTTCTCGGGGGCCGCCAGGATCACTTTGGTTGGCTCGCGGGTCGAGGGCCAGGATGGTTCGGCGATTGTCGTGGGGCACTCCCTGATCGGCCCGACCAAGGCGGACATCGTCGTTGCCAGTGGTTCGAGCCTGGTGGCGAGCAACGGTAACCTGCTTGAAGTGGTGGGAGGGTCCGAGGCCACCATGACTGTGGACAATAGCCACCTGGTAGGGGATGTACGGGTCGAGGCAGGTTCCAGTGCGGCCCTGATCCTGGAAAATCAGGCCAGCCTGACCGGGCACCTGGAGAACGTGGCTGGTTTGACTTTGAACAACCAGGCGCGCTGGAACATGGTACAGAGCAGCCAGGTTGGCAGCCTGGCCATGAATGGTGGCGTGGTCCGTTTCGGTGAGCCAGGGCAGTACCAGCGCTTGACGCTGGGTACGCTGGCCGGTAGCGGTACCTTCATCATGGATGCTGACTTCACAACCGGTGCGACAGACTTCCTTGAGGTAGGCAACGCTACCGGTAGCCATAGCCTGCTGGTGGGTAGCAGTGGTGCGGACCCCGTGAGTGAAAACGCCCTTCACCTGGTGCATGCGGCAGCAGGTGATGCCAGCTTCTCTCTGGTTAATGGCCCGGTGGATCTCGGTGCATTTTCCTACGAGTTGGTACAGCGTGGTAACGATTGGTTCCTCGATGGTACGCGTAAAGTGATCAGCCCTGGCACTGCATCGGTGCTGGCGCTGTTCAATACCGCGCCCACCGTTTGGTACGGTGAATTGACCACCTTGCGCAGCCGTATGGGCGAATTACGCCTGGATGAGCGCAAGGCAGGGGGATGGGCGAGGGCTTATGGCAACAAGTACCAGGTTTCGGACAGTGCGGGCAGCCCCTACAGCCAGGTGCAGCGTGGGTTCTCGATCGGGGCCGATGCGCCACTTCCATTTGGTGACGGCCAGTGGCTGGCCGGTGTAATGGCGGGCCACAGCTCATCTGACCTGGACCTGATTCGCGGCAGCTCCGCTGAGGTCAAGAGCTATTATCTGGGGCTTTACGCCACCTGGCTAGATGCACAAAGTGGCTACTACTTCGATGGTGTGATGAAGGCCAACCGTTTCGATAACAGTGCCGAGGTTGCTCTCAGTGATGGCCAGCGCAGCAAAGGTGACTATGACAACCTGGGCCTGGGCATGTCCGCAGAATTCGGGCGCAACATCGACCTGGGGCAGGGTTACTTTGTCGAGCCCTACACCCAATGGGCCATGGTCACGATCCAGGGTAAGGATTATCACCTGGACAATGGCCTGAAGGCTCAGGGGGACGATACCCGTTCGCTGCTTGGAAAGGCCGGGGCAACCGTGGGGCGTACCGTGCAGCTTGGCAAAGGGCGGCAGGTGCAGCCCTACGTACGTCTTGCCTACGCCCACGAATTCGTCGGCAGCAATGAGGTCAAGGTCAACGACAATCGGTTCGATAACGATCTGTCGGGCTCGCGCGCCGAATTTGGCATGGGTGTCGCCATCAGTTTGAACGAGCGCATGCAACTGCATGCCGATTTCGATTACGCCAACGGAGAAAAGATCGAGCAGCCGTGGGGGGCTAATGTCGGGTTCCGGTACAGCTGGTGATCACTAAGGAGAAGGAAGGCCTCGGCCTTCCTTTTTTGTGGGTCGGATTCAAAGAGGATGGTGATATGTACATCAAACCCGCGGGCTTTCTGTTCTGGCTGCAAAAGAAGTTAGCGAGCCTGTTTCGCAAGCGCCTGCTCGACCCTCCTTCTGCGCCGGCGGCGCTCGCGAACATCCCTGATGGCGAGCTGAATTTGTTGCCGGTTGCGGCCCTTGGCCGGCCGTTGAGGATCGAAGTGCCCATGTGGGAAGAGTCCAACCCGATGCCTGGTCTTCCAGAGGTATTGACGCTGTACTGGAACGGAGTGGCGGTTGGTGAACCAAAGCGTTGGGAGGATAAGATTCCCGAGGACGATCTTTTCGTGGAAGCCCCTGTAGCAGTGCTGCTGCACGGCACCCAGGAAGTCACTTATGAAGTGTATGGGTTCAATGGTGTTGTCACACACTCCAGTCCGCTGACCCTTACGATTGACACCGTTCCCCCGGTACTTGGCGGCGATGAGGGGCTTTTGCTGTTTGATGAGGAAGTCGGACGCGAGGGGGTGACGGCACGCTACCTGGAAAAGCATGAAGATCGCGTACTTGCTGAGCTACCTGTTTACCAGAAGGCTGCGGTAGGCGATGTAATTATCTACTACTGGGACGATCGCCCCTTTGCCAATGACAAGCTTGGCGAATATACGATTACCAGGCAGGACACTTCTCAGCCGATTTTCCTGCCGATCGAAGGCGACGATATCAGATCGCGAGGCGATGGTGAGCGCTATGTCCACTATCAGATACGTGACCGCGCGGGCAATCTCAGCGCCCGGTCCAGGCCTGTGCCGTTGCAGATAGCTGCCGCTCCAATCCCCCGGACCTTGCCTTGGCTTGAAATACCCCAGGCAACAGGCTCTGGAGAAGCGTTGTCGTTGCAGTTGAATGACTACCGGCCTCCGATGGTGGTCATCGTTCCCGAAAAGGCCGTGATTTATCCGGAGGAGCGGGTGACCGTCATTTGGGGAGAGCCAGGTGATGCGGGTTATTTCACAACATCCGAAGTGTTGCCGGGTACAGATAAACGGTTCCTGATTCCTGAGAAGAATTTGCTGGCCTACAGTAACCAGGTGCTCAAGGTTTCATACAAGGTTGATGACGGCATTGATGAGTTTCCCTCCACCCCGCGTAACCTCGAAGTCACGGCTCTCACAGAAAAACTGCCTATTATCGAACTGATAGGTGCCACCAGCAATGGCTTCAGTCTGGCAAGTGCACCGGCCAGGGTGCCCGTACAGCTGGCTCCGTGGCGATTGATTGCGGTTGGGCAGCGCATCAGTATCTGGGTGACGGGGGTATTGCAGAGCGGTGCCGAGGCTGGACCGCATCATGTCCTGACCGCGCATACCATTAACGAAATGCAGGTGCGTCAGGGCGTTGGGGCAAACCAGGACGTCACCGTGGCGAAGACGTTTCTCGCCACCCTCAAACGTGACGAGCAGTTCACCCTGCACGTGCAGGTGAGTTTCGATGACGGGGCGCATTGGGTCGACTTCCCGAAATACCACCCTATGCTGAAGGCCTGACAGGGTCATGAGCGCCTTGCCGGGCTGGACATGGCTGGCGTTATGGCGCCGTAGTCATTGATGGTGGTGAAATCGACCTTCAGGTTGCCCTGGGCTGGCAGTGTTTTCAGCGGATAGGTTTGCCTGCCCAACGGGATGGCCATTTTCCTGGCATCGATTTTTTCGCTGCCCTTGGGGCTGATGAAGGTCAGCTGGTTGAAGGTGAAGTAGTAGGGAGAAGGGTTGTCCACCACCAGGTGCGGCTTGCCGTTTATGGATTGCACGGACCAAGTGAGGTTTTTTAGATGATCCTGTGGGCGACCCTTTAGCTGGCTGGGGCGGAAGAAAACCTTGATGCGCGTGCGCAGGGCGATGTTCAGCACATTGCCAGGTTTATCGTTGGCTTGCGGGATTTCCTGCAGGTTGAAGAAGAACAGTGACTCGCGATCTTTTGGCAAGTCATTGGGCAGGCGGTTGAGCTGCACGGTCTGCTCGCTGCCCGGGTCGATGCGGAATAGTGCTGGCGAGGCAATCAAGGGTACCGCAGTGGTGCTGTCATCGGCTTCGGTATTGATCCAGGCTTGTGCGGCATAGGCCCGGTTGCTTGGGTTGGCCACGACGATGCTGGTGCTTTGTCGGTCACTGGGTTGGATGATACGGGTGGAGCTGATGGTCAGGGCGGCATTGGCGCTGAAGGGGGCGAGCAGGAGCATGCAGATGGCCAGGGCATAGGCCGAGGTCAGGTTGAACTTGCTTGAAGTCGGATGGCGCATGGGGAGTCTCTACAGGGATCGTTGCGTGCGCCCCAGGCCCTGATCGGGCCTGGGGGCTTGTTGCTACTTGAGCGCGAACGTGTATTCGACCAGGACGTTTGCGTGGCCAGGCTCTACGGTGTTGGCGGTGGACTCGTAGTGTGCAAAGAAGTCCATCTCCGAGGGCAGGGTATCGTCGAGCGGATACGAGATGGATTCCTTATTGGGCTCCACGTAGTTTTGTGCTCTATCCAGGATGGCAAGCGCTATTCCTTTCGCGGCATCCGGGTCGATTATGTCAAGGCCATATAGCTTTGTGCCTGCTGTATCGTAAACGGGCTTGTACGTGACATAGCCATCTTGACCGCCGATCACACAGCCGGCGCCTGGCGTGACCTTCAAGGCGAAACGAATCAGTCTGGACTTGCTACCTGTGGTTGGGAAGTCCTCCGCTCGCAGACTACCCATTTCAAGCCTGGGGATGCTGGTTCCGGTTCCTGGGATGACCAGGTCGATAGGGCAGGTACCACCGGGTTTGATCGAGCCGGCGAAGGTGATCGTGCCTGTATCTGCAAATGCTGTGCTGCTTGCCAGGCCAAAGGCGATGGCCAGAAGGGTTTTTTTCATTTTCTGATCCTGGGGGGCGAAAAAACGGGCCGAACAGACAAAAACTGTTCGGCGGGCAGGATAGAAAGGCGGGCGGGGTGAAACTGTAGGCGAAGTCTACCTTTGGTGGGGTAATTGGAGACATTGCAAGGCACGCTCGCAAGCGTGCGGTGTGCTGTGCATATCAGTGCTGGGTATTGTCGCCTTGAGCTTGGCTCATCAGACGCTTCTGCTGGTGCCAGTCGAACGCTTCGCCGCTCTGCTCGGCTTCGTAACGGCGTTCTTCCAGTTGCTGGTACAGCTCCAGCTCTTCGTCGGGCATGTAGTGCAGGCAGTCCCCCCCGAAGAACCACAGCAGGTCGCGTGGCACCAGGTGGGCGATTTGCGGGTAGCGCTGGATCACCTGGCAGATCAGGTCCTGGCCCAGGTACTGGCTTTCCAGCGGGTCTTGCGGCAGCAGGGTCAGCAATTCGTCGAAACGTTCGAGAAACAGGGTGTGGCTTTCCTCCGGTACCTGCTCGGCTTCACCCAGAGCCACCAGAATGGTACGCAGGTGGTTCAGCAGTTGGAGGTGGTATTCCAGGTGGGGGTTGGCCATGGGGCGGTCCTCGGGGCGGTTGAAACGGGGGCGGAGTATACGCCGGTTAAGGGCGGGTTGGGGAAGGTGGTGGCTGCTCCGCCCCATTGCGCCTTGTGATTGCCCGCTGTGGCATGGTCGGCGAGCACCGTGTGCGAACCATGGACCTGTCAATTCTGCCAGGTGCGCACGCACGGGTGTTGATCTAGATTCAAGCCCACGCAGCGACACTGCACCGTTACTGGCGGTGATAGGTGTTCACTGCACTCAATCTTCCACACGAGGTGCGTATCATGGTAAAGGACAACACCCCGGCACAGAACGGTGCCATCATCTTCTGGCACGAGTCCAACGCCAGCCATGGCATGCCCCTGCCAGCAGAGGGCAGTGGCGAAAGGGCCAATAAGACGGTTGCTGCGTCTAACAGCCTTATTGCGATGAGCGACATCCCTTCCGCCACGACCATTACGTTGAAGTACAGAAAGGCCCCGGACGATTGGGTTGTGCACTCATCCATCACATTCCTGACCACTCACAGGCCTGCGTCGCTCGAAAGGACCGAATACAGCTATCTGCTGGGCACCTATTCAGTTGGCGACTTCGTCAGCGAAGGCCTGGGCCTGAAGGTGATTGCCAAAACGGGCTCAGCTCTCCCCCAGGCTGATATGAAAGCGGACCATCAAATGGATTGTGAAGTTCAGCTTTCCAAGTTCCCACCCAGTGCCTGAGAGGCTTTCACACAAATGCGCTGTGGCACGTGGTTGCCAAGGTGTGGGACATTGCCCGAGAGACGGGGCCGCTTTGCGCCCCGTCGAAACACGAGATCGCTTGTACTCCAAAATCGCGTCTGGCAATCAGCAGGTCAACGTACCTTGCCCTGCCCCGGTAGCAACTGCGTTTTGTCGAAGGCGTCCACACCGATGACCGTGAGGCGGGCTTGCTCGGTTTCACGCAACCGTTGCCCCTCGGTCGGCTGCAGTGCGCCATGCTCGACTGCCGCGTCGATCAGAGACTGCCCGGGTGCCGGCTGCACCTTGCCCTCCTTGATCGCCTCATGAAGCACCTTGTGCAGTGGCGCGGTTTCATCCAGCAAGTCGCAAGCCCGTTGCAGCGCTGCCACCGGGTCACCCTCGCCCTGCGGCCTGAAGCAGCCAGCAAGGAGCTCTTCCAGCGCCGGGTCGCCCTTGCTGCGGCCGATCAGCGCCGCCACCTCTGCATCCAGTTCATCGCTCGGCCCGGTGTGGCGACGGCCGAAGGGGAACACCAGCACGCGCAACGCACAGCCGACAAAGCGGTTGGGGAAGTTGTCGAGCAACCGGTCCAGGGCTGTTTCTGCCTGGCCCAGGCTTTCTTCCATCGCCCAGCGCAGCAAGGGTTGCATGTGTTCCGGTGAGCCCAGGTCGTGATATCGCTTGAGCGCAGCGCTGCCCAGGTACAAGTAACTCAGCACATCCCCCAGCCTTGCGCTCAGCCGTTCGCGGCGTTTCAGTGCGCCGCCAAGCAGCATCATTGACAGGTCAGCCAGCATGGCGAAGGCCGCTGCCTGGCGGTTGAGTGCACGGAAGTAGCCTTGGCTCAGGGCATCGCCGGGCACGGATTCCAGTCGCCCCAGCCCCAGGCTGAGTATCAGTGTGCTGGCCGCATTGCCGGCGGCGAACATGATGTGTTTCATCAGCAGGTCATCGAATTCCCTCAATGCCTGGTCACCGTCCTCGCGCCCGGCCAAAGCCATTTCCTTGAGCACAAACGGATGGCAGCGGATGGCGCCCTGGCCGAAGATCATCAGGTTGCGCGAAAGAATGTTGGCGCCTTCGACGGTGATGAAGATCGGCGCGCCTTGCCAGTTGCGCCCCAGGTAGTTGTTTGGCCCCATGATGATGGCCTTGCCGCCATGCACGTCCATGGCGTGCTGGATGCATTCGCGGCCGCGCTCGGTCAAATGGTACTTGAGGATCGCCGACAGCACCGAGGGCTTCTCGCCCAGGTCCACGGCCTTGGCGGTCAGCAACCGCGCGCTGTCCATCAGCCAGGCATTGCCGCCGATGCGTGCCAGCGACTCCTGGATGCCTTCGAATGCAGCCAGGGGGACATTGAACTGTTCGCGGATGTTGGCGTACTGGCCGGTGACCAGACTGGTGTATTTGGCTGCGCCAGTGCCCACGGCCGGCAGGGAGATGGAGCGGCCTACCGACAGGCAGTTCATCAGCATCATCCAGCCCTTGCCGAGCATGGCCTGGCCACCGATGAGGAAATCCAGCGGCACGAATACGTCCTTGCCGCTGTTGGGGCCGTTCATGAACGCGGCGCCCAGTGGCAGGTGGCGTTTGCCGATTTCGACGCCGGGCGTGTCGGTAGGGATCAGCGCCAGGCTGATACCCAGTTCTTCCTGTTCGCCGAGCAGATGGTCCGGGTCGTAGGCTTTGAAGGCCAGGCCCAGCAGGGTGGCGACGGGCCCGAGGGTGATGTAGCGCTTTTCCCAGTTCAGGCGCAGGCCGATGACCTCTTCGCCCTTCCATTGCCCCTTGCAGACCACGCCGGTGTCAGGCATGGCGCCTGCGTCGGAGCCGGCCAGCGGGCCGGTGAGGGCGAAGCAGGGTATTTCATCGCCACGCGCCAGGCGTGGCAGGTAGTGGTTGCGTTGTTCGTCAGTGCCGTAATGCAACAGCAGCTCGGCCGGGCCGAGCGAGTTGGGCACCATCACGGTAGAAGCCAGGTCGCCGCTGCGGGTGGCCAGTTTCATCGCCACCTGGGAGTGGGCGTAGGCTGAAAAGCCCTTGCCGCCATATTCCTTGGGGATGATCAGGGCGAAGAACCCATTCTGCTTGATATGTGCCCAGGCTTCGGCCGGCAGGTCCATGTCCTGGCCGATCTGCCAGTCGCTGACCATGGCGCACAGTTGTTCCGTCGGGCCGTCGATGAATGCCTGTTCTTCTTCGGTCAGCTGTGGAGCCGGGTAGGCGAGCAGGGTGCGCCAATCGGGACGGCCGCTGAACAGTTCGCCGTCCCACCACACGGTGCCGGCGTCGATCGCCTCGCGCTCGGTTTGCGACATCGGCGGCAGGGTGCGCTGGAACCACTTGAACACCGGACCGGTAAATACCTTGCGGCGCCATTCCGGCAGCGCCACCAGGGCGACTTTCAGGGCCAGCACTATCCAGATCAGGGTCAGCAGCCAGCCGGGAGCACTGCTGAAAATGCCCATCAGCAGTACATAAGCCGCCATGATGCCAAGAATCTGCAAGGGCGCCAGGCGCCGGTGCGTGAGGTACGCCGCGCCGATCACCAGCACTACCAACCACAACAGCAACATAATCGGTCCTCCTTGGAACCAGGGGGTAAGCCGTCCCAGTCAGCTTAGACGCATCGCTGAGAACGGCCGGGTCAGAACAGTGACAGGGTATGGCGGTGGGAGTTTCAGTCCGGTGTTTGTCTGTAGCGGCCTCTTCGCGGGTGAACCCGCTCCCACAGGTACTGCATCACCCTCAGGTCTGGCGCAGAACCCTGTAGGAGCGGGTTTACCCGCGAAGAGGCCGGTACAGGCGACGAAAGTCTGGAGTAGACTGCACCACCTCCGCATTCATAAGGACGTTGCCATGCTGAAGATCTGGGGTCGCAAGAATTCGAGCAATGTGCGCAAGGCGCTATGGATCGCCCACGAACTGGGCCTGGATTTCGAGTCGATCGACGCTGGCGGCGCCTTCGGCGTGGTCAACGAGCCGTACTACCGCGCGCGCAACCCCAACGGCCTGGTGCCGATGCTGGAAGACGGCGACCTGACCCTGTGGGAGTCCAACACCATCGTCCGCTACCTGTGCGCCGAGTACGGTGCGGAGCAGGGCTGGTACCAGGACGACCCGCGTCAGCGCGCCCTGGCGGACAAGTGGATGGACTGGACCACCTCGTCCTTCGCCACGCCGTTCCGCCCACTGTTCTGGGGCCTGTTGCGCACCCCGGAAGACCAGCGCGACTGGGTGGCGATCAACGCTGCGCACAAGCAATGCGCGCAGCTGCTGGCCATTGCCGACGAAGCCCTGGCCAAACAACCGTACCTTTCCGGTGACCAGATCGGCATGGGCGACATCCCACTGGGTAGCTTCGTCTATGCCTGGTTCGAAATGCCCATCGAGCGCCCGGCCATGCGTCACCTGGAGGCCTGGTACGAGCGCCTCAAGGCGCGCCCTGCATACCAGGCAGCGGTAATGACTGCGCTGACCTGATCGAACACCACGGCTACTTCGATAGTCATTATCAATACACATGACTGTACTTGTGCGGCCAGGCCAAGCACCATTGGCCGCACTCACTGCGCCAGTGCCTTTACCTGGCGTGTCCTGCACCTTTTTCTCGGTAAGTGACCCGCTATGAGTTCCGCCCTGTCCATCCGACAGCTGACCAAGACCTACGGCAACGGCTTCCAGGCCCTCAAGGGCATCGATCTGGATGTTGCCGAAGGCGATTTCTTCGCCTTGCTCGGCCCCAACGGCGCGGGCAAGTCCACCACCATCGGCATCCTCTCCACCCTGGTGAACAAGACCAGCGGCACGGTCAACGTGTTCGGCCACGACCTGGACCGCGAGCCGTCGGCGCTCAAACGCTGCCTGGGCGTGGTGCCGCAGGAGTTCAACTTCAACCAGTTCGAGAAAACCTTCGACATCGTCGTGACCCAGGCCGGTTACTACGGCATCCCGCCCAAGGTGGCCAAGGAGCGAGCCGAGCAGTACCTGACCCAGCTCGGCCTGTGGGACAAGCGTGACGTGCAGTCGCGTTCGCTGTCGGGGGGCATGAAGCGCCGCCTGATGATTGCCCGCGCGCTGATCCACGAGCCGCGCCTGCTGATTCTCGACGAGCCCACCGCCGGTGTGGACATCGAACTGCGCCGTTCGATGTGGAGCTTCCTCACCGAGCTGAACCAGAAGGGCATCACCATCATCCTCACCACCCACTACCTGGAAGAGGCCGAGCAGCTGTGCCGTAACATCGGCATCATCGACCACGGCACCATCGTCGAGAACACCAGCATGCGCCAGTTGCTGGGCAAGCTGCATGTCGAAACCTTCGTCCTCGACCTCAGGCAGGACCTGGCCACTGCACCGGTGCTGCAGGGCTACCCGTGCCGGTTGCTGACCCCGCACACCCTGGAAGTGCAGGTGGACAAGGACATCGGCATCACTGCGCTGTTCGGCCAGCTGGCGCTGCAGAACATCGAGGTGCAGAGCCTGCGCAACAAAACCAACCGACTCGAGGAGCTGTTCGTGTCCCTGGTGGAAAAAAACCTGTCGAAGGTGGCCGTATGAGTGTGGAACTGCGCACCAACTGGGTCGCCCTGAATACCATCGTCTACCGCGAGGTGCGGCGCTTCCTGCGTATCTGGCCGCAGACCCTGCTGCCGCCGGCGATCACCATGGTCCTGTACTTCGTCATCTTCGGTAACCTGATCGGCCGGCAGATCGGCGACATGGGTGGCTTCACCTACATGGAGTACATCGTGCCGGGGCTGATCATGATGTCGGTGATCACCAACTCCTACGGCAACGTGGTGTCGAGCTTCTTCGGCAGCAAGTTCCAGCGCTCCATCGAAGAGCTGATGGTGTCGCCGGTATCGCCACACACGATCCTCGTCGGTTACGTGCTGGGTGGCGTGCTGCGTGGCCTGGCGGTGGGCGTGATCGTGACTTTCCTGTCGCTGTTCTTCACCCACCTGCAGGTGCACCACCTGGGCGTGACCGTGGTCGTGGTGCTGCTGACCGCCACCATTTTCTCGCTGCTGGGCTTCGTCAATGCGGTGTTCGCGCGCAACTTCGACGACATCTCGATCATCCCGACCTTCGTGCTGACGCCGCTGACGTACCTGGGCGGGGTGTTCTATTCGATCAACCTGCTGCCGCCGTTCTGGCAGACCGTGTCGTTGGCCAACCCGGTGCTGCACATGGTCAACTCGTTCCGTTACGGCATTCTAGGGGTGTCGGATATCAGCATTGGTACGGCGATTACCTTCATGCTGGTCGCCACCGCGGTGCTCTACCTGGTGTGCGTTCGCCTGCTGGTCAGCGGCCGCGGCATGCGTGCCTGAAGCCTTGCACCGGCATTGGCGCAGACGCCACTGCCGGCCCACCCACCAGCGCCAGTAGAGCATGGTGGTGAAGTAGCCGAGGATGCCCAGCACCACACCGCACACCACCGAGCCGAGCAGGAAGGGTTGCCACAGCGTCGACAGCTGATCGGTGATCCACTGGAAAGTCAGTTCGTCGGGCAGGGTGCGCGGCGGTACCTGCATCAGCCAGGCGCCGGTCATGTAGGTGACGAAGAACACCGGTGGCATGGTCAGCGGGTTGGTCAGCCAAACCAGGCTGACCGCGATCGGCAGGTTGCCGCGCAGCGGAATGGCCAGCGCGGCGGCCAGCAGCATCTGCGCCGGCATCGGGATCAGCGCCGCGAACAGGCCAACACCCATGGCCCTCGCCACCGAATGGCGGTTCAGGTGCCAGAGGTTCGGGTCATGCAGCAACTTGCCGAAAAAGCGTAAGGACTTGTGTTCCCGAATACTGGTCGGGTCCGGCATGTAGCGTTTGAAAAGTCGGCGCGGCATGTAGGCTCCCGGAGCGTTGATCCGGGCAGTATGCCCTGATTCCCGCTCAGCCTCGTTTAGAGTTTGTGACAATTGTTGAGCAAGCGCTGCCGGCAATTGGGCTATGCCTCAGAAGGTGATTTCGCTTCTGGAGCTCTACTTCATGCGCACAGGGATGTTTGCGCTCGCGCTCGGGCTGTTGTGTCTGGGCTTTCTCCCCGCATTGCCATCGGTCGGATGGCTGGTGCTGCTGGCTGTAGCCGGTGGCCTCGGCCTGTTTACCCGGCTGTGGCCACTGGGCTGTTTTCTGTTGGGCCTGTGTTGGGCCTGCTGGTCTGCGCAGCAGGCGCTGGATGACCGCCTGGCAACCGGGCTGGATGGCCGCACCTTGTGGCTTGAGGGCCGGGTGGTCGGCCTGCCGACCCGGACTGCGCAGGGTGTGCGCTTCGAGCTGGACGCGGCCCGCTCGCGGCGGGCAGAGCTGCCGCAGCGCCTGCAACTGAGCTGGTTCGACGGCCCGCCGCTGCGCGCGGGCGAGCAGTGGCGGCTGGCGGTGACCTTGCAGCGCCCGGCCGGGCTGCTCAACCCGCATGGGCCGGACCGTGAGGCGCAATTGCTGGCGCGGCGGGTCGGTGCGACCGGTACGGTCAAGGCCGGGCAGTTGCTGGCGCCGGTTGTCGGCGGCTGGCGCGACACGCTGCGCCAGCGCCTGCTGGCAGTCGAAGCCAATGGCCGGCAGGCAGCGTTGGTGGCGCTGGTGCTTGGCGACGGGGCGGGCCTGGCCCGGGAGGACTGGCAAACGTTGCAGGCCACCGGCACGGTGCACCTGTTGGTGATCTCTGGCCAGCACATCGGCCTGGTTGCCGGCTTGCTGTATGGCCTGGTTGCCGGGCTGGCGCGTTGGGGGCTGTGGCCCGCTCGTCTGCCGTGGCTGCCCTGGGCGTGTGGCCTGGCCATGGCTGCGGCACTGGCCTACGGTTGGTTGGCTGGTGGCGGTGTACCGGTGCAGCGTGCCTGCCTGATGCTGGCCGTGGTGTTGCTCTGGCGCCTGCGTTTTCGCCAATTGGGTGCGACCTTGCCGTTGTTGCTGGCGCTGGTTGCCGTACTGTTGCTGGAACCGTTGGCCGCGCTGCTGCCCGGGTTCTGGCTGTCGTTCGCAGCCGTGGCCACGCTTGTCTATTGCTTCAGTGCCCGCCTGGGCAACTGGCGGCCCTGGCAGGCCTGGACGCGGGCGCAATGGGTGATTGCGATCGGCTTGCTGCCGGTACTGCTGGCTACGGGCTTGCCGGTGAGCTTGAGTGCGCCGCTGGCCAACCTTGTTGCGGTGCCGTGGGTCAGCTTGGCAGTGCTGCCATTGGCGTTGCTGGGCACTTTGCTGCTGCCGTTGGGCGGGGTAGGGGAGGCGCTGCTCTGGCTGGCGGGTGGTTTTCTTGATGTGCTTTTCCGGCTGCTGGCGCTGGCGGCGCAGCAGCCGGCGTGGCTGCCACCAGCCCTGCCGTTGTGGGCCTGGCTGCTGGTGTGCCTGGGTGCGCTGCTGGTTTTGATGCCCCGTGGCGTACCACTGCGCGGGTTGGGTGGCGTAATGCTGCTGGCGCTGTGGGTACCCCGGGAGACGGTGCCGTTCGGCCAGGTCGAGGTCTGGCAGCTGGACGTCGGCCAGGGGCTGGCGGTGCTGTTGCGCACTCGGCATCACAACCTGCTGTACGACGCCGGGCCGGTCAGGGGAGAGAGCGACCTGGGCGAGCGGGTGGTGTTGCCGACCTTGCGCAAGCTGGGGGTGGGCAGCCTGGACTTGATGCTGGTCAGCCACGCCCATGCCGACCACGCCGGTGGTGCTGGTGCAATCATACGTGGCCTGCCGGTCGAACGGGTGATCGGCGGCGAAGTGCTGGATGACATGCAACTGCAACCTTGTGTCAGTGGCGAGCAATGGACGTGGGATGGCGTGCGCTTTTCGCTGTGGCGCTGGGCTGATGGACAGAGCAGCAATGACCGCTCCTGTGCGTTGCTGGTCGAGGCGCAGGGTGAGCGGTTGTTTCTGGCGGGAGATATGGAAGCCGGTGCCGAACGGGCCTGGCTGGCGGCCACAGAAGCGCCGCGGATCGACTGGCTGCAGTCGCCGCACCATGGCAGCCGCAGTTCGTCCAGCGAGGCCTTCATCCGTGCCACGGCGCCGCGCGGGGTACTGATTTCGCGCGGGCGCAACAACAGCTTCGGGCACCCGCACTCGCAGGTGGTCGAACGTTATCGGCGGCATGGGGTGGTGATGCATGACACGGCGGAGCAGGGGGCGTTGCGGTTGGTGCTGGGGAGGCTGGGGGAGGTCGAGAGTGTGCGCCGACAGCGGCGTTTCTGGAGGGATGCGGGCGGTGGCTGAGCAGGCCCTTTCGCGGGTAAACCCGCTCCCACAGGTACTGCACTGAACCTGAGGATGGTACAAAACCTGTGGGAGCGGGTTCACCCGCGAAAGGGCCAGTTCAGCCACCCGACAACTCAAGGTTGAAACCGGGGTAGGCCAATTCCCTGACCTCCGGCAGATGAGCCCCCGGCGCGCCTATGGTAGAGTGGCGGCCTTTTTCCGAAGGGGCGTTTACTGTGTGGGAATTGGTCAAGTCCGGCGGTTGGATGATGCTGCCGATCATTCTGAGCTCCATCGCTGCCATGGCTATCGTCGTCGAGCGCCTGTGGACGCTGCGCGTCAGTCGCGTCACCCCGCCGCACCTGCTCGGTCAGGTGTGGATATGGATCAAGGACAAGCAACTGACCAGTGACAAGCTCAAGGCCCTGCGCGCCGATTCGCCACTGGGCGAAATCCTCGCCGCCGGCCTGGCCAACTCGCGCCATGGTCGCGAAATCATGAAGGAATGCATCGAGGAGGCCGCCTCGCGCGTCATCCACGAACTGGAACGCTACATCAGCACCCTCGGCACCATCGCCGCCATGGCCCCGCTGTTGGGCCTGCTGGGCACCGTGCTGGGCATGATCGACATCTTCAGCGCCTTCATGGGCTCGCAGATGACCGCCAACGCCGCAGTGCTGGCCGGCGGTATCTCCAAGGCCCTGGTCACCACCGCGGCCGGCCTGATGGTCGGTATCCCGGCGGTATTCTTCCACCGCTTTCTGCTGCGCCGTATCGATGAGTTGGTGGTGGGCATGGAGCAGGAAGCTATCAAGCTGGTGGAAGTGATCCAGGGCGACCGTGAAGTGGAAGTGGCCGGAGGCAAGGCGTGAAGTTCCGGCGCAATCGCCAGCGGGAAAACGTCGACATCAACCTGGCGTCGCTGATCGACGTGGTGTTCGTCCTGCTGCTGTTCTTCGTGGTCACCACCACCTTCACCCGCGAGACCCAGCTGCGCGTCGAGCTGCCTGAAGCCGCCAGCGCCGAGCCGGCGGCGCCCGACCAGGGCAAACTGGTGGAAATCACCATCAGCGCCGAAGGCGTGTACTCGGTGAACAACCACTTGCTGCCAAAGAGCGACCTGGCCACCCTGAGCGAAGCGATCGAGCGTGAGTCGGGCGGCGACAACAAGCTGCCGCTGGCCATCAGCGCCGACGGCAAGACCCCGCACCAGGCCGTGGTCACTGCGATGGATGCCGCCGGCAAGCTCGGTTTCAGCCAGTTGCGCATGACCACCGTCGAGGCGGCCCAGGGCACACCTTGATGGCCTTCGCCGACCGCCTGCTCGCCGCCTGGTACGCCGGGCACCCGGCCCTGGCGCTGCTGCGCCCGCTGGAGGCGCTGTATCGCCGCGTGGTCACGCGCAAGCGGGCGCGTTTTCTCAGTGGCGAAAGTGCCAGCTACCGGGCCCCGGTGCCGGTCATCGTGGTGGGTAACATTACCGTGGGTGGTACCGGCAAGACGCCGATGATCCTCTGGCTGATCGAGCACTGCCGCAAGCAGGGGTTGAAGGTGGGCGTGGTCAGCCGTGGCTATGGCGCCAAACCGCCGCAGCTACCCTGGCGGGTGCAGCCCGACCAGGCGGCCGGGCAGGCCGGCGACGAACCGCTGCTGATCGTGCAGCGCACCAGCGTGCCGCTGATGATCGACCCCGACCGATCCCGCGCCGTGCAGGCCCTGCTGGCCAGCGAACCCCTCGACCTGATCCTGTGTGACGACGGCATGCAGCACTACCGCCTGGCCCGTGACCTGGAGCTTGTGCTGATCGATGCCGCCCGCGGCCTGGGCAATGGGCGCTGCCTGCCGGCGGGGCCGTTGCGTGAGCCGGCCGAACGCCTGCACGAGGCTGACGCGGTGCTGTTCAACGGCGCCAGCGCAGACCGCGCCGATGGCTTCGGCTTCTGCCTGCAGCCATCCGCCCTGGTCAACCTGCGCAGCGGCGAGCGCCGCGCGCTTGACCATTTCCCTGCAGGCCAACGCCTGCACGCGGTGGCCGGTATCGGCAACCCGCAACGTTTCTTCAATACCCTGCTGGGGCTAAACTGGCAGCCGGTGCCGCATCCCTTTGCCGACCATGCGCAGTTCAGCGCCCAGAGCCTGGCCTTCAGCCCGCCGCTGCCGCTGGTCATGACCGAGAAGGATGCGGTGAAATGCCGGGCCTTCGCCGCTGACGACTGGTGGTACCTGGCCGTCGAGGCGCAGCCCACGCCGGCTTTCAGCGCCTGGTTCGACAACCAGTTGCAACGCTTGCTGCGCAAGCCCTGAGCCCCTTTTTCAATTCCCGGCCACCTGGCCTAAAGGAAGCCTCAAATGGACACCAAACTGCTCGATATCCTGGCCTGCCCGATCACCAAGGGCCCGCTCAAGCTCAGTGCCGACAAGACCGAGCTGATCAGCAAGGGTGCTGGCCTGGCCTACCCGATCCGCGACGGCATCCCGGTCATGCTGGAAAGCGAGGCACGCACCCTGACCGATGAAGAGCGTCTGGACAAATGAGCCTGGATTTCACCGTGGTGATCCCCGCCCGGCTGCGCTCCACGCGCCTGCCGGGCAAGCCATTGCTGTCGATCGCCGGCAAGCCGATGGTGCAGCATGTGTGGGAACAGGCCCGCAAGAGCGGCGCCAGCCGCGTGGTCATCGCCACCGACGACGCCAGCATCGTAGAGGCCTGCAAGGCCTTCGGCGCCGAAGTGCTGCTGACCCGTGCCGACCATGAGTCCGGCACCGACCGCCTGGCCGAAGTGGCCGTACACCTGGGGCTGCCGGCCGATGCCATCGTGGTCAATGTGCAGGGCGACGAGCCGCTGATCCCGCCGGTGATCATTGACCAGGTGGCAGCCAACCTGGCAGCGCATCCGGAAGCCGGTATCGCCACCCTGGCCGAACCGATCCATGAGCCGGAAACCGTGTTCAACCCCAACGCGGTCAAGGTAATCAGCGACAAGAACGGCCTGGCCCTGACCTTCAGCCGTGCACCGCTGCCCTGGGCCCGCGATGCGTTTGCCAAGGACCGCAACCTGTTGCCGGAAGGCGTGCCGTATCGCCGCCACATCGGCATGTACGCCTACCGCGTCGGCTTCCTGCAGGACTTCGTCAGTTGGGGCCCATGCTGGCTCGAGCAGACCGAAGCGCTGGAGCAGCTGCGTGCCCTGTGGCATGGCGTACGCATCCACGTCGAAGACGCCATCGAGGCGCCTGCCGTGGGCGTGGATACCCCTGAAGACCTGGAGCGCGTACGGCGCTTGCTGGAGGCCTGATGCGCGTCCTGTTCGTCTGCCTCGGCAATATCTGTCGCTCGCCCACCGCCGAAGGCGTGCTGCGCCATCAATTGCAGGCTGCCGGGCTTGCCGACCGGGTGCATGTGGCCTCGGCCGGCACCGGCGACTGGCACGTCGGCAAGGCGCCTGACAGCCGCACCTGCAAGGCAGCGCTGGCGCGTGGCTATGACCTTTCGCAGCAACGCGCTCAGCAGGTCAAGGCGGCGCACTTTGCCGAATATGACCTGATACTGGCCATGGACGAGAGCAACCTTGGCCATTTGCGTGCGATGCGCCCGCACACGGCAGTGGGGGAGCTCGACCTGTTCCTGCGCCGCTATGGCGCAGCGCTGGATGAAGTGCCAGACCCGTACTACGGTGGCGCCGACGGCTTCGAGCAGGTGCTCGACCTGGTTGAAGCGGCGTGCCAGGCACTGGTCCTGGAAATCAAGGGGCGGCTATGACAGTGCAGTGGCAGGAGCAGGTATCGCTCAAGCCGTACAACACCTTTGGCATCGACGTGAAGGCGCGGTATTTCACCCAGGCACATGATGACCAGGAGGTGCGCCTGGCGCTGACCCAGGCACAGCAAAGCGGCGTGCCGGTGCTGGTGATTGGCGGTGGCAGCAACTTGCTGCTGACCCGCGATATCGATGCGCTGGTGCTGCATATGGCCAGCCGTGGTCGGCGCGTGCTCAGCGACGATGGCGAACGTATCGCGGTCGAGGCCGAGGCCGGTGAGCCGTGGCACCCGTTCGTGCAGTGGACACTGGCGCAGGGCTATTGCGGGCTGGAGAACCTCAGCCTGATCCCCGGCACCGTGGGCGCCGCGCCGATGCAGAACGTGGGCGCCTATGGCGTGGAGATCAAGGACGTATTTGTCGGCTTGACCGCCCTGGACCGCGAGACCGGCGATTTGCGTGACTTCGGCCTGGCTGAATGTGCCTTCGGGTATCGCGACAGCCTGTTCAAGCGCAACCCTGGGCGTTGGTTGATCCTGCGTGTGCGCTTTGCCTTGAGCCGTACGCTGCAGGCCCACCTGGACTACGGCCCGGTGCGCCAGCGCCTGGCGGAACAGGGCGTGACCGAGCCGACCGCGCAGGCGATCAGCGAGGCGATCTGCAGCATTCGCCGCGAGAAGCTGCCAGACCCGGCAGAGCTGGGTAATGCCGGGAGCTTCTTCAAGAACCCGGTGGTCTCGGCGGAGCTGGTCGAGCGTATCCGTGCGCAGTACCCGGGAGTGGTGGCTTATCCCCAGGCCGATGGCCAAGTGAAGCTGGCGGCAGGCTGGTTGATCGAGCAGGCTGGCTGGAAGGGCCACCGCGAGGGGGATGCGGGGGTGCATCGTTTGCAGTCGCTGGTGCTGGTCAACTACGGCCAGGCGAGCGGGGCGCAGATGCATGCACTGGCGCGGCAGATTCAGGCCGATATCTTCGAGCGGTTCGGGGTCGAACTGGAGATGGAGCCTAACCTCTACTGATTCAGTGTCTGGGCTGGCCCTTTCGCGGCTGAAGCCGCTCCCACAGGGACTTCATTGGGCCTGGGGGTGGGCCCTGTGGGTTTACCCGCGAAGAGGCCGGTACAGGAAAAACGCCCAGCCAAGAAAAAGCCCCGCCAGTGCGAACTGGCGGGGCTTTTTCATTCAGCCTTGGCTATCAACCGTGATGAGGCTTTTGCTCATCGCTGGCTTCCAGGGCTGGCTCCTCGGTGGCTGCAGCAGCTTCCTGTGCGGCCTTGGCGGCAGCCTCGGCCTCACGCTTGCGGCGACGCACTTCACGCGGGTCGTTCGGCGCACGGCCGTTGGCCAGCATGACAGTGGCAGGTTCCACCGCCGCAGGGGCTTCGACCGGTGCAGGCTCGACGGCCACTGGTGCAGGCTCGGCCACCACTTCTGGCTGGGTTTCGACAACCGGAGCAGGTTGCTCGGTAACCGGAGCGGCTTCGACCACGGTCGGGGCCTGCTCGATTTCACCGGCTTCGACGGCAGGCGCTTCGACCGGTGCTTCGGCAACCACTACCGGTTCGGCAGCAGGTGCTTCGTCGACCGCTGGCTGCGGAGCGACTTCGACCACTGGCTCGGCAGTTGCTTCGACCACGGCTACAGGCTCGCTGACCGGCTGCTCGACCACTGGGGCCTCGGCCACTTCTTCAGCCTTGGCGGCAGCTTCGACCTGCTCGAACTTCTCAGCCTGCTCGACCGGCTGGGCGACTTCGGCGGTGGCAAGCTCGGCCTGCTGGTTGGCCTGGGCTTCGGCGTCGGCACTGATGTTGCTGCTGGCGACAGCGGCAGTCACGGCCAGGCCGGCGGCCAGTTCGGCACCCAGCTCGGTGGCTTGGTGCTGTTGTGGCTGCTCTTCGCTGCCTTCTTCCTCGCTGCCATCGATCAGCTCGCCGTTGGCGTTGCGCTGACGCTCACGACGGTTGCTGCGACGACGCTGGCCACGGGAACGGCGGCGCGGGCGCTCGCCATCGGTGCCTTCCTGTTCGTCCTGCAGCAGCTCCTCGTTCGGCAGTTGCTCTTCGGCCAGCTCGGCAGCCTGCTCGGCGGCTTCTTCGGCTACGCGTGGCTGACGCTCTTCGCGTGGTGGGCGAGGGGCACGTTCTTCGCGTGGAGCACGTTCTTCACGAGGAGCACGTTCCTCACGAGGAGCACGTTCTTCGCGAGGTGCGCGTTCTTCACGTGGAGCACGTTCTTCACGAGGTGCGCGCTCTTCACGTGGTGCGCGTTCCTCGCGAGGTGCACGCTCTTCACGTGGGGCACGTTCTTCACGGGCTACACGTTCCTCGCGCGGCTGACGTTCTTCACGCTCGGCAGGGGTGGCGTCCAGTGGCTCGCGCAGTTCGCGCACGCGCTCTTCGCCACGGTTGCCGCGGCGGTCTTCGCGTGGCTGGCGTGGAGCACGCTCTTCGCGTGGAGCACGTTCTTCACGCGGTGCACGCTCTTCGCGTGGGGCGCGTTCTTCACGTGGTGCACGCTCTTCGCGCGGGGCACGTTCTTCACGAGGAGCACGTTCTTCACGAGGTGCACGCTCGGCACGCTCTTCACGCGGCTTGCGCTCTTCGTCGCGGCGGCCGTTGCGGTTGCGGCTTTGCTGGCGGCCGTTGCGGCGTTCTTCGTTGCGTGGGCTGCGCTCGGCGGCCGGCTTCTCGGTGGCAGTGACAACCGGCGCGGCGGCAGGCTCTTCCTTGCCGGCGAACAGGCTTACCAGCGACTTCACCAGGCCCTTGAACAGGCTTGGCTCCGGGGCGACCGGGGCAGGGGCGACCGGTGCGGCTGGCTGCGGTTCTTCGACAGTGGCCGGTACCGGCGCGTTGGCGCGGGCCGGGGCGGTCTTGACTGCGGCTTCCTGGCGAACCAGGGTGCGGGTGGCGGTCGGCTGCGGCGCTTCTTCGGCTTCGGCGGCGGCGATCTCGTAGCTGGACTGGTTGCTCAGCACTTCCGGGTTGTCGTCGCGCAGGCGCTGGACTTCGAAGTGCGGGGTTTCCAGGTGATCGTTCGGCAGGATGATGATGCGCGCACGGGTACGCAGTTCGATCTTGGTGATCGAGTTGCGCTTCTCGTTGAGCAGGAAGGCAGCCACCGGGATCGGCACCTGGGCGCGAACTTCGGCGGTGCGGTCCTTCAGGGCCTCTTCTTCGATCAGGCGCAGGATGGCCAGCGACAGCGATTCGACGTCACGGATGATGCCGGTGCCGGAGCAGCGTGGGCAGACGATGCCGCTGCTTTCGCCCAGCGACGGGCGCAGGCGCTGACGGGACATTTCCAGCAGGCCGAAGCGCGAGATGCGGCCGACCTGGACGCGGGCGCGGTCGGCTTCCAGGCACTCGCGAACACGTTCTTCGACGGCGCGCTGGTTTTTCGCCGGGGTCATGTCGATGAAGTCGATGACGATCAGGCCGCCGATGTCACGCAGGCGCAGCTGGCGGGCGATTTCCTCGGCCGCTTCCAGGTTGGTCTGCAGGGCGGTTTCTTCGATGTCGCTGCCTTTGGTGGCGCGCGCCGAGTTGATGTCGATCGACACCAGGGCTTCGGTCGGGTCGATCACGATCGAACCGCCGGACGGCAGGTCGACCACGCGCTGGAAGGCGGTCTCGATCTGGCTTTCGATCTGGAAGCGGTTGAACAGCGGCACGCTGTCTTCGTAGAGCTTCACCTTGCTGGCGTACTGCGGCATGACCTGGCGGATGAAGGTCAGGGCTTCTTCCTGGGCATCGATGCTGTCGATCAGCACTTCGCCGATGTCCTGGCGCAGATAGTCGCGGATGGCGCGGATGATGACGTTGCTTTCCTGGTAGATCAGGAATGGCGCGGCGCGGTCCTGGGACGCTTCCTTGATGGCGGTCCACAGTTGCAGCAGGTAGTCGAGGTCCCACTGCATTTCTTCGCTGCTGCGGCCAAGGCCGGCAGTGCGCACGATCAGGCCCATGTCGCCCGGCACGGTCAGGCCGTTCAGGGCTTCACGCAGTTCGTTGCGCTCTTCGCCTTCGATGCGGCGGGAAATGCCACCGGCACGCGGGTTGTTTGGCATCAGTACCAGGTAGCGGCCCGCCAGGCTGATGAAGGTGGTGAGGGCGGCGCCTTTGTTGCCACGCTCTTCCTTCTCGACCTGGACGATGACTTCCTGGCCTTCGCTCAGTACTTCCTTGATGTTGACCCGCCCTTCGGGGGCTTTCTTGAAGTATTCGCGGGAGATTTCTTTCAGCGGCAGGAAGCCGTGACGTTCGGAGCCGAAGTCGACGAAGGCGGCTTCGAGGCTGGGTTCGATGCGGGTGATCTTGCCTTTGTAGATGTTGGCCTTTTTCTGCTCGCGCGCGCCGGACTCGATGTCCAGGTCGTAGAGACGTTGGCCGTCCACCAGGGCTACACGCAACTCTTCGGGTTGAGTCGCGTTAATCAGCATTCTTTTCATGTTGTACCGTCGGTTTCCGGGCTGCCGGAAACGGCGTTCGGCACACACGACGTCTCATGGTCGGTGCCAAGGTGCGCAAAGGGTGGCCGGGCCACCCCCGTGTCGAGCAACGTTCGGCACCAGCCGGTTGCCCAGCCTGCCGTTGTCGCGACGACGCGTCCTGTTTGCTGCGGTGCCAACAAGGCCCCGGTGGCTTCGAATTGGAATCCGAATCAACCAAGCGGGCCTTGTGCACTCAGTCAGGAGGAGGAATCAACCGTCAGCCGTGGACGCCCGGGGGCATCTGTTCAGGACCTTATCCGCTCGCCAGCCGCTCAGTGGGCTGGTAGGCCGGACGCGGTGCTACACGGTCCGAGGGCTGTGCATCTCCACCCTGCACGTATCCCTGATAATTCGGGTGCTGCCGCGCGCTGAATCCGCAACGGGTTGCATTTTTCGCCAGCGCAGGTTCTGCGCTGGCGCCATTCATGTCCAAGGCAGGTATTTCCGAAGCATTCGCCGGGCGTTGCGTGGAAGCGACGGGGCGGGCAGAGGTGCAGCGAAAAGAATCGGGTAAGCAGGTGAAACACCGCACTTGTCGTTTTTTTTCGGTCTTCTCTACACAGCGCTGGTGGCGATTCCAGGCAATTCGGTAAACTGGCGAAAACCCCGTAGGACGGCCTCGCGTCCTGGAGAATTGCGTTGGTCAGGGACCGGCTCGGAGCCTGGTGCCGCTGGCCTGCCGCTTTTGGCGGCGTTCGCGACTATAGCAGCAATGATTAAGTGCTTCAATTCCATAAAAAATTGTTATGATCCCGCCATGACGACCAATACCCCTCCGACTTCCGGCGTTCAGCTGATCGAAGTCGCGCCGGAGCTTGCCGGCCAACGCATCGACAATTTCCTCATCACGGCCCTCAAGGGCGTGCCCAAGACCTTGGTGTACCGCATCCTGCGCAAGGGTGAAGTACGGGTCAACAAGGGCCGCGTCAAGCCGGAGTACAAGATCCAGGCCGGCGACATCGTGCGGGTACCGCCCGTCCGCCTGCCGGAGCGTGACGAGCCCGCGCCGGTGGCCCAGGGCCTGTTGCAGCGCCTGGAAGCGGCCATTGTCTACGAAGACAAGGCGCTGATCGTGATGAACAAGCCGGCCGGCATCGCCGTGCATGGCGGCAGCGGCCTGAGCTTCGGCGTGATCGAGGCGCTGCGCCAGTTGCGCCCGGACGCCAAGGAGCTGGAGCTGGTGCACCGCCTGGACCGCGACACCTCCGGCCTGCTGATGATCGCCAAGAAGCGCAGCATGCTGAGGCACCTGCACGCCGCATTGCGTGGCGACGGTGTCGACAAGCGCTACATGGCGCTGGTGCGCGGCCACTGGCCGACCTCGAAGAAGCAGGTCAGCGCGCCGTTGCTCAAGAGCAACCTGCGCTCCGGTGAGCGCATGGTCGAGGTGAATGACGAGGGCAAGGAGGCGCTGACCCTGTTCCGCGTGCTGCGCCGCTTCGGCGAGTTCGCCACCATTGTCGAGGCGCGCCCGATCACTGGCCGTACCCACCAGATCCGTGTGCACACCCTGCATGCCGGGCATATGATCGCTGGCGACAGCAAGTACGGCGACGAAGACTTCAGTCGTGAAATTCGCGACTTGGGCGGCAAGCGCCTGTTCCTGCATGCCTATGCGCTGACCGTGCCGCTGCCGGACGGTGGCGAGCTGAAGCTCGAGGCGCCGGTGGATGAAGTCTGGGCGAAAACCGTTGAACGTCTGAGTGCGTCCTGATCCATGAAAAAAGGCTATGAGCTACTGATCTTCGACTGGGACGGCACGCTGGCCGACTCGATCGGACGTATCGTCGAGGCCATGAACGCCGCCGCCGAGCGTGCCGGTGAGGCGCAAAGCAGCGAGGATGCGGTCAAGGGCATCATCGGCCTGGCTCTGGGCGAGGCGATCCACACCCTGTACCCGCACCTGGCGCCTGCTCAGGTCGAAAGTTTTCGTCAGCACTATGCCGATATCTACATGGCTCTGGACCAGCAGCCCTCGCCGCTGTTCGAGGGCGTGGTCGAGTCGCTGGATGCCTTCCGTGCCGAGGGTTACCGCCTGGCGGTGGCCACCGGCAAGGCGCGTCGCGGGCTGGACCGGGTGCTCAAGGCCAATGGCTGGGAGCAGTTCTTCGACATCACTCGCGCCGCCGACGAAACTCGCGGCAAGCCGCACCCGCTGATGCTCGAGGAAATTCTCGGGCATTGCGGTGTCGAAGCAGGGCGTGCGCTGATGGTTGGCGATTCGGCATTCGATCTGCAGATGGCCAGCAATGCCGGCATGCATTCGGTGGCCGTGGGCTATGGTGCCATGTCGCTGCAGGCACTGGCCGAGTTTGGTCCGCAGGTGTGCATCGATCATTTTTCCCAGTTGCGTGAGTGGCTGGGTGGTTCCGCAATTCCATTTCCAAGGTAGGTAAGCATGGCAGACGAATGGAAAGCCCCCGAGGCCGAACCCGAGGAGCGCGAAGAGCGCAAGAGCTGGAAACTGCTGGAAAAGACCCTGCTGGCAGGCGTTCAGGAGCAGCGCCGGGCGCGACGCTGGGGGATCTTCTTCAAGTTGCTGACCTTCGTCTACCTGTTCGGCATCCTGATCCTGTTCACGCCGTTGATGGACATGGACAAGGCGGCGTCGCGCAGTGCCAGCCATACCGCGCTGGTCGAGGTGCGCGGGGTGATTGCCGACCAGGAGCCAGCCAGCGCCGACAATATCGTCAAGAGCCTGCGCGAGGCGTTCAAGGACAGCAAGACCAAGGCTGTGGTGATGCGCATCAACAGCCCGGGAGGCAGCCCGGTGCAGTCGGGTTACGTGTATGACGAAATCCGCCGTCTGCGGGCTGAATATCCGGCCATCAAGCTGTATGCGGTCATCGCTGATCTTGGGGCTTCCGGAGCCTACTACATCGCCAGTGCGGCGGACGAGATCTATGCCGACAAGGCCAGCTTGGTGGGCTCGATTGGTGTGACGGCGGCCGGTTATGGCTTTGTCGGCACCATGGAGAAGCTGGGTGTGGAGCGGCGTACCTACACTGCAGGCGAGCACAAGGCCTTCCTCGATCCGTTCTCGCCGCAGAAGCCGGAAGAGACCGAGTTCTGGCAGGGCGTACTGAATACCACGCACCAGCAGTTCATTGCCATGGTCAAGCAGGGGCGGGGTGAGCGCCTGAAGGACAAGGAGCATCCGGAGCTGTTTAGTGGCCTGGTCTGGTCGGGCGAGCAGGCCAAGGAGCTGGGCCTGGTGGATGGGCTGGGCAGTGCCAGCTATGTGGCGCGCGAGGTCGTGGGCGAGAAGGAGTTGGTGGACTTCACCGTGCAGGAATCGGCGCTCGATCGCTTCTCCAAGCGCGTTGGCGCCAGCGTGGCTGAGCGCCTGGCGATGTGGATGGGCTTCCAGGGGCCGCAGTTGCGCTGATCCGGGTTGCCGGGGGGGGGGGGGGGCGCTTTGCGCCCCTTCGCGGGCATGCCCGCTCCCACAGGGATCGCGCAAGGCCCGCAGGTTGCGACACGCCTGTGGGAGCGGGCGTGCCCGCGAAGGGCCGCAGCGCGGCCCCAAAATCTCAGGGAATCACCACCCCTTCTCTGGTCAACATATCCACCAATCTAATCAGCGGCAGCCCGATCAGGCTGGTCGCATCGCACCCGTGCGTACTCTGGAACAGGCTCACTCCCAGGCCCTCGGCCTTGAAGCTGCCAGCGCAGTCCAGCGGCTGTTCCGCCGCCACATAGCGCTCCACCCGCTGCCGGTCCAGTTCGCGCAGGGTCACGGTAAACGGCACGCAGTCCACCTGGCAGTGCCCGGTGGCGCTGTTCAGCAACGCCAGCCCGGTCAGGAAGCTCACCTGCTGCCCGCTGCACTCCAGCAGTTGCTCGCAAGCCCGCTCGAAGGTGTGCGGCTTGCCCAGTACCTGCTCGCCCAGCACCGCAACCTGGTCCGAACCAATGATCAGGTGCCCGGGGTGGCTGCCTGCCAGGGCCTCGGCTTTTTGCCTGGCCAGCCGCCGCACCAGCTCCGCCGCCGGTTCGTCATCCAGGCGTCGCTCGTCTATATCGGGGCTTGCCCAGGTGAAGGGCAGGCGCAGGCGTGCAAGCAGTTCGCGGCGGTAGGCAGAGCTGGAAGCCAGTAACAGAGGAAGCATGGTAGACTCCTGAATCGGTTGAACAAATTCTATCACGCACGATGCCGCCGAATTTCCTTTGACAGGGGCGGGGGGCATCCCTAGAATGCTGCGCCTATGTTGAATGACCCGATTCCACCTCACGTTGACCCGCGCAAATTAGCCGATCGTGGCGTAACCCTTAACGGTTCGCTGCAGCTCGCTGATTTGGAAAGACTCTGCGACCCGCTTTCCGACAATGTCGGTACGGTGCAGGCGAAGTTCGATTTTGAACGAGATGAACAGCACGTGGTGGTTATCCACAGCGAGCTGGACGTCGAGGTCAAGATGGTTTGCCAGCGTTGTCTTGAGCTGGTCACCCTGCCGATCCACAGCGAATGTACATACGCCGTGGTGAAGGAGGGTGCGAATACCCAGTCGTTGCCGAAAGGCTATGACGTGCTGGAACTGGGCGAAGATCCTTTGGATCTGCAGGCATTGATCGAGGAGGAGCTTCTGCTCGCCTTGCCAATCGTGCCTGCTCATCATCCGGAAGAATGCCAGCAGCCGGCGGGCGCAGACGAGCCCGAATCGAGCAAGGACGAGGTATCGCGGTCCAACCCGTTCAGTGTTTTGGCGCAGTTAAAGCGTGACCCAAACGTTTAGGAGTTAATCAATTATGGCTGTTCAGCAGAACAAAAAATCCCGCTCTGCCCGTGACATGCGCCGTTCGCACGACGCCCTGTCGGAAAACGCGCTGTCGGTAGAGAAAACCACCGGTGAAGTACACCTGCGTCACCACGTTTCGCCAGAAGGCGTATACCGTGGTCGCAAAGTGGTCGACAAGGGCGCTGACGAGTAATCCTTGTCCGCTCAGATCATCGCGATCGACGCAATGGGCGGGGACTTCGGTCCCCGCAGCATTGTCCAGGCTAGCATTGCCTGCCTTTCGGCTACCCCCTCGCTGCACCTGACCCTCGTCGGTCAACCCTCTCTCCTCGAAGATCTTGTCAGCGGCCTTGCGGCTGCGGATCGCGCGCGCCTGCAAATCGTGGCCGCCAGCGAGGTGATCGGTATGGACGAGCGGCCATCCCAGGCGCTGCGCGGCAAGCCGGACTCGTCGATGCGCATCGCCCTCGAACTGGTGCGCGACGGCAAGGCCGAGGCCTGCGTCAGCGCCGGCAATACCGGGGCGCTGATGGCGCTCTCGCGTTTCGTGCTCAAGACACTGCCAGGTATCGACCGGCCGGCCATGGTGGCGGCGATCCCGACCCAGGCCGGTTACTGCCAGTTGCTCGACCTTGGCGCCAACGTCGACTGCAGCGCCGAGAACCTCTACCAGTTCGCCGTGATGGGCTCGGTGGCGGCCCAGGCCCTGGGTGTGCAGCGGCCGCGCGTGGCGCTGCTGAACATCGGTACCGAGGACATCAAGGGCAACCAGCAGGTCAAGCTGGCGGCCAGTCTGTTGCAGAACGCCCGCGGGCTCAACTACATAGGCTTCGTCGAAGGTGACGGGTTGTATCGCGGCGAAGCCGATGTGGTGGTGTGCGACGGGTTCGTCGGCAACATCCTGCTCAAGTCGAGCGAGGGGCTGGCGACGATGATCGGTGCGCGCATCGAGCAGTTGTTCAAGGGTGGCGTGTTGTCGCGGGCAGCCGGGGCTGTAGCCATGCCGTTGCTCAAACGCCTGCAGGCCGACCTGGCACCGGCGCGGCACAATGGCGCGAGTTTCCTGGGGTTGCAGGGCATCGTCATCAAGAGCCATGGCTCGGCGGGGGTGCAGGGCTTCCAGAGTGCCATCCAGCGGGCGTTGATCGAGATCCAGGAAAACCTGCCGCAGCGCTTGCATGGGCGGCTGGAAGATTTGCTGTTGTAGCCTGTGCCGGCCTCTTCGCGGGTAAACCCGCTCCCACAGGTGCCCCATAACCTTCAGGTCTGTGGTGCCCCTGTGGGAGCGGGTTTACCCGCGAAAGGGCCGGTGCTGAAGGAATAAAGACCTTAGGCATATCGCCGCTGAAGTGCTTAAATGTGACCGCTTGGTCCGCGTCTCCATCCAAGTTTTCAGATTCCGCGTCTGGCTAATGTCCGGCGCACCCTATCCGACGACAAGATCATAAGGGCTTGTTCAATGTCTGCATCTCTCGCATTCGTCTTTCCCGGTCAAGGTTCCCAGTCGCTGGGCATGCTCGCCGAGCTCGGCGCCGAGAAGCCAGTGATCATCGAAACCTTCAAGGAAGCGTCCGAGGCACTCGGTTACGACCTGTGGAAGCTGGTCCAGGAAGGCCCGGAAGAGCAACTCAACCAGACCGACAAGACCCAGCCGGCCATTCTCACCGCCTCCATCGCGCTGTGGCGCCTGTGGCTGGAGGAGGGTGGTGCCAAGCCGGCCTTCGTCTCCGGTCACAGCCTGGGTGAATACAGCGCCCTGGTTGCCGCCGGCAGCCTGAGCCTGAAAGATGCCGTGCGCCTGGTCGAGCGCCGTGGCCAGCTGATGCAGGAAGCCGTGCCCGCCGGCCATGGCGCCATGGCCGCCATTCTCGGCCTGGACGACGCCGTGGTCGTGGAAATCTGCGCCGAAGCGGCCGAAGACCAGGTGGTCAGCGCTGTCAACTTCAACTCGCCAGGCCAAGTGGTCATCGCCGGCAACAAGGCCGCCGTCGATCGCGCCATCGAGCTGTGCAAGGCAAAGGGTGCCAAGCGCGCCCTGCCGCTGGCGGTCAGCGTGCCGTCGCACTGCGCGCTGATGAAGCCGGCTGCCGAGCGCTTTGCCGAGTCGGTCAACGCCATCGAGTGGCACGCCCCGCAAATTCCCGTGGTGCAGAACGTCACCGCTGCCGTTGCCGCTGACCTTAATGCCCTCAAGCACGACCTGCTGGCGCAGCTGTACCAGCCAGTGCGCTGGGTCGAATGCGTGCAGACCCTGGCCGCTAACGGTGCGGTCAACCTGGTCGAGTGCGGCCCGGGCAAGGTCCTGGCCGGACTGAACAAGCGTTGCGCCGATGGTGTGACCACCTACAACCTCAATACCCCTGACGCCGTCGCCGCCACCCGCGCGGCACTGGCCTGATTTGGAGAAGCTTGCATGAGCCTGCAAGGTAAAGTTGCACTAGTCACCGGCGCCAGCCGTGGCATTGGCCAGGCCATCGCCCTCGAGCTGGGCCGCCAGGGCGCGACCGTGATCGGCACCGCCACTTCGGCTTCCGGCGCCGAGCGCATTGCTGCCACGCTGAAAGAGCACGGCATCACCGGTACCGGCATGGAGCTGAACGTGACCAGCGCCGAATCGGTTGAAGCTGTGCTGGCCGCCATCGGCGAGCAGTTCGGCGCGCCGGCCATCCTGGTCAACAACGCCGGTATCACCCGTGACAACCTCATGCTGCGCATGAAGGACGACGAGTGGTTCGACGTGATCGATACCAACCTGAACAGCCTCTACCGTCTGTCCAAGGGCGTGCTGCGTGGCATGACCAAGGCACGATGGGGCCGTATCATCAGCATCGGCTCGGTCGTCGGTGCCATGGGCAACGCCGGCCAGGCCAACTACGCGGCCGCCAAGGCCGGCCTGGAAGGCTTTAGCCGCGCCCTGGCGCGTGAAGTGGGCTCGCGTGGCATCACCGTCAACTCGGTGACCCCGGGCTTCATCGACACCGACATGACCCGCGAGCTGCCAGAAGCGCAGCGTGAAGCGCTGCAGACCCAGATCCCGCTGGGCCGCCTGGGCCAGGCCGACGAAATTGCCAAGGTCGTTTCGTTCCTGGCATCCGACGGCGCAGCCTACGTAACCGGCGCTACCGTGCCGGTCAACGGCGGGATGTACATGTAACACTGCAACTCAATGTGACGGATTTCGTAAAAAAAGAGTCATACTGCGAGCCTAAAATCCGTTATAAAGCTGCAACCAGATTCCAGGCAGTGGGTGTGGGGGTTGGTGTGAAGGCGTGTTTAGCTTGAAAAGCGAACGTCTTTCTATAAAATTAGCCACCGGCCAGCTGCCTGACATATGTCCATTAGGAGTGAAAACTAGGTATGAGCACCATCGAAGAACGCGTCAAGAAAATCGTCGCCGAGCAACTGGGCGTCAAGGAAGAGGAAGTGACTCTCGAGAAGTCCTTCGTCGATGACCTGGGTGCCGATTCGCTTGACACCGTTGAGCTGGTGATGGCTCTGGAAGAGGAATTCGAGACCGAAATCCCTGACGAAGAAGCCGAGAAGATCACTACCGTTCAAGCTGCCGTAGACTACGTCAAAGCCCACCAGGCCTAAGACGCTGTAGTCGACGCTTCTTGTCGGGAAAAACCGCACTGCCTTTGCCGGCGTGCGGTTTTTTCTTTGCGAGCACCCTGCGTTTTGCAGGTTGGTCTCGTTCACCGGGTATCAAGAGCTTGTTGCCATTTCATTCCATCGCTTGAATGCAATGGCAAGAAACTCTGTCATTAGAAAAGGAGAGTACTGTGTCGCGTAGACGCGTCGTGGTCACCGGTATGGGTATGCTGTCGCCACTGGGTACTGATGTACCGAGCACCTGGCAGGGCATTCTGGCTGGCCGCAGTGGCATCGGTCCGATCGAACACACGGATCTGTCTGCCTACTCCACCCGTTTTGGCGGCTCGGTGAAAGGCTTCGAGGTCGAGCAATACCTGTCGGCCAAAGAGGCCCGCAAGCTCGACCTGTTCATCCAGTACGGCCTGGCGGCCGGGTTCCAGGCAGTGCGTAATGCCGGCCTGGAAGTCACCGACGCCAACCGCCAGCGTATTGGCGTGGCCATGGGCTCGGGTATCGGCGGCCTGACCAACATCGAAGAAACCAGCCGCACCCTGCACGATTCGGGGCCGCGTCGTATTTCGCCTTTCTTCGTGCCTGGCTCGATCATCAACATGATCTCCGGCTTCCTGTCGATCCACTTGGGGCTGCAAGGGCCGAACTACGCCATCGCCACTGCCTGCACCACTGGTACCCACTGCATCGGCATGGCTGCGCGCAACATTGCCTACGGTGAAGCCGACGTGATGATCGCTGGCGGCGCCGAAATGGCCGCCTGCGGCCTGGGCATGGGCGGCTTCGGTGCCTCCCGTGCACTGTCCACTCGCAACGACGAGCCGACCCGGGCCAGCCGCCCGTGGGACAAGGGCCGTGACGGCTTCGTGCTGTCCGACGGTGCTGGTGCCCTGGTGCTCGAAGAACTGGAACATGCCAAGGCCCGCGGCGCGACCATCTATGCCGAACTGGTCGGGTTCGGCATGAGCGGTGACGCTTACCACATGACTTCGCCGCCCGACACTGGTGAAGGTGCTGCCCGTTGCATGGCCAACGCCTTGCGCGATGCCGGCATCCAGCCGGAAGAGGTCAGCTACATCAACGCCCATGGCACCTCGACCCCTGCTGGCGACGTGGCCGAAGTGGCGGCGATCAAGCGCGTGTTCGGTGAGCATGCCTACAAGCTGGCGGTCAGCTCGACCAAGTCGATGACCGGCCACCTGCTGGGCGCCGCCGGTGCCGTAGAAGCGATCTTCAGCGTGTTGGCGATCAACAGTCAGATGGCTCCGCCCACCATCAACCTGGACGAGCCGGACGAAGGCTGCGACCTCGACTTCGTGCCGCACCAGGCGCGCAGCATGCCGATCGATGTGGTGCTGTCCAACTCGTTCGGCTTTGGCGGTACCAACGGTTCGCTGGTATTCCGCCGGTTCGCCGGTTGATGCAAAGCTGGATCGATGGCCAGCCGGCGGCTGCAGTCAACCTGCAGAACCGCGGCCTGGCCTACGGCGATGGGCTATTCGAGACCATCGCCGTGCGCGACGGCCGGCCCAGCTTGCTGGACGGCCACCTCGCACGCCTGGCGCTGGGTTGCCAGCGCCTGGCGATCAGTACCGACCTGGCGCTGGTACGCGACGAACTCCTGCGCTATGCCAGCCAGCTCGGTGATGGCGTAGCCAAACTCATCCTTACTCGTGGTGACAGCCAGCGCGGTTACGCACCGGTTGCCGGTGCCGCGCCGCGGCGTATTCTGCAGGGCAGCCCGTTGCCCAGCTATCCTGTCGAAAATGCCGAGCAGGGCGTGCGACTGTTTCCATGCCAGACCCGGCTTGGGGAACAACCGCTGCTGGCCGGCCTCAAACACCTCAACCGCCTGGAGCAGGTGCTGGCCCGTGCCGAATGGCAGGACAGCGAACATGCCGAAGGCCTGATGCGTGATGGGCAGGGCAGGGTGATCGAAGGTGTGTACAGCAATCTGTTCCTGGTGCGCGATGGCGCGCTGTTCACGGCTGACCTCAGCCGCTGTGGCGTCGCTGGCGTGATGCGGGGCGCGTTGCTGGAACAGGCAGTGCTGCAGGGCATCCCGGTGCAGGTCTGCGACCTGCCGTTCGACGCTCTGGAGCAGGCAGATGAAGTATTTGTCTGCAACAGCGTCTACGGTGTCTGGCCCGTGCGAGGCGTTGCCGAGCTAAACTGGTCGCCGGGCCCGCTCACCCGTAAACTGCAGGCCGTTGCCCGTACGTTACTGGAAACCTGAATTCGTGAGACGTAAATTCCTGCTGCTGCTGGAAATGGGCTTGATCCTCGCCGGCCTTGCCGTGGGCTGGTCGGCCTGGAAGGTCAACTCGGTCCTGGAGCAGCCTCTGCACGTGACGCAGGAGCGCCTGCTGGACGTGCCCAATGGCACCACCCCCAACCGCATGTTCTATCGCATGCAGAACGAAGGGTTGCTCGACGACGCCGTCTGGTTGCGCCTGTACTGGCGTTTCAACATGGCCGGCACCCCTCTGCACACCGGTGAGTATCGCCTGACCCCCGGCATGACCGTGGAGCAGCTGTTCGATGCCTGGCGTCGGGCCGACGTGGTGCAGTACAACCTCACCCTGGTCGAAGGCTGGACCTTCCGCCAGGTGCGCGCGGCCGTGGCCAAGCATGAAAAGATCAAGCACACCCTGGACGGGCTGTCCGATTCGGAAGTGATGGACAAGCTCGGCCATACCGGGGTGTTCCCCGAAGGGCGCTTCTTCCCGGACACCTACCGCTTCGTGCGCGGCATGAGCGACGTCGAGTTGCTGCAACAGGCCTATATGCGCCTGGACGAAGTGCTGGCCAAGGAGTGGGCCGAGCGCACCACCGACCTGCCATACCGCGACCCGTACCAGGCGCTGATCATGGCTTCGCTGGTAGAGAAGGAGACCGGCATTCCTCAGGAGCGCGGGCAGATCGCCGGCGTTTTCGTGCGGCGCCTGCGCCTGGGCATGATGCTGCAGACCGACCCGACGGTGATCTACGGCATGGGTGAGCGCTACAACGGCAAGATCACCCGCGCCGACCTGCGCGAGCCGACGCCCTACAACACCTACACCATCACCGGCCTGCCGCCGACCCCGATCGCCATGGTCGGTCGCGAAGCGATTCACGCGGCGCTCAACCCGTCCGATGGCACCAGCCTGTACTTCGTTGCCCGTGGCGATGGCAGCCACGTGTTTTCCGACGACCTCGACGACCACAACTCGGCGGTGCGCGAGTTCCAGCTCAAGCGCCGTGCGGACTACCGCTCCAGCCCCGCGCCGCAATCGCAGCCAGAGCCACAACCACAATCAGGTACCGACGAGGCCGAACATCCCGAAGCCCCTGCCGACGAGTCTACCGCGCAGCCCGCGCCCGACCAGCCGCCTGTGCAGGACGCCCCTGCCGGCGGCGCGCAAGCGGCCGAACGGCCGATGCCTGACGAACAACATTAAGGACTGCCTGTGAGCGGCTTGTTTATTACTTTGGAAGGCCCGGAAGGTGCGGGCAAGAGCACCAACCGCGACTACCTGGCTGCGCGCCTGTGCGAGCAGGGCCTGGACGTAGTGCTGACCCGTGAGCCTGGCGGCACGCCGCTGGCCGAAAAGGTGCGTGAGCTGCTGCTGGCGCCCAGCGATGAAAGCATGGCGGCCGACACCGAACTGTTGCTGGTGTTCGCTGCGCGTGCCCAGCACCTGGCGCAGGTGATCCGGCCGGCGCTGGCCCGCGGGGCCGTAGTCTTGTGTGACAGGTTTACCGATGCGACATACGCCTACCAGGGCGGCGGGCGTGGTTTGCCAGTCGAGCGTATCGCCATCCTGGAGCAATTCGTCCAGGGCGACCTGCGCCCGGACCTGACTCTGGTCTTCGATCTGCCGGTCGAAGTGGGCCTGGCCCGCGCCGCCGCCCGCGGCCGCCTGGACCGTTTCGAGCAGGAAGGCCAGGCGTTCTTCGAAGCAGTGCGCCAGGCCTACCTGCAGCGCGCCGGCCACGAACCACAGCGCTATACCCTGCTTGATGCCGCCCAGCCTCTGGAGGCCGTGCAGCGCTCCATCGATGCGTTGCTACCAGGCATCGTGGAGCGTTGCCGTGGCTGAGGCCTATCCCTGGCAGCAGGCCCTCTGGCAGCAGCTGGCCGGCCGCAGCCAGCACGCTCACGCCTACCTGCTGCATGGGCCGCAGGGTATCGGCAAGCGGGCCTTGGCCGAGCGCCTGATGGCCCGCCTGCTGTGCCAGCAGCCCCAGGGCCTGGAGGCCTGTGGCGCGTGCAAGTCCTGTCTGCTGCTCAAGGCCGGCAGCCATCCGGACAACTTCGTACTCGAGCCCGAAGAAGCTGACAAGCCTATCAAGGTAGATCAGGTACGCGAGCTGGTGGCCTTCGTGGTGCAGACCGCGCAGCTGGGTGGGCGCAAGGTGGTGCTGATCGAGCCAGTGGAGGCGATGAACGTCAACGCCTCCAACGCCCTGCTCAAGAGCCTCGAAGAGCCCTCCGGTGATACCGTGTTGCTGCTGGTCACCCACCAGCCCAGCCGTCTGTTGCCGACCATCAAGAGCCGTTGCCAGCAGGTCGCCTGCCCGCAGCCCAGCCTGGCCCAGAGCCAAGCCTGGCTGGCCGGCGCGCTGCCCGACAGTGACGAGACCGAGCGCGACGAGTTGCTGACCCTGGCTGCCGGTTCGCCGCTGATGGCGGTCAGCTTGCAGGCGCAAGGCGTGCGAGAGCAGCGTGCGCTGGTCACCGACGGGGTGAAGAAACTGCTCAAGCAACAGCAATCGCCCAGCCAGCTGGCCGATGCCTGGAACGGTGTACCGCTGTTGCTGCTGTTCGACTGGTTCTGCGATTGGGCGCACCTGATTCTGCGCTACCAATTGACCCAGGACGAGGAAGGGCTAGGCTTGGCCGATATGCGCAAGGTGGTGCAGTACCTGGCGCAGAAGAGCCGCCAGGCCAAGGTGCTGGAGGTGCAGGCATGGATCCTGGAGCAGCGCCAGAAGGTGCTGGGCAAGGCCAACCTCAACCGCGCCCTGCTGCTTGAATCGCTGCTGGCCCACTGGCTGCAGTTGCCGGGCGCCCGCTGATTTTCATTTTTTCATGTGTGTCGTTATCCCATGCTCGTAGATTCCCATTGCCACCTCGACCGTCTTGACCTGAGCGCCCATCAGGGCTCCCTCGATGCTGCCCTGCAGGCGGCGCGTGAGCGCGGGGTCGGGCATTTCCTGTGTATTGGCGTCAGTGCCGAGAATGCTGGTGCGGTGAAGGCGCTGAGCGAGCGTTACGCCGATGTCGATTGCTCTGTGGGCGTGCACCCGCTGGACCTGGCGCCGGGCGAAACGCCGGCGCTGGAATGGCTGCTGCGCGAGCTGGCTCACCCGCATGTGGTGGCGATTGGTGAAACCGGGCTGGATTACCACTACGAGCCGGAAGCAGCCGAGTTGCAGCAAGCCTCGTTCCGCCTGCACCTGGAGGCCTCGCGGCAGACCGGCAAGCCGGTGATCGTGCATACCCGTGCGGCGCGTGCCGATACCCTGGCGCTGCTGCGCGAGGCCAACCTGCCGCAGGCCGGCGTGCTGCACTGCTTCACCGAAGACTGGGACATGGCCAAGGCGGCGCTGGACCTGGGGTATTACATTTCGTTGTCTGGCATCGTTACCTTCCGCAATGCCGATGCCCTGCGTGAAGTGGCGCGGCAGGTGCCGGTCGATCGTTTGCTGGTGGAAACGGATTCGCCGTACCTGGCGCCGATTCCGTATCGCGGCAAGCCGAATTTGCCGCAGTATGTGCGTGAGGTGGCGGAGTACGTGGCTTCGTTGCGCGGGGCCAGTTATGAGCAGTTGGCCGAACAGACCACTGCCAATTTCAAGCGCTTGTTCCCGTTGGCGCGGGTGGCCTGACTCGAAGGGTTGGCGGGCGCCTGGTGTTCCTCATGCAATCCCCACCAACCCCAAACCTGAACCCCCGGCTTCATTTCCCCTCGAAACACCCAAAAAAAACCCGGGTTCTGGGGGGGGAATCCGGGTTAAGACCATTAGGAGTAAAACAAAGGTACGCGGTCCCTGAGCACCTTTATCGGCGCGCCACTTGGGGGGGATGCGCCGCGCCAACACTTCAAGTATTAGTCAGCTTTGGCGCAGTGCCAGTGCATATTGATCGATTTTTAAACAAATTTGGAATACGCCCACGTTCCATTCCTCCCGCAGCGCATGGCCATAAGCATCGTGAAACACAGACATGCTTGGATGATCCGTGCAATTTCTTGCAAGTTAGGCATAATAAACCGCTTCGATTGTCATCCAGTCCTTCCTATGCAGAAAGAACCTCGTAAGGTCCGTGAGTTTCGCCGTCGCGAACAGGAAATCCTCGACACCGCGCTCAAGCTGTTTCTCGAACAGGGGGAAGACAGCGTCACCGTCGAGATGATCGCCGACGCCGTGGGCATCGGCAAAGGCACGATCTACAAGCACTTCAAGTCCAAGGCGGAGATCTACCTGCGCCTGATGCTCGACTACGAGCGCGACCTGAACGAGCTGTTGCATTCGGCCGACGTCGATCGCGACAAGGAAGCCCTGTCGCGAGCCTACTTCGAGTTCCGCATGCGCGATCCGCAGCGTTACCGGCTGTTCGACCGCCTGGAAGAAAAGGTGGTCAAGGGCAACCAGGTACCGGAAATGGTCGAGCAGCTGCACAGCATACGTGCCTCCAACTTCGACCGCCTGACCCAGCTGATCAAGGGCCGTATCAGCGAAGGCAAGCTCGAAGACGTGCCGCCGTATTTCCACTATTGCGCCGCCTGGGCGCTGGTGCACGGCGCCGTGGCGCTGTACCACTCGCCGTTCTGGAGCAATGTGCTGGAGGACCAGGAAGGCTTCTTCCAGTTCCTGATGGACATTGGCGTGCGCATGGGCAACAAGCGCAAGCGCGACCCGGAACCTTCGAACTGAAGCATCCGCGTTCAGGCAATACGCAGTACCTGTAGGAGCAGCCTTGTGCTGCGAAG
>NZ_JWLN01000031.1:0-83265 GCF_000814065.1 Pseudomonas sp. C5pp | reverse complement strand
AGGTGTCGCACCAGATTTGAAAGGGGCTACAGAGGCTAATCACTCGTCAACCCCTGCAAGCGGCGGTACTCCCGCAGCACATTCGGTACATAGCGCCGGGTCTCGGCAAACGGCGGTACCGCACCACGGCGCAACACTGCTTCGGGGCCGGCGTTGTAGGCCGCCACGGCCAGGGTGATGTCATTGTCGAACAAATTGAGCATGCGCTTGAGGTAGCGGGCCCCTCCCTGCACGTTGTCTTCCGGGTCCAGGCGGTTTTCCACGCCCATCTCGCGGGCAGTATCCGGCATCAATTGCATCAGCCCCACCGCGCCCGCTGGCGAACGCGCCTTGGGGTTGTAACCGGACTCGGCCTTGATCACCGCATGCAGCAACGCCGGGGGTACGTCGTGGGTGCGCGCCGCGGCGGCGACCAGCTTGGCGTAGGGGCGGCCGGTGATGAGCTGCGCGTTGGCCGGGCCGGCCTGAGCCTTCGGCTCGCTGATCACCGTTTCATAGAGGCGCCCGGGTCGATGGACGTTGGTCAGTATGTAGCTGCCTTTGGCGTCGATGGAAATGTACACATCGGCCTGGGCAGCACCTGCCACCAGCCAGATCAAACCGAGAATGAGTCCACGCATGTCGGTCGCCTCTTCGTGGTCTCCCCCGATGTTGGGGGATATACCCCGGAAAACCCGGGGTCGATGACCACGACGCAAGCACTGTGCCGCTTCGCGTGCCGCATGGTGCAAGGCGCCAAGGCAGGCGTGCACGGCTGTTGCATGGGGCCTGCAAAAGCTTGTCCCCATGCAGCGGAGGGCTTCACCATGCAGCGCAGAACCAACCCTCAACGTGGCTTCACCCTGCTCGAACTTTTGGTGGTCCTGGTGGTGCTCGGCCTGTTGGCCGGTATCGTCGCGCCCAAGTACTTCAGCCAGCTCGGCCGCTCCGAGGCCAAGGTGGCGCGGGCGCAGATAGAGGGGCTGAGCAAGGCCCTGGACCTGTACCGCCTGGAAGTCGGCCACTACCCCAGCAGTGAGCAGGGCCTGCAGGCCCTGGTGGTCGCCCCCAATGGCGAAGCGCGCTGGACCGGCCCCTACCTGCAGAAGGCCGTGCCGCAAGACCCGTGGGGCCGCGCATACATCTACCGGCAACCCGGCGAGAACGGCGGCGAGTACGACCTGCTGTCGATGGGCAAGGACGGCCAGCCCGGTGGCGACGGGGAAAACGCCGAAATCACCAGTTGGCAGTAGGGAGAACGGCCATGCGCTACAGCCTCAAGGCCCTGGGCAGGCAGGGTGTGGTGCAGTTGCAGATCGATGCCGAGGACGCCGACCAGGCCCGCCGCCAGGTCGAGGACCAGGGCTTGCGCGTGCTCAGCCTGCGTGGCCACGGCGGCACCTTGCGCGGCATGGCCTGGCGCCGCGAAGCAAGCTTTGACCTGGTGCTGTTCAGCCAGGAACTTTCGACCCTGCTCAACGCCGGCCTGCCGCTGATCGACGCGCTGGAAAGCCTGGCGGAAAAGGCCCCCGCAGCCGCAGCGCGCAAAGTGCTCGCCGAACTGGTCCGCCAACTGTACGAAGGCCGCTCGCTGTCCCAAGCCCTGGGCCAGCAGCCACGGGTGTTCCCGCCGCTATACGTGGCGCTGGTGCAGTCCAGCGAGCGTACCGGCGCGCTCGGCGACGCCCTCGCCCGCTACATAAGCTACCGCCAGCGCCTGGACCTGGTCCGGCAGAAGCTGGTGGGTGCCTCGGTCTACCCGATGCTGCTATTGCTGGTGGGCGGTGGCGTGGTGCTGTTCCTGCTTGGCTACGTGGTGCCGCGTTTCAGCCAGGTGTTCGAGGGCATGGGCACCGAGTTGCCCTGGCTGTCTCGGCTGCTGATGCAGATCGGGCTGTTCCTGCATGCCCAGCAACTACCGCTGGCATTGGGCGCCCTCGGTGCGGCCACTGCGCTGTGGCTGCTGCGCCGCCAGCCATGGGTACGGCGCTGGGCAGCCTGCCAGCTGCGGCGCCTGCCGGCACTTCACCAACGCCTGATGATGTACGAACTGGCGCGCTTCTATCGCTCGTTGGGCATCCTGCTGCAAGGCGGTATCCCCATCCTCACCGCCATGGGCATGGCCCGCGGCCTGCTCGGCAGCGCGGCGGCCGATGGCCTGCAGCACGCCAGCCAGCGGGTCGCCGAAGGGTTGCCGCTGTCCGATGCACTGGAGGCCGGGCAACTGGTGACGCCGGTATCGTTGCGCCTGCTGCGCGCCGGCGAGCAGTCCGGCAACCTGGGCGAGATGCTGGAGCGCTGCGCCGACTTCCATGACCAGGAAATCGGCCGCTGGGTGGAATGGTTCGTCAAGCTGTTCGAACCGCTGCTGATGACCTTCATTGGCCTGCTGATCGGCCTGATCGTGATCCTGATGTACATGCCGATCTTCGAACTGGCCTCGAGCATTCACTGAAATCTCTGACCCAGGATGAAAGCCCACGACCGAGCTGGCCATGTCTGCAATCGATGAATGATCTGCTCATATCATTCATCGTGATAATAACCTTCGTCCCGTTCGATTCGTGCCTCACGCGCAAGACACTCACACTCCGCCCACTACTAATACATTGGCGGAGTTCTCCATGGAACAATCATTCAAACCCTTGCGCTTCCCCCTCGCTGCCCTGGCAGTGGTGGTGATCAGCGCTTGTGGCCGAACCCCAGACGCAGTGCAGGCTCCCACCGCGCCGAAGGTCAGCGTGGCCAAGGTGATCGAGCAACCGATCAATGAATGGGACGAGTTCACCGGCCGCCTCGAAGCCCCGGAAACCGTCGAGGTACGCCCACGGGTCTCCGGCCAGATCGACCTGGTAGCCTTCACCGAAGGCGCCCAGGTCAAGAAAGGCGACCTGCTGTTCCAGATCGATCCACGCCCGTTCCAGGCAGAGGTCCGCCGCCTCGAAGCCCAACTGCAGCAGGCCAAGGCCACCGCCATTCGCAGCGCCAACGAAGCCCGCCGTGGCGAACGCCTGCGTGACAGCAACGCCATTTCCGCAGAACTGGCCGAATCGCGTAGCAGCGCCGCCGCCGAAGCCCGCGCCGGAGTCGACGCGATCCAGGCCCAGCTCGACCTGGCACGCCTGAACCTCAGCTTCACCCGTGTCACCGCGCCCATCAGCGGCCGTGTCAGCCGCGCCCAGTTCACCGCCGGCAACATCGTCACCGCCGATGTCACCCCGCTGACCAGCGTGGTCTCCACCGACAAGGTCTACGCCTACTTCGACGCCGACGAGCGCGTGTACCTCAAGTACACCCAGCTGGCCCGCGAAGGCCAGCGCGGCCAGAGCACCCCGGTGTACCTGGGCCTGACCAACGAAACCGGCAACCCGCACCTGGGCCAGATGAACTTCGTCGACAACCAGGTCAACCCGCGCACCGGCACCATCCGTGGCCGTGCGGTGTTCGACAACAGCGACGGCCAGTTCACCCCAGGCCTGTATGCACGCCTGAAGCTGGTGGGCAGCGCCCAGTACCAGGCCGTGCTGATCAACGACGAAGCCGTGGGCACCGACCTTGGCAAGAAGTTCGTGCTGGTCATGGACAAGGATAACAAGGCCGCCTACCGCGCCGTGGAGCTGGGGCCGAAGCTGGAAGGCCTGCGCATCGTGCGCAGCGGCCTGGGCAAGGACGACCGCATCGTGGTCAAGGGCCTGCAGCGTGTGCGCCCTGGCTCACCGGTCACCCCGGAAGAGACACCGATGGCCAGCGAACAGACCCTCGCCGCCCTCGCCCAGCAGCGCCAGGCCCTGGAGGCCAGTAACCCGGCGCCGAAGGTGGCGGGCAACAACGTGAAAGTCGCCAGCGCCCAGGCGCCACGCGGTTAAGGGACCACACCGATGAACTTCTCGAAATTCTTCATTACCCGGCCAATTTTCGCCGCGGTGCTGTCGCTGGTGCTGCTGATCGCGGGGTCGATCTCGCTGTTCCAGCTGCCGATCAGCGAATACCCCGAAGTGGTGCCGCCCACCGTGGTGGTGCGCGCCAACTTCCCAGGCGCCAACCCCAAGGTCATCGGCGAAACCGTCGCCGCGCCACTGGAGCAGGCGATTACCGGCGTGGAGAACATGCTGTACATGTCCTCCCAGTCTACCGCTGACGGCAAGCTGACGCTGACCATCACCTTCGCCCTGGGCACCGACCTGGACAACGCCCAGGTGCAGGTGCAGAACCGCGTCACGCGTACCCAGCCCAAGCTGCCCGAGGAAGTGACCCGCATTGGTATCACGGTCGACAAGGCCTCGCCCGACCTGACCATGGTCGTGCACCTGACCTCGCCGGACAACCGCTACGACATGCTCTACCTGTCCAACTACGCCATCCTCAACATCAAGGACGAGCTGGCGCGCCTGGGCGGCGTGGGCGATGTGCAGCTGTTCGGCATGGGCGACTACTCGCTGCGCGTGTGGCTGGACCCGAACAAGACCGCTTCGCGCAACCTCACCGCCAGTGATGTGGTGGCTGCGATCCGCGAACAGAACCGCCAGGTGGCCGCCGGCCAGCTGGGCGCCCCACCCGCCCCGGGTTCGACCAGCTTCCAGCTGTCGATCAACACCCAAGGTCGTCTGGTCAATGAGGAAGAGTTCGAGAACATCATCATTCGCGCCGGTGCCGATGGCGAAATCACCCGCCTGAAGGACATCGCCCGGGTCGAACTCGGTTCCAGCCAGTACGCCCTGCGTTCGCTGCTGAACAACCAGCCGGCGGTGGCCATCCCGATCTTCCAGCGCCCAGGCTCCAACGCCATCGAGATCTCCGACGAAGTGCGGGCGAAGATGGCTGAGCTGAAGAAGGATTTCCCCGAGGGTATGGACTACAGCATCGTCTATGACCCGACCGTGTTCGTCCGTGGTTCCATCGAAGCCGTGGTACACACCCTGTTCGAAGCGCTGGTGCTGGTGGTGCTGGTCGTCATCCTGTTCCTGCAGACCTGGCGTGCCTCGATCATCCCGCTGATGGCCGTGCCGGTATCGCTGATCGGTACCTTTGCCGTGATGCACCTGTTCGGCTTCTCGCTCAACGCGCTGTCATTGTTCGGCCTGGTCCTGGCCATCGGTATCGTGGTGGACGACGCCATCGTCGTGGTGGAAAACGTCGAGCGCAACATCGGCCTGGGCCTGAAACCGCTGGAAGCCACGCAAAAGGCCATGGGCGAAGTGACCGGGCCGATCATCGCCACCGCCCTGGTGCTGTGCGCGGTGTTCGTACCTGCTGCGTTCATTTCCGGCCTGACCGGGCAGTTCTACAAGCAGTTCGCCCTGACCATCGCGATCTCGACCGTGATCTCGGCGTTCAACTCGCTGACCCTGTCGCCGGCCCTGGCTGCCGTGCTGCTGAAGGACCACCATGCGCCCAAGGACCGTTTCTCGCGGTTCCTGGAAAAACTGCTGGGCAGCTGGCTGTTCGCCCCGTTCAACCGCTTCTTCGACCGCGCTTCCAGCCGCTACGTCGGCGGCGTGCGCCGGGTCATCCGCTCCAGCGGCATCGCCCTGTTCGTCTATGCCGGCCTGATGGGCCTGACCTACCTCGGCTTCTCGTCCACCCCGACCGGTTTCGTGCCGGCCCAGGACAAGCAGTACCTGGTGGCGTTCGCCCAGCTGCCTGACGCGGCCAGCCTCGACCGCACCGAAGCGGTGATCAAGCGCATGAGCGAAATCGCCCTGAAACAGCCTGGAGTGGCCGACTCGGTAGCCTTCCCTGGACTGTCGATCAACGGCTTCACCAACAGCCCGAACAGCGGCATCGTGTTTACCCCGCTCAAGCCGTTCGACGAGCGCAAGGACCCGAGCCAGTCGGCGGCGGCCATCGCTGCTGCACTGAATGCCCAGTTCGCCGACATCCAGGACGCCTACATCGCGATCTTCCCGCCACCACCGGTACAAGGCCTGGGCACCATCGGCGGCTTCCGTCTGCAGATCGAAGACCGTGGCAACCTGGGCTACGAGGCGCTGTACAAGGAAACCCAGAACATCATCGCCAAGAGCCACAACGTGCCGGAACTGGCGGGCCTGTTCACCAGTTACCAGGTCAACGTGCCCCAGGTCGATGCCGCCATCGACCGGGAAAAGGCCAAGACCCACGGCGTGGCGATCACCGACATCTTCGACACCCTGCAGGTCTACCTGGGCTCGCTGTACACCAACGACTTCAACCGCTTTGGCCGTACCTACCAAGTCAACGTCCAGGCCGAGCAGCAGTTCCGCCTTGATGCCGAGCAGATCGGCCAACTGAAGGTGCGCAACAACCTCGGCGAGATGATCCCGCTGGCGACCTTCCTCAAGGTCAGCGACACCTCCGGGCCTGACCGGGTGATGCACTACAACGGTTTCATCACCGCCGAGATCAACGGCGCCGCGGCACCGGGCTACAGCTCCGGCCAGGCCGAAGCTGCCATCGAGAAGCTGCTGAAGGAGGAACTGCCCAACGGCATGACCTTCGAGTGGACCGACCTGACCTACCAGCAGATCCTTTCGGGCAACACTGCGCTGTTCGTGTTCCCGCTGTGCGTACTGCTGGCCTTCCTGGTGCTTGCCGCCCAATACGAAAGCTGGAGCCTGCCGCTGGCGGTGATCCTGATCGTGCCGATGACCCTGTTGTCGGCCATCACCGGGGTGATCGTGTCGGGGGGTGACAACAACATCTTCACCCAGATCGGCCTGATCGTACTGGTGGGCCTGGCGTGCAAGAACGCGATCCTGATCGTCGAGTTCGCCAAGGACGAACAGGCCAAGGGGCTCGACCCGCTGGCTGCGGTACTGGAAGCCTGCCGCCTGCGCCTGCGGCCGATCCTGATGACCTCGATCGCCTTCATCATGGGTGTGGTTCCACTGGTGTTCAGCTCCGGTGCCGGTTCTGAAATGCGCCATGCCATGGGCGTGGCGGTGTTCTCGGGAATGATCGGGGTTACCGTGTTCGGCCTGTTCCTGACCCCGGTGTTCTTCTTCCTGATTCGCCGTTTCGTCGAGCGTCGCCAGGCCCGCAAGGCCGAACGCGCCCAATCGCTGGAGAGCCATGCATGAACCTGCTCAAACCCTTGACCCCGAGCTTGCTGGCGCTCGCCCTGGCGGCCTGTGCAGTAGGCCCGGACTACCAGGCGCCGGCCACCGAGCCCGCGCAGCTGGCCAGCGACATACAGGCCAAGGCCTACGACCGTAGCCGTTTCGAAAGCCTGTGGTGGAAGCAGTTCGACGACCCGGTGCTGAACCAGCTGGTGCAGGCTTCGCTGGATGGCAACCGTGACCTGCGCGTGGCCTTCGCCCGCCTGAAGTCGGCCCGTTCGATCCGTGAAGACGCCGAAAACGATCAGTTTCCGGTGGTCACCAGCCGCGCCAGCAGCGACATCGGCAAGGGCCAGATCCCCGGCCAGACCACGCAGCGGGTAAACAGTGAGCGCTACGACCTGGGCCTGGACATGGCCTGGGAGCTTGACCTGTTCGGCCGCATCCAGCGCCAGATCGAAGCCAGCGAAGCCCAGGAAGCCGTAGCCGCGGCCGACCTGCAGCAGCTGCAGGTCAGCCTGATCGCCGAACTGGTGGATGCTTACGGCCAGCTGCGTGGCGCGCAGTTGCGCGAGAAGATCGCCCTGGCCAACCTCAAGACCCAGCAGGAATCGCGGGCCATCACCGAAACCCTGCGCGATGCCGGCGTGGGCAACGACCTTGATGTGGTGCGGGCCGACGCGCGCCTGGCCGGGGTCGAAGCCACCGTGCCGCAACTGCAGGCGGAACAGGCACGGGCCCGGCATCGCATCGCCACCCTGCTCGGTCAGCGCCCCGAGGCGCTCAGCGTCGACCTGTCGCCCAAGGCCCTGCCGGCCATCGCCAAGGCGCTACCGGTGGGAGACCCGGGAGAACTGCTGCGCCGCCGCCCGGACATCCGCAGCGCCGAACGGCAGCTGGCGGCTGCCACCGCCAACGTTGGCGTGGCCACGGCCGACTTGTTCCCGCGCGTCAGCCTCAGTGGCTTCCTCGGCTTTACTGCTGCACGTGGTTCGCAGATAGGCTCCTCGGCAGCCAATGCCTGGGCGCTGGGCCCGAGCATAACGTGGGCCGCCTTCGACCTGGGCAGCGTGCGCGCCCGACTGCGCGGTGCCAAGGCCGATGCCGAAGGGGCACTGGCCAACTATGAACAGCAGGTGTTGCTGGCCCTGGAAGAATCGGCCAACGCCTTCAGCGACTACGACAAGACCCAGCAGCGGCTGCTGTCGCTGATGCGCCAGAGCGATGCCAGCCGCAAGGCGGCGGAACTGGCCTCGATTCGTTATCGCGAGGGTACGGTGGACTACCTGGTGCTGCTCGATGCCGAGCGTGAGCGGCTGAGCGCTGAAGATGCGCAGGCCCAGGGTGAAGTCGAGTTGTACCGCGGCATCGTCTCCATCTACAAGGCCCTGGGCGGCGGCTGGCAACCGGAGACCGTAGCCAGCGCGCGCTGATACACCCGCTTCAACGACTCCTTTGGTTGGCCCCTCCCCCAACCGTTTGCCCCGCAGGCCTTGGTCCGCGGGGCTTTTTTATATTTTTTTGGGGTGTTTTTGGGGGTGCTCGCCACGACATCATCGTTGTCGTCGAGATCGAGCGCCGCCCGCGCGGCGCTCGATTTATGCCCCACCGCAAAACCCGAGGCAGGCGCCACGCAACCCACACTCGGTTGCATTTACCCCCCGGCTAGCCCAAGCTCTGCCCTTCCCGCCGCCCCGGATCGTCCGATGCCCAGACGCAACCGCTACCTGATCGCCCTGCTGCTGTTGATCCTGGTATCGGCCCTGTTCGGCTACCTGTGGCGCGACGCTCCGCCAGCCCCGCCTACCCTGCCTGCGCACAGCTACGCCAAGGCCCTGCGCCAGGCCCATGAGGGCCAACCCGGCGCTGCACGGGTGCTGTACCAGCAACTGCAGCGCACCGACCTGCCGCCCATTCGCCGTGCCGCCTTGTATGCCGAACTGCCAAACTACCCTTCGCCCCAGGCATTGAAACTCGCCCGTCAGGACCTCGAGCATGCCGACCCGCAGGTGCGCCGTGCAGCCATCGCCGGTATTCGCCGCCTGCTGCCGGCGGCGCAACGCAGCCTGGTACTCGGCCCACTGCTGGACGACGACGAGCAAAGCGTGCGCTTTGCCGCGGTAGATGCCCTGCTCGGCCTTGCTCCGGATGACATCGGCCTTTATTTCGGCCCGCTACAGGTCGCCCTGGAGCAATACCAGCAGGCCCTCGAGCAACAACCCGAAGACGCCGACGCCCAAGTCCACCTGGCACGCCTCTACCTGCACGAAAACGACTACACCCTGGCCGACACCGCCCTGCAGCGAGCCCTGGCGGTAGCGCCAGGCAACCTCGACGCACTGGCGACCCAGGTACGCCTGCTGGAGCGCCAGGGCTATCACGACGCCTCGCGTCAGATACTGGGCAAAGCCCTTGCGCTAAGCCCCGATTCGGCCTTTCTGCAGTACGAGCTGGGGCTCTGGCTTAACCGTCACGAACAGCGCGAATACGCACTGCTGGCCTTGTCCCGCGCCGTCGAACTGGACCCGGACAACGCCGACTACCGCTATACACTGGCAGTCACCCTGCATGAACTGGAACAACTCGACGCCGCGCAAAAGCAACTGGAAATCGTGCTCAACCGCCAGCCGGCCAATCGCCGGGCACGGGTGTTGCTGATTAAGTACTGGAAGGAAACCGGCCAGTTGCAGAACGTGCAGGTGCTGCTGGCCGAGCTGGAGCGGCAGAACCCGGACGACCCAGTGCTGCAACAGGGCCTGTAGGCAACGTCCGAAAATTTGTTGAACCCCAGGGCTGTGCCCAGGGTCCAGTGGATATCGGACCACCCTTCAGGAGAGTGTGTTGTGGCCAGTTCGTTGGCGCTGGACGAACGTGCATTGATCCTGGCGCCCCCGCCAATAGCCGCAGATACTGCTCGCCTGCTCGCTTCTGCGGGTATCGACAGCCTGTGCGCGGTCGACCTGGCCAACCTGCAAGCCTGCCTGGCCGAAGGCGCAGGCCTGGCGATCATTGCCGAGCAAGCGTTCAAACAGGGCCCAAGTGCATTGCTGCAAGAATTCATCGACCAGCAACCGTGCTGGTCGGACCTGCCCATCGTGCTGCTCGGTCAAGGGAGCCAAGCGGCCAAGGGCTCGACCAACCTCCCGGTGGGCAACCTGGTCCTGCTGGTCGCACCATTCGAAAACGCCCAGCTGCTGCGCATGACCCAGTCCGCCCTGCGCAACCGGCGTCGGCAGTATCTGGCACGCGACCAGTTACAAGACCTGCAGCAACGCCTTGACGCCAAGGCCGCACCTCCCGGCGAAGAGCAGCAACGCAGCGAGTTCGCACGCCACCAGACGCGCAAGATGGAGGCCATCGGCCAACTGGCCGGGGGGGTCGCCCACGACTTCAACAACCTGCTCACCAGCATTGGTGGCAGCTTCGAGCTGATTGACCGGCGCTTGCGACAGGGTCGCAGCGATGGCCTGGACAACGTGCTGCGCATGGGCCGCGAGGCGGTGTCACGCGCTGCGCGCCTGACCCACCGCCTGCTGGCCTTCTCTTCTCGGCAATCGCTGCACACCCAGCAGGTCGACCTGCACGACCTGCTCCAGGCAAAACGCCTGAAGGCCTGCGTGACCCCGACCGTGACCCTGCAGGTGCAAATCGCCAAGAACCTGTGGTCGGTCGAAGCCGATGACCAACAGTTACAGGAGGCCCTCGATAACCTGTTGCTCAATGCCTGCGAAGCCATGCCCAATGGCGGCCAGCTGCGCATCGAGGCAAGTAACCAGCACATCGGCGCCGGGCAATTCGCTGGCGGTGCCCTGTGCGCCGGCGACTATGTCCGCCTGCGAGTCATCGATGACGGCCAGGGCATGGCGCAAAGCACGCTGGAGCATGCCTTCGAGCCGTTCTTCAGCACCAAGGCGGTCGGCCAGGGCATCGGCCTTGGCCTGTCGATGGTTTACGGCTTCAGCAAGCAATCCCATGGACATGTCACCCTGCACAGCCAGATCGGCCAAGGGACCCGGGTGGACCTTTATCTGCCGCGCCACGTCGCCCAGGGCCAGGCACCTGTCAAACCCGTACAACCCGTGCGAGGTTACCAGGGCCATCACGTGCTGGTAGTCGAGGACGACCCCCATGTACGCCAATTGCTCTGCCAGGCCCTGCGCGAGGATGGCTTCGCCTGCCACAGTGCCGCCGACGCCAATGAGGGCCTTAAGGTACTGCGTTCGACACAACCGGTGGATCTGCTGATCAGCGATGTCGGCTTGCCCGGCATGAATGGCCGCCAGTTGGCCGAGATTGCCCGCAACCTGCGCCCACGCTTGCCAGTACTGTTCATCACCGGCTATGCGGAAACGGCCATGGCCCGCGAGGGCTTCCTGGAGGTGGGGATGCACCTGATCAGCAAGCCCTTCGAGCTGAAGCAGCTGCAGGCCCAGGTGACCCAGATACTGGGCAAGCCCTGAACCGCTTCACTCCTCGAGCATGCGTAGCGCCTCATCCACCAGGTCCGCCAGCGGGAACGGCTTGTTCATCAATGCCGTGCCCGGCTGCTCGAGCAACTGCGCTTCGATCGGCTGACCCGCATAGCCGGTGATGAACAGGATCTTCTGCAGCGGCAGCTGCATGCGCATGGCCTTGGCCACCTGGCGGCCACTGAAACCACCCGGCAAGCCGATGTCGGTGATCACCAGGTCGAACGGGCCGTCATGGCGGAAGCGCTCCAGTGCGCTATTGGCGTCGCCCACATCAATGACTTCGAACCCACGTTCGGTCAGGTACTCGCACATCACAGCACGCAAACCGAGCTCGTCATCGACCAGCAACAGGCGCTGCCTCCCGGCCATGCGCTGCGTCCGGTGCACAACCGCAGGCGCCTCGGGTACCGGGTCATGCCACCTTGGAAAAAGCATGCAGACCTTGGTGCCCTGGTTCGGCGCCGACTCGATCCAGGCGTAGCCCCCCGACTGGCCGACAAACCCATATACCATCGACAAACCAAGGCCTGAGCCACGCCCGACCGGCTTGGTGGTGAAGAATGGTTCAAAGGCCCTGGCAATATCCACGGCCGGCATGCCATGGCCATCATCCTCCACATGCAACGCAACGTAGTCGCCTGGTGGCAGGCCGCTCTCATCCGGGAAACACGTTGTCAGCCGCTGGTTGATGCTGCGCAGCGTGACGTTTCCACGATCAAGGCACGCTTCGCGGGCGTTGGTGCAAAGATTGATCAAGGCATTTTCCAGCTGGGAAACATCAAGGTTCACCGCCCACGGCGTGACATCCAGCTGCCAGTGCAAGCGCATCTCGGCGCCCAGCGTGCTCCGCAGCAGTGGTTCGCTCAAGCGCAACTGCCGGTTGAAGTCCAGTGGCCTGGGCGCCAAAGGTTGATGACGGGAAAACGCCAGCAGGCGATGGGTCAGCTCCATGGCACGCTGCACCGAATCTCGCGCGACCTCGACATACGCCTCCACCCGCTCCAGCCGTCCTTCCTGCACGCGCCGCTGAAGCAGTTCGAGGCTGCCACCGATGCCGGACAACAAGTTGTTCAGTTCATGGCCCATGCCCCCGGCCAACTGCCCAACCACCTCCAGACGCTCGTTGTTGCGCATCAGCGCTTCGGATTGACGAGCAGCCTCCTCACGTTCCCCGGTGATATCCCGGCCAACGGCAGTCAGCAGGCTGCCATCGAACCGTGCACTCCAGCGAAAACTGTGGTAATGGCCATCGCGGTGGCGCAGGCGCGTCTCTATCTGCTCGGTATCCTGGTACTGCAGGCACCCGGAAATGGCCACCTCAACCTCAGCGCGATCTGCCGGATGTACCAGGTCCAGCACCGGAGTGCCCAGTACCTGCTCTTCAGACCAGCCCAGGATGCGATACCAGGCGGGGTTGGCGCCACACACCTTCAGCTCGGGAGTGACGGTCATCATCGCATCACGCGACAGCCCCCAGAACTGCTCGCGCTCCACCAGGTGTCGCTCGACCTGCCGCTGGAATTCTTGCGCCTGCTCCCGCCAGTGGCGATGCGCCTCGACGCTGGCCGTGGTTTCGATCACCGCGTGCAGAAACCCTGCCACGTTGCCCAGTTCATCGTGCAACGGTGTGTAGCCGAACGCACACCACAACGGCTCCCCGCCTTGGCCGCAGCCAATACGCAGTGGTGGGTCTTCGACAAAGCTCGAGCGCCCCTCGAGCGCCTTGAACACCCACGGTCCCATCGCCGGCCACTCATCGCTCCACAGCGCATCGAAGGCCATGCCCAATGCATCCGGGGCAACCCGCCGCAATGCCCGATAGCCTTCATTGTGGACCACGCTGAGGTCTGGTCCCCAGACCACGGCACACGGGAACGGTGACAATTGCATCATGTCGACGGCAATGCGCAACGAAGCCGGCCAGCGCGGCAGCGGCCCGAGCGGTGTACGCCCCCAGTCGAACCGTGCAATCCGTTCGCCCATGAGGTCGACCGGTGCCAGCACAGACGGCTGCAGGATGACCATCGACGCAGGCTCGCGCGGCGTACCATTTGTGACCACTGTCGTGACTCCAGCATGATTCAGAAAAAGTACGGGCGCTGCGTGAATGTGGTTCACGTTAGCACAACACACGCCACGCAATATGGCGTACTGGCACCTGAGAGCTATGCTCATTAGGTTTTCCCTCGGGCCGGGGGAGCAACGGCCCATTCAGGTTGCCGACGGGAGCGTGGTCATGAGCAAGAAAATGCTGGTGGTGCTGACCAATACAGCCAAGTATCCGACCCTCAAGCGGGCGACCGGCTTGTGGCTGGGGGAAGCGGTGCACTTTGTCGAAAAAGTCGAAAAAGCCGGTTACGAGGTCGATTATGTCAGCCCGCTGGGCGGCTACGTCCCTGTCGACCCGCATAGCTTGCAGATGGCGCCCGACCTGGACTGGCTGTGGTATGACGACAAGCGCTTCATGACCCGCCTGGGCAACACCTTGAGCCCTGGCCAGGTGAAGGCAGAAGAGTACAGCGTCATCTACTACACCGGCGGGCACGGAGTGATGTATGACTTTCCCGACAACCAGCCGCTGCAAGAGCTGGCCCGCCGGGTGTACGAGCACAAGGGCATTGTCGCGGCGGTTTGCCATGGCGTTGTCGGCCTGCTGAACATCAAGCTCAGCGACAACAGCCTGTTGCTCAAGGACCGTCAGGTGACTGGCTTCTCCAATACCGAGGAGAAGCTCGTCGAACTGGACAGGGTGGTCCCCTTCCTGACGGAAACCGAGCTGGGTGCCCGCGGTGGTGCCTACAGCAAGCATGAAGACCCGTGGCAGCCGTTCGTGGTGGCCGATGATCGGCTGATCACCGGGCAGAACCCGGCCTCCACGGCCCAGTTGGCCGAAAAAGTGCTCGCCAGGCTGAAGCGAGGCTGACAACGAGGTTCTACTTTTCTGTAAAACCGCAACACTTTTGGCCTACAGCCGGAGCACCATCAAGCACATAGGATCAGCGCTGACCTGTTCAACCCGAACAGCAAGGTTCAACGGAGCGGCGGTCCTATGGCAGCAATACCGAGTCTCGGCATCAACTGGCGGAAGTTACTGTTGATATTGTCCATCGGCGCAATACCGGTACTGTCCGGGTTACTGATGATGAACTATCAACTGGACAGAAAACTTGAGGAGAATGCCAAGGTTTCTGTTCAAGAGGCGATTTTCAGCATCGACCAGGCACTGGGCCGCATGGAAGGCGATCTGGACCTGATCCTGCCATTGGCAGGCAAGCCCTGTGACGAAGTGCTTGGTACGCTGGAGCAGAGAGTCGCCAACAGCCCGCACCTTCGCTCACTGATACTCACCCGCGACCAACAAGCGTATTGTGCGACGGACATGGACCCTTTGGCGTATAACTCGGCTTTTGCCCTGTCCGGACGGCAGACAGAGCTGGCATTCGACGCTCCATCGTCGCCTAACGCGGCGATCATCAAAGTCCAGAGACCGAACAGCAACCCTGGGATAATCGCAACAGCGTACGGTCGGCAGCTGCGTGACGAGCTGCGTGCTTTCCAGGACGGCCTGACATTGCTTCTGGAATTCGGCGACCTGTATATCTGGAGCGAGGGAGACAGCCGCGACGCACAACGGCCCTCCCAGGTCGAATTCACCGAGCGATCGGTTTCCCAGAAACATGGTTACGTGGTGATCGGCGGTTACCCCAAAGGATACGCCACCCAGGAGTTCCGCCTATCCCTGCATCAGGTACTGCCCTCGCTGGTATTGGTCGGGGTCGCCAGCATGTTCATCATGTACCTGGGCCTGACCATTTCGGGCAAGAAGAAGGGTTGATACCGCCGCCATCGAATCGTGACGGCGGTACCCTGGGGTTACTCGGTGCTCAGCACACCACGACGTACCTGGTCGCGCTCGATGGATTCGAACAGGGCCTTGAAGTTGCCTTCGCCAAAGCCGTCATCCCCCTTGCGTTGGATGAACTCGAAGAACACCGGGCCGAGCAGGGTCTCGGAGAAGATCTGCAGCAGCAGGCGCTTGTCGTCAGGCTGGGAGGCACCATCGAGGAGGATACCGCGTGCTTTCAACTGGTCGACCGGCTCGCCATGACCTGGCAGGCGCTCTTCGAGCATCTCGTAGTAGGTTTGCGGCGGTGCAGTCATGAAGCGCATGCCGAAGCCCTTGAGGGCGTCCCAGGTCTTGAGCAGGTCATCGGTCAGGAAGGCGACGTGCTGGATGCCTTCGCCGTTGAACTGCATCAGGAACTCTTCGATCTGCCCGGAGCCCTTGGACGATTCTTCGTTCAGCGGGATGCGGATCATGCCATCCGGTGCGGTCATGGCACGCGAAGTCAGGCCGGTGTACTCACCCTTGATGTCGAAATAGCGGATTTCGCGGAAGTTGAACAGCTTCTCGTAGAAGCCGGCCCAGTACGACATGCGCCCGCGATAAACGTTGTGGGTGAGGTGGTCGATGATCTTCAGGCCGGCACCCACCGGGTTGCGGTCCACACCCTCGATGAACTTGAAGTCGATATCGTAGATCGAGCTGCCTTCCTCGAAACGGTCGATCAGGTACAGCGGCGCACCGCCGATGCCCTTGATCGCCGGCAGGCGCAGTTCCATCGGGCCGGTTTCGATTTCCACCGGCTGGGCGCCCAGTTCCAGGGCGCGGGCATAGGCCTCATGGGCATTGCGCACGCGGAACGCCATGCCGCATACCGACGGGCCGTGTTCGGCAGCGAAGTACGAGGCGATGCTCTTGGGTTCGTTGTTCAGGATCAGGTTGATGTCACCCTGGCGATACAGGTGCACATCCTTGGAACGGTGGGTAGCGACCTTGGTGAAGCCCAGCATCTGGAATACCGGCTCGAGTACGCCAGGGGTCGGCGAAGCCAGTTCGATGAATTCAAAGCCCATCAGGCCCATCGGATTGTCGAAGATATCAGCCATGTTCGTGTCCTCATCTGCAGCGAAAAATTATTGATTGCGTGGGATGTGGAACGGAAACGGCGGGGAGCACGGGATACCCCGCACGCTGCGGGCGAGGAAATCACCTATTATCAGCTTGAACCCATGGTATGTCATATGGACCCATTCTCGGCGGGCTTGATCCTTCGGCATCGAAGGACCTTATTGTTGTATTCGTAAATGGATTCTACATTGCGTAAAATGGTTTGTCGCCCTTTAGTTGCTCACCGGTTCCGACAAGCGGCTATCCTCTCGTAATCCTTTTTACAGATCAGGTCAGCATGCCCCTTACCGTCAAACGCCGCGCCGGCCTCGGCTGGCGCACCCTGTTGCCCTGGGTCGTCGGCGTGCTGCCCGTGGCATGCGGCCTGGCCGTGATGAACTGGCAGATCGAGCGTGAAATGCACGCCAGCAGCCAGGCTACCACCCGCCAGGTGGTGGAGCACGTCGAGCGCATTCTCGACAATCTGTCCAGCGCTGCCCATGCTCTGCTGCCGCTTGTCGACAGCCCGTGCGACGAGGCCCAGCTCATGCTGCGCGCCCAGGTCACGCGCAACGCCTTCGTACGCTCGACCAACCTGTTCCGGCACAACGCCCTTTATTGCACCTCGCTGTTTGGCGCATTCGACGAGCCGGTCAACCCCGGCGACTACATCGACGGCAAGCTGTGGCTGATGGACGGCAACTCGGTCACCCCTGGGCACCCGCTGCTGGTGTATCGGGCCAGCGACGGCGACCGCGGCGCAATCAGTACGGTCGATGGCGAACACCTGCTGACGGCGCTGCGCCTGATCGGCCCCGATGAAGAGCTGCAGATCCGCGTGGGCGATGCCTGGCTGGGCAAGGATGGCATCGTGCACAAGGGCGTGCCACCTGCCGCGGCCAGCGCGAATGTGCAGCTGGGCTCGACCCGTTACCCGTTCAGCGTGCATGGCGGCTACGGCGCCGACAAGCAGGGCCAGCTGTGGCGCAGCCACTATCCCGCCCTGTTCGGTCTGCTGCTGATACTGGGCGCGGTGGCCGGCCTGGTGTGCCGCTGGCAGGTTCGCCGCGCCACCTCGCCCCGTGCCGAACTGCGCCGGGCCCTGGAGGCCGACGAGTTCCTGCCGTACTTCCAGCCGGTAGTGCGCAAGGGCGACTACCGCTGGGCCGGCGCCGAAGTGCTGATGCGCTGGAACCACCCGCGCGAAGGCCTGGTGCGCCCAGACCTGTTCATCCCCTACGCCGAACACAGCGGGCAGATCGTCGCCATGACCCGTGCGCTGATGATGCACACCGCGCAGAGCCTGGCCCCCTTTGCCGGGCTGCTGGAGGACGGTTTCCATATCGGCATCAACATCACCGCCGACCACTGCCGCGACTTCAGCCTGCTGGACGATTGCCGAACCTTCCTCCAGCACTTCCCGCCAGGCCGGGTGGTGCTGACCCTGGAGCTGACCGAGCGCAAGCTGATCGAGCCCACGCCGGTGGCCCTGGAACTGTTCGAGAAGCTCGACGCCATGGGTGTGAAGATCGCCCTGGACGACTTCGGCACCGGCCAGTCAAGCCTCAACTACCTGCGCCAGTTCAAGGTCGACTACCTGAAGATCGACCAGAGCTTCGTGGCCATGATCGGTGGCGATGCGCTGTCGGTGCACATCCTCGAGACCATCATCGAGCTATCGGCCAAGCTGGGCCTGGGCATCGTTGCCGAAGGCGTGGAAACAGAAGCCCAGCGCGACTACCTGGCCCGTCACGAGGTGGACTTCCAGCAAGGCTACCTGTTCGCCAGGCCCATGCCGGCTGCCCAGTTCCTCGAAGCGCTGGCCGCACGCCCGGCTGCGTCGCGGTTGCCGCAAGCCGCGCCCCCTGAGATCATGCGCGGCTGATCCACCTGCTCAATTCCCTATTCGAGGCATTCGTGTCAAAAGGCATTCTTTCGTCGGTCATGGCGTCCTGTCTGTTCGCCGTGATGTACTTCTATACCTCTCTGCTCTCGCCGCTCGATGGCGAGGAGATCTTTGGCTGGCGCACCCTGTTGACGCTGCCCTGCCTGACCCTGTTCATGCTTGTCTCGAAAGACTGGAAACGGGTGGGCGAACTGCTCGCCCGGGTAAAACACACGCCGCTGCTGTTGCTGGGCATGGTCGGCACCTCGTGGCTGATGGGCGTGCAGCTGTGGCTGTTCCTCTGGGCACCCCTGCACGGGCGCAGCCTGGAAGTGTCGATGGGCTATTTCCTGCTGCCGCTGGCCATGGTCCTGACCGGGCGGCTGGTGTATGGCGAGCGCCTGTCACGCCTGCAGAAGGTGGCCGTGGCCTGCGCTGCTCTGGGCGTGGGCCACGAGCTGTATCAGCATGGCAGTTTCGCCTGGGAAACCCTGGTGGTGACGATCGGCTACCCGATCTATTTCGTGTTGCGCAAGCGCTGCCGCACCGACCATTTGGGCGGCCTGTGGTGCGATATGTGCCTGCTGTTGCCATGGGCGCTGTATTTCGTGATCCAGGGCCCGCTTTCCCCTGCGGATCTGCAGGTACACCCTGGCCTGTATGCGTTGATCCCGATCCTCGGGGCGATCAGCGCCTCGGCCCTGATCGCCTACGTGCTGGCCAGCCGCCTGCTGCCTTTCAGCCTGTTCGGCCTGCTCAGCTACGTCGAGCCAGTGCTGCTGGTAGGCGTTGCGCTGTTGCTGGGCGAAACCATCGGCCCGGATCAGTGGCTGACCTACCTTCCGATCTGGGCCGCGGTGCTGGTACTGGTGATCGAGGGTTTCAAGCACCTGCTGCGTCAACGTCGCCGTTCGGTGTAAGCCGAACCTGACGCACCCGCCGCTCCTCGACCGCCTCCACGGTCAGCGTCCAGCCATTCCAGGCCAGGCGGTCACCAACCATAGGCAGGCGGTCGAGCAGGCTCATCACCAGGCCCGCGAGGGTCTGGTAGTCCTCGGTGGCTCGGGCGCAGAAGCCGGTACGTGCCTGCACCTGGCTCAGGTTCAACGCGCCGCTGACCACAAAGCCTTCACCTTCCTGAACGATGCCCGGGCCTTCGACCTCGCTGGCATCCGGCAACTCGCCGGCAATCGACTCCAGGATATCGGTCATGGTCAGCAGGCCGGTAAAGTCACCGAACTCGTTGACGACGAAAGCAATGTGCGTCGACTGGCCTCGCATCTGCTCCAGGGCATTGAGGATGCTGAAGCTCTCCAGCAGGTTCAGCGGTACTCGGGCCATGCCTTCCAGATCGGGCTGGCTGCCCGACAGCAGCTCCTTGAGCAGTTCCTTCTTGTGCACGAAGCCCAGTGGCTCGTCCACGCGGCCATCGCGGATCAGCGGCAGGCGCGAGTACGGCGAATTGGCCAAGGCCTGGGCAATGGCGTCGGCCGGCTGCGCCAGGTCGATCACATCGACCTCGGCGCGGGCGGTCATCACCGTGCGGATAGGCCGCTCGGCCAGGTTCAGCACGCCACTGATCATCACCCGCTCACGGCGGTCGAACAGCACCTGCTCCTCACCGCCTTCGACCAGGTCAGCGATTTCCTCGCCCACCTCGTCAGCCTCGACCCGGCGGCCACCCAGCAGGCGCAGCACGGCATGCGCGGTGCGCTCACGCAGCGGCCGGTGCTGCTGCAGGCTGCGCTTGCGGCGGGCACGGGCCAGCTGGTTGAACAGCTCGATCAGGATCGAGAAGCCGATGGCCGCGTACAGGTAGCCTTTGGGGATATGGAAGCCCAGGCCTTCGGCGGTGAGGCTGAAGCCGATCATCATCAGGAAGCCCAGGCACAGCATGATCACCGTGGGGTGGGCGTTGACGAAGCGGGTCAGCGGCTTGCTGGCAACGATCATGATGCCGATCGAGAAGATCACCGCGATCATCATCACCGACAACTGCTCGACCATGCCAACCGCGGTGATCACCGCGTCCAGCGAGAACACCGCATCAAGCACCACGATCTGCGCGACGATCGGCCAGAACGCAGCGTGGCGTACCGTGCCGCTGGCCTGGGTCACGTGGCCTTCCAGGCGTTCGTGCAGCTCCATGGTGGCCTTGAACAGCAGGAACACGCCACCGAACAGCATGATCAGGTCGCGGCCCGAGAAGCTCTTTTCGAACACCTCGAACAACGGCGCGGTCAGGGTGACCATCCACGAGATACTGGCCAACAGGCCAAGGCGCATGATCAACGCCAGGCTCAGGCCAATGACCCGCGCGCGGTCGCGCTGATGCGGCGGCAGTTTGTCGGCGAGGATGGCGATGAACACCAGGTTGTCGATACCCAGCACCAGCTCGAGGACGATAAGCGTCAACAGGCCCAGCCAGGCCGTGGGGTCGGCTAGCCATTCCATTAGCGGGTACTCACGAGGGCAGCGTCACGAGGACGGGAGAAAGAAGGCCGGGAAGACCGGGGACTGGGGGGCTCCGCGAAGGTGCTCATATAGACCTTGTTAGCAAATTGGGAAAATGATCCTACAAGCTCAGCAGCTTTCCGTAATAGCGCAAAACTATTACAAAACCTGTAACAACCTTGTAGGAGCGGCCTTGTGTCGCGAACGGGCCGCACAGCGCCCCCCAGGTTTCAGGAGCGCTGCATCAACAGCTGGGGCCGCTCCGCGGCCCGATCGCGACACAAGGCCGCTCCTACACAAAAATGCGCAGGCCGTGCGTGAGGTACTTTTCTTCAATACCGCAGGCTGTCAATGCCCGAGCATGAAGGCCCACCTCAACCAAACGGATCCCCCTCATGAGCCTGTCCCTGTCCATGGCCGCTTTCGCACTTGCGGCCTCGATCTCCCCCGGCCCGGTCAACATCGTTGCGCTGGGCAGCGGTGCCCGCCATGGCCTGCGTGCCAGCCTGGCACATGTGGCTGGCGCCACGCTGGGCTTCTGCCTGCTGCTGGTGCTGGTCGGGCTGGGCCTGCATCAATTGTTGCTGCGCTGGCCTTTGCTGGGCCTGATTTTGCACTGGGGCGGCGTGGGGTTCCTGCTGTACATGGCATGGAAGCTGGCCAGCGACGATGGGCAACTGGGCAGTGCCCATCCCACCCAGGCTCCCTCGGCCTGGCACGGCGCGGCGATGCAATGGCTCAATCCCAAGGCATGGCTGGCAGCGGTGGCCGGGGTTGGTGCCTATACCGGCGGTGAGCAGCAGCTGCTGTGGCTGTTTGCCTGGATCTACGGGCCGATCTGCTTCATTTCAGTGGCCAGCTGGGCGTGGGCCGGGAGCGTGGTTCGCCAGTACCTCGGCAACCCACGGCACATGCGCCTGCTGAATCGGGGCTTGGCGCTGCTGCTCGTGGGCAGTGCGGTCTATCTGGTCATTTGAGCCTGGCTGCACCGACCCTATCGCTGCCCTCAAGACCTGCGCAGTACCTGTGGGAGCTGGGTTGCCGGCGATAGGGCCACCACCGCCAAAAATGGCAATTCAGCCGAATGCATTGCGGTAATGCCCCGGTGTCGCCGCCAGGTGCTGCTTGAAGGCCCGCTGCAGGTGCGCCTGGTCGGCAAACCCGGCCTCCTGCGCAACCTCGGCAATAGCCCGGCCCTGACGCAATTGCGCCCTGGCCAGCTGCACGCGCTGGTCGAGCAGGTAACCATGCGGCGTCAGGCCGAAGCGTTGGCGGAACGCGCGAATCAGATAGGAACGCGACAGGCCGCACGCCGCGCAGATGTCGTCCAGGCTCAGCGGGTCGCCACGATGGGCGCGAATGAACGCTGCCGCCGTGTCCAGTCGTGGGTTGCCCTCGTCGTTGACGCTGGCATCGCCGCCAAGCAAACCTGGAAGTGCGCCAAACAGCGCCGCCAGGCGCCCTTCCCGGTCTGGCACGCCGGCGTCGAACAGGTCGGCAAAGGCCTGCAACAGGCTCCGGTACAACACCGGCGAGCTACTCCAGGGCCGGGCCGGCAAAGTGAACCCCAGCGCCTGCAACCAGGGCATATCGACGAACATCATCAGGTAGGACCAGTGTTCCCCGTCGATGGGGTTGCAGGCATGCACCACACCTGGGTTCATCAGCACCGTGGTACCAGCAGCCACCTCTATGCACTGGTCACCGTACAGATAGGAGCTGCGCCCACCCGTTATCACTCCGATGGAAAAGCTCTCATGGGAATGCGCGGCGTAGCACACCTGGCGCCCGTCCCCTACCCGCCGGGCCTCGACAAAGGGCAACGCCGGGTCGCGCCAGAACCGTGATACCTCGATCATCCCTCACCCCGCTCGCCGCTGCCATGCGCCTGAATACTACACGCCTATCGCGGAAACAGGTCCAGCGTCCGCTCAACTTCGCCGACATCGATCGTGAAACCATCGCCGTCCGGTATCCCGACCACAAAGCCGAAATGCTGGTGGTCTCGGTCCGTCAGGTACTTGTAGTAGCTGACAAACCGATTGGGCGGCTGCAACGTCAACAGGCAACCACCGGCCTGCAGTACGTTGACCCCATGCACCAGCTGGCTACCCTCCACACCGATTACCACCCTCGCCCCGGCGCAGGCCGCGACGATACTCGGTACATCGGACTTCAGCGGGTTGACGATGCGAAAACCGCGGGTGGCGCGCAAATGCTCCGCCAGCGCCAGCTCATTGCGCAGCAGGCGCAGGTCACCATCGCCACCACGCAGCAGGAACACCCCCGGGTGTGGCGCATGCGGCACATGCGACAGCAACTTGTCGCCCATGGCCCGGTAGCGGGCATGCCGGCTGCGGTTGTTGGCCTGGTCATCGAACAGCACCAGCTCACGGAAAAACGCACTGCGCAGGCGCAGCGGGTTCATTTCCAGCCAGTCTTCATAGGCCGGGGCCTGGGCAAACAGCGGGAATCTGGCCGAGGGCGCGGTGGTTACCGGTATGCCTTCGTTACAGGCCAGCGCATAGGTCGGACAATCCTCCATCAGCCAGGTACCGAACCACGTGTTGCCGTTTTGCGTGCAATAGATGGCCGCGCGGTCGATTTCGTTTTCCACGACGATGCTCGGAAAGGGGCCCGGCTTCAACGACAGCCAATGGCTGGCCTTGCCCTTGTACAACGCCCCGTCGACCAGCCATACCTCCTTGATCAGGTAGCCCCGGGTTGGCCCTTGCAGCGTGCTGATGCCGCCTTCCATGGTGCGCGCAGGGTGCACGTAGGGATAGAAACGCTTGCCTTCCCACCCCGTTACTCGCTCCAGCTGGCCTGGCAGGAAAACGGCCGGGGGCGAAACCGTGACTTCCCCCGGGGCAATGTCCCAACTTTTGTCCGCCAAGCTCTTGAGGTCGATGCCGCTGTTCCTGCCTAGCCGTTTGCGCGCCATGTAGCGGTAGGCGGCCAGGGTCCAGGTGTGCTGCCTGGCCGCAGGCGATGCACTGAACTTCGAGATGTCGCTTCCCATGAAGCGTCCTCCCTTGATGACAAGGTCAAAAGCCTGGCGCAAGGCGCCAGATCAACGCCTCCTGGCAACCGCTCAGCTGCACATGACCCTTTCCATGGTGGGCGGTGACCGCAGGTTGGCGTAACGGTGACGCAGGCTTTCCACGAACGTTTCGCCCGTACCGTTGCCCCCATAGAAGTAGATCTTGTGCAGGCCGCCAAACACCATTTCCTGGTAGCGGCTGGCAACTTCCTCGTCACTCGCGCCCTCGGGCAACCCCAGGTGCAGCGTGAGCTTGTCGCCTTCGACCGCGAACATCGGTGTATCCCAGAGGAACTTCGCCGTGCCGGTTCTGGGCAAGCGGACAAACAGGTAGGCATGGTTACCCAGCGAGTCGATATCGCCACCGCGGCGGCGCTTCCACTTCAACAAACCGTCATCCGGGCGCGCCAGGCAAAGGCCGATATCGTAATAGTCGAAGCCCTGCTCCAGTGCCCACTCCAGGGCCATGAAGGTGGTGATCGAATTTACCTCGCGCAACTTCCGCGCATCGGTGAACACCGCCTCGCAATAGCCGAAACGCAGGGTGCTCCAATAACGCTTGCCACCGCGCACCACTTCACAGCCCAGGTGGCAGCCGATCACTTCATCATCCAAGGTGATCAAGTCGAGCCGACCGACGCCCCTGGCAATGCGGAACACTTCTTCAGTGGGAAACTGCGCGGCGTGGATACCTTGCCTGGCGCTGGCATAAGGGCGCAGCAGGTTGCGGTCGGCCATGGCGATCTCGTCATCCGACCGGGCCTGGCGCATCTGGTACAGCGGCCGGTTCTTGCGGATGCTGCGCCGCAACTCGCTATCGTAGCGCGCGGTGATATCCTCCAGCGAGCGCCCCAGCGGCACCACGGCGCTCAGGTAATGCGGTACCGACAATGCCCCCGACGTCGGCATTTCGCTGACCACCACCACGTGGTTGGCCGCTACCGTCGCGCTTGCGCTGTCAACAATTGCAGCATTGCCCGAACCCTTGCCGGCAATCAGCAGCTTGGCCATTTCCCGTTGCTGCTTCCGGCCGATATAGATGATTTCGTAGGGGCTTTCCTGCTGCAACCTGAACCTGGCGACTTCCCAGCGCCAGAAACAGGCACGCGCCATCACTTCAGATACCTTGCTGGCCAGGTGTCTGATTTCGTAACGTATGGAGGGCGAGACGAGTTTCCTCGCCGCTGCCGTCAAGGTCGCTTTCATTTCTTCTTCGACGTCCTTTGAGACACAGAATGGTCAATCGGAAAAGGACAACAATTCAGTAAAAAGCACGTATCATGTTGATATTCGGAAATTATCCAGAACCCCCATATCAATTAACAATTTAAGGTGCGCCCAAACACTTTATCAAGTGGCACTTTGATTGCATTTCCTTAAAGCTTCCTCACGCCATGTAAAGTTTCATGACGTCAAATTTCCTGCATGAATGACCGATTCAGACAGCGAATTTCCATCGATATATCCAAGCCGCGTTATCCCATTACCACTCGCCTGTCTGGAATTGACGTTTGATGCCCCCTTTTGCATGAAAGGAGCATCGACATGCCAGCCATCAATCCCCATCAACCCCTACTCCAGGCGCAGTTGCCGCACTGGGCTCGCCAGGTAACGCCCAATCAGTGGGCCGCGTTGAAGCGAACCCAGGTCGCCCCGTGGAAGAGGCAGGACTGGTTCGCCAATGCTGCCCCCGACCTGCGTGAAGCAGCGTGCGCCAGCCAGGCGCGCCTGATGCAGGCGCAAGCAGCCTTGGCCAACTCACTCAAAGGCCTGCAACAAATCACAGAATTCGCCGAGCCATTGCTGCAACAGCGTCTTGCCGAGCACGGCTTTCACGCGCAGCTGCGCAATAGCCAGCTATTGCGGGTCAAGCGTAGCTGGCACTGGGCCGCCCTGCGCTATCTATCAAGCCATCGACGCGACAACCTGCTGCAGGCCGCGCTGCAGAACTTCGCCAGCGACGAGGTGTTCACTGCTGAAAGTGCCATTGCCCTGGGCGATAACATTCACGTCACGCCGATTCAGATACAAGGCGCCGTCCCTGTTGGCATGCAAGTACCCGTTGCACACTTTCCATTGCAGTCGGAGCACTACCAGGTGGAACGGCTGCCACTCGAACCGGCCGCTTTCGCCACCCTGTGCCGTGACCTGGACCTGGGCAAGGCTTACCAGGCCCACCTGGAACAGCACCTCGCCCAACCCGCCACACGGGGCTTGGCCATCAGGGTGCAGAAAGACCGCCTGCGCCTGGCAGCCGACCTTGCCTATATGCGGCACCTGCTTGATGGCAGCACCCTTGACCAGATCGAACGGCTGTTGCGGGGTGGCACCGTACAGTGCTGGCAACTGGCGCTGTTCGGCACGCCCCTGCACGAGGTCATGCTGATCGATGCCGGTGGTGCGGGGCTGGCGCTGTATCTGCCCGGCCATGACCCGGCCCTGCGCCAATGCAGCAACCTGGACGCGGTACACGACACGCTGGCGACCTTGCTGCTGGAGCCCGATGCCCGCCAAGCCTTCACGGCCTACATCAGGCAGGACCAGCGCACGCACTTTCTCGACCTGTTGCAGCAGAACCTAGACGCCACAGGCAATACTGCCTATGACCGCCCTTGGCAACGCGCAGCGCAAGCGGACCTGCGTCCCACACGCGTGGCTATCACAGCCGAGCCTTTCGGCCATTACCAGGACCTGCACCTGGCCCGCCTCAAGCACGAAGCCAGCCTGCTGGCGGTCCCCACCGCGATGGCCGATGCCAACGCGCGGGCCAGGCGCCTGGATGAGTGGGAAAACCTTGGCCTGGATGCACTGAATATTGCCGCGTTCTTCATTCCAGGTGCAGGCACCCTGATGCTGGCCGTCACGGCCTGCCAACTGCTCGGCGAGGCCTTCGAAGGCTACCAGGCCTGGCATGAAGGCGACCGTCACCTGGCGCTGCGCCACCTGGAGGCGGTCGGCCTGAACCTGGCCCTGATCGGCGGCTTCGTCGCGGCGGGCAAGGTTGTACCCAAGCTGTTCAACAGCCCGTTGATGGAAAGCCTGCAGCAGGTACGCGGCAGCGACGGGCGCTACCGGCTCTGGAATGAAGACCTCACCCCCTACCGCAGTGCCGTGACACTACCGCAAACCCTGCAGCCCAATGCACTTGGCCAGTACCTGTACCAGGGCCGGTATTTCATCCGCATGGACGGCCAGCTCTTCGAACAACGCTTTGACCACAACTTGCAGCAATGGCGGGCCATTCACCCCGACACGCCCGATGCCTGGCAGCCACCGCTGGCGCACAATGCCCAAGGTGCCTGGCGCGGCCAGCATGAACAGCCCGGCCAGTGGCCATTCGCGAAGCTGGCGCGCCGTCTTGGCGAGGCGTATGCCGCGTTCACACCAGAACAGCTGGCCAAGGCAGGGCGCCTCTGCGGCATCGACACCGCGCGCTTGCGCCGGGTGCACCTGGAAGGCCAACCAACGCCCCCGCTGTTGCTCGATAGCCTGCAACGCATGACGGCACAGGCCGAGGTAGAGGCGTTGGCCGACAAAGCCCCGCCAGGCCTGTTCGAGCGGCTCTACAATGGCAGCGCGCCCGCCACCCCGGCAACGCAGAAGCTGCTCGACGCCTATGCGCGACTGTCCCCTGCCTTGGCCAGACGCTTGCTGGCGCCGCTGAGCGAGGCCGAAACGTTCGCCTGGCAAGAGCACAGTCAGTTGCCCACACAGGTTCGCCAGTTGCTGGAGCAGGTGCACAGCGAGCTGCCGCTGGTACGTGCACTGGAAGGTGTGCTTCAGCCAGCCCGGGCCAGCAGCGACAGCGAACGCTTGCTGTTCAGCGCCCTGGATGCCATGCCCGACTGGCCCGCGGACCTGCGCCTGGAGCTGCACGGTGCAAGCCCCATAGGCCCTTTGCTGGAGCATGTCGGCCGCGAACAGGCCGGCACCCTGCGCCGCGTGATCAAATCGGTCGAAGGCTATGAGGTCGACCGGGGCGAGCGCCCTGCACCTGCACCGCTTGATCCAGACCTCTGCCGCGCCATCGAGCAGGCACTGCCGCGCCCGCATCGCGATACGCTGGGCATCACGACGGCCGATGGCAGCTCGCTACGCCAGCGCGTACTGGGTTGGGTCGACCAGCACAGGGAGGCACTCGCCCAACGGCTCTGGGGGCACCGCGCGCTGCTGCGCAAGCCCATGGGCAACTTGCGCGGCGGTCGGCCGCTTGACCCCGAACCGCCTCAGCCGCGCCTGGCAAGCTCCCTGGCCGGGGCTTATCGCCGCTTGTTCCCTGACGCCACCGACTGGGAATTCGAAAACTGGCTAGGCAACGACGAGGACAACCTGTACGTCGATGACATTCGCTCACCCACACAGCGCCTGCATGACCTGCAGCAGCGTCTGGAAACTTTGCGCCGCGACCTGCATGAATGGGCCCGGCCCGATCCGCAGCGCCCTCACCAGCGGCACCTGGCCATCCGCCCCATCCTCAACGCCTGGCGACGGCTGTCGACAATAGCGCTTGAAGGGGGTGGTCGCCTGCACAGCCTGGACCTTTCCGGCCTGGACCTGGACAACCAGGCCTTGGCCAGCCTGGCCTTGCCGGACGACTTCACCCATGTGCAGCACCTGTCGCTCAGCTCCAACCGTTCGCTCAGCCAGTTGCCGGCCGAATTCCACGAACGCTTCCCCAACCTCAATCGCCTGCTGCTGACCGACTGTCGGTTCGACACCGTGCCCCACCTGGGCAGCCCTGAGCAGCTCGCCTGGCTGGACCTGGAAGGCAACCGCATCACCTGGAGTACCCAGGCCCAGCAGGCCCTGGACCGCTACCCCGGGCTCAGCGTGCTGGACCTTTCGGGCAACCCGCTGCTAGAGGCCCCGGACCTGCGCGGGCTGGCCTACCTGAGGACGCTGTTCCTGAACGACTGTGCGCTAAGCGAATTGCCGCAAGGCCTGGACCAGATGATCGAGCCCATCATCCTGGACATTGGCGACAACCAGCTGCTGCGGCTGCCTGACGGTTTCAACGTACCACGGCCAGTCGCAAACGCCCTGCGCCTGGAAAGCGAATGGCTGGGTTCACCAGTGCTTGCGCAGATCGAGGCCTACAACGCGATGCACCAGGTGGACCTGCTGGTGTGCGAAGGCGACTACCTGGAATTCTTCGAACAGACCGGCCCGGCCGAAATGGCCCTGTGGCAGCGATTGCCGCTGCAGTATCGGCGCGACCTCAGGCCCTTGCTTGAACTTGAACCGTTCGTGTCCCGTCCACGGCAAGCCCGTGCAGAGTTCTGGCGGCGCCTGGCCCTGATCGACGCAGACCCGGCCCTGCGCCAGCAATGGTTGACGCACCCACCCTATGACCTGTTCAACCTCCCGCTTTGACAGGAGTACGGATGCCTGCCTGTCCAACAGGCAGGCGCGGGTGGTCATGTTAAGCCAGACTGGTGTTTTTCCGGCGAGCGGTGCATGCTCGCTGCTGAAGCGTTTCACCCAGCTCGAAACCCACCCAGCAATGTGAGGTGCAGTACCCATGGACCGTCTGCTCGATTCACTCTTCCCCAGCGCCGAGAACATCCCGGAAACCTGGCGCCTGGAAGCCCCCCTGGAACAACGCGACTACCTGGTGAACGGTGAGCTCAGGCGGTGGGACGGCCCACTGGCCACAGTGCGCAGCCCGGTCTGGCTCAAGGAAGGCGACGATGAGCACCAGGTGGTGTTGGGCAGCGCTCCACTGCTCGATGCCGACACCGCGCTCACCGCCCTCGATGCTGCCGTGCAGGCGTACGACAAAGGCCGTGGCGCCTGGCCGAACATGCGCGTGGCCGAGCGAATCCAGCATGTCGAAACCTTCCTGGCGCGCATGCGCGAGCAGCGCCAGGCCGTGGTCAAGCTGCTGATGTGGGAAATCGGCAAGAACCTCAAGGACTCGGAAAAGGAATTTGACCGCACCTGCGACTACATCGTCGATACCATCAACGCCCTCAAGGACCTCGACCGCCGTTCCAGCCGCTTCGAGCTGGAACAGGGCACGCTCGGCCAGATCCGCCGAGCACCGCTGGGCGTGGCCCTGTGCATGGGCCCATACAACTACCCGCTGAACGAGACCTTCACCACGCTGATCCCGGCGCTGATCATGGGCAACACCGTGGTGTTCAAGCCGGCCAAGTTCGGCGTGCTGCTGATTCGGCCGTTGCTCGAAGCCTTCCGCGACAGCTTCCCGCCGGGGGTGATCAACGTCATCTACGGCCGTGGCCGGGAAACGGTGAGCGCGCTGATGGCCAGCGGCAAGGTCGATGTGTTCGCCTTCATCGGCACGCACAAGGCCGCCAGCGACCTGAAGAAACTGCACCCGCGCCCGCACCGGTTGCGCGCCGCGCTGGGGCTGGATGCCAAGAACCCGGGCATCGTGCTGCCCCAGGTGGACCTCGACAACGCCGTCGAAGAGGCCGTCACCGGTGCGCTGTCGTTCAATGGCCAACGCTGCACGGCGCTGAAGATCCTGTTCGTGCACGAGGATGTGGTCGATGCGTTCCTCGACAAGTTCCAGCGCAAGCTGGCCGCGCTCAAGCCTGGCATGCCTTGGGAGCCTGGCGTAGCACTGACACCGCTGCCAGAGCACGGCAAGGTCGACTACCTCGACGGCCTGGTCGCTGATGCCACCGCCAAGGGCGCCCGCGTGCTCAACGAACGCGGCGGGCACAGCCGTGGCTCGTTCTTCTACCCCGCCGTGCTGTACCCGGTGAAGAGCGACATGCGCGTGTACCACGAGGAGCAGTTCGGCCCGCTGGTGCCGGTAGTGCCCTACCGCGACCTGCAGACGGTGATCGACTATGTGCTGGACTCCGACTACGGCCAGCAACTGAGCCTGTTCGGCAATGACCCGGCGACCATCGGCAGCCTGGTCGACATCTTTGCCAACCAGGTCGGGCGCATCAACATCAATGCGCAATGTCAGCGCGGCCCCGACACCTACCCGTTCAACGGCCGTAAGAACAGCGCCGAAGGCACCCTGTCGGTACACGACGCCCTGCGAGTGTTCTCTATCCGCACGCTGGTCGCGACGCGCTTCCAGGAGGCCAACAAGGAACTGATCAGCGAGATCATTCGCAACCGGCAGTCGACCTTCCTGACCACCGACTACATCTTCTGACCGCCACGCTTATAGAGAATCGATCTATCACCCCTGTCGATTTTCCATCTGCGCAAACGACTCTAAGCAAAAGGGCGCCAACCGGCGCCCACTTCCAAGGAGAGTCGAACATGACAGCCAAACCCATTCCCGAAGGCCAGCACAGCATTACGCCCTACCTGGCCATCAACGACGCCGCCAAGGCCATCGAGTTCTACAAGAAGGCCTTTGGCGCGGTGGAAATGTTCCGCCTCGATGCCCCTGGCGGCCGCGTTGGCCATGCCGAGTTGAAAATCGGCGATTCGTCGCTGATGCTGGGCGACCCCTGCGACATGGAAGGCGGCCTCACCGCCAGCCAGAAGCTCAGCGGCGCCAGCGTAGGCCTGCACCTGTATGTCGAGGACTGCGACAAGGTCTATGCCCAGGCCCTGACGGCCGGCGCCACCCAGCTGCGTGCGGTGACGGACCAGTTCTACGGCGACCGCAGCGGCACCCTGAAAGACCCATTCGGCAACATCTGGTTCGTTTCCACCCACAAGGAGGACCTGACCCCCGATGAAATTCGCGCCCGTGCTGCGAAGATGTTTACTGGCACTGCGCAGTAAGTTGAAAGCGGCGCCACTTTGCTTGAAGCTTGGGGCTCGTAGCTGGGAGCTGCTTCATGCGAATCATCGACAAAACCGCCGCACAGGTCCGTAGCCTGACCCCTGCAGAAGAGGAGCTGCTGGTCGGCTTTGCCACCGGCAGCCTCACCGGCCCGCGCCTGCTGCAGGCCAACCAGTTGCTGATGAAGGTGCGCAACGCCAACCAGTGGCTGGCCTGCGATTGCCGCAACGATGCCTTGCCGGTGCTGAATGTCACCCTCAACGGCAGCACCGGTACGCTGTTTCTCAAGAACAACCCGGGAACTGCCGAACACGCGCCTGGCTGCCCGTTCACCAAGGACGAGCGCGAAGCGACCGAGCGCGAGAACGACCCCGCGCCACCCGCTGCCTGGCTGCCGCCTGACACACCGTTGCGCCTGATTGGTGATTTCCGCAGCAGCACCACCAGCAGTGGTGGCGACGGCAGCGAACGGCGTGAACAACAGCGCCTGCTGTCACTGTTGCTGACCTGGATCGAGACCAGCGGCCTGAACCTGTATGCCACGCACCTGAAAAAGGACCTGACCGGGCAGTTTGCCGAGTTGCGCAGCGTTGCCAGCCGCTATCCGCTGCTGGAACGGGTGCCCGCAAGCAACTACCTGGAAACCCGCCTGGACATGAAGCACATGATGATGCTCAAGTCCCGCCTGCGTGAAGCCACGGTGTTCGGCAACCACCGCCGCCACGGCCTGCTGCTGGACTGCGTGGACCAGATCAAGGGACGCAAGCTGTTCAATAACCGAAGTGAAGACGGCTTCGACTTCCAGGGGCACCACCTCTACTGGGGCGGCAACCGCACCAGCGGGCCATTGCTGGCGCTGATGCTCTATTCACCGACCAGTGCCGGCAGCCATTACTACGAACTGATCCATGTGGCCAGCGTGCCGGTGCTATCGCGTGCTCATCTGTTCCCGGTTTACCGCGATGAAGAACGCGAGCCGCTCAAGGCTCTGGTGTCGCTGGTCGACTGGATGGCCGGCAAAGGCGTGAAAGTGCAGATGCGCCGGCCGGTGATCGGCGGCCAGGTGATGGACGAACTGGTAATGACCTCGGACCAGGACCGGGTGTTGTCGGTATCGTTGCTGGAGCAGCCCATCGGCCCCGAACCGGATACCGAGAACTTCAAGCGCTACGCCGATTTCAAGAGCCTGGAAACCTTCCGCAAATTCGTCGCCGGCTTCTTCATGCGTGAACGCTGAGCACCCTCTACCGGCACACACAAAACCTTGTAGGAGCGGCCTTGTGTCGCGATGGGCTGCGAAGCAGCCCCGGCCATTCATGCACTAGTGCTGAAACCCAGGGGCCGCTTCGCGGCCCTTTCGCGACACAAGGCCGCTCCTACAGGTACAGCGACAACCTCAAGCCATGCGCCGTCCCTGTGGGAGCGGGCGTGCCCGCGAAGAGGCCCGTACAGGCTGCATGAGGTTTGCGTATCAACCCAGGAACAGCTTGTACGCCGGATTGTCGGTCTCATCCCAGTAACGGTACCCCATCTCATCCAGCGCCAGCGGCAACCCCGCCAACTCATCCACCGGTACTTCCAGCGCCGCAAATACCCGTGCTTCTGCCGCGCCATGGTTGCGGTAATGGAACAAGCTGATATTCCAGCGCTTGCCAAGCCGCTCCAGAAAGCCCAGCAAAGCCCCCGGGCGCTCGGGGAATTCGAAGCGCAGCACCCGCTCGTCAGCCCCGGGCGCGGCATGACCGCCAACGGTATGGCGCACATGCAGCTTGGCCAGTTCGTTGTCGGTCAGGTCCAGCACGCTGTAGCCCTGCTCACGCAGGCTGGCCAGCAACTGCTCACGCGGGTCGTGTAGTGGGTGTGTCTGCACCCCAACGAACAGCCGCGCCTCCTTGCCAGGGTAATAGCGGTAGTTGAACTCGGTGATCTGCCGCTTGCCCAGGGCCTGGCAGAAGGCGCGGAAGCTGCCCGGCTGCTCCGGAATGGTGACAGCGATGATCGCCTCGCGCTGCTCGCCGAGTTCGGCACGCTCCGCCACATGGCGCAGGCGGTCGAAATTGACGTTGGCCCCGGAGTCGATGGCCACCAGGGTCTGCCCCTGCACGCCGTCGCGCGCCACATATTTCTTGATCCCCGCCACGGCCAGGGCGCCTGACGGCTCGGTGATCGAGCGGGTATCGTCGTAGATGTCCTTGATCGCCGCGCACAGCTCGTCGCTGCTCACAGTCACCACTTCATCAACGAAGTGCCGGCACAACTCGAAGCAATGGGCGCCGATCTGCGCTACCGCCACGCCATCTGCGAAGGTGCCGACCTGCGGCAGGATCACCCGCTCACCGGCCGCCATGGCAGCCTGCAGGCAGTTGGAGTCCTCCGGCTCGACGCCGATCACCTTCACCTCCGGGCGCAGGTACTTCACATAAGCGGCAATACCCGCAATCAGACCACCACCGCCCACTGGCACGAAGATGGCGTCCAGCGCACCCGGGCGCTGGCGCAGGATTTCCATGGCCACGGTGCCCTGCCCGGCGATCACATCCGGGTCGTCGAACGGTGGCACGAAGGTGGCGCCTTCGCTGTCGGCCAGTTTCAGCGCATGGGCCAAGGCATGGGGGAAGCTCTCGCCGTGCAGTACTACATGACCACCGCGCGAGCGTACACCCTCCACCTTCAGCGACGGCGTGGTGGTAGGCATGACGATGGTGGCCTTCATGCCCAGGTGCGATGCCGCCAGGGCCACGCCCTGGGCATGGTTGCCCGCAGAAGCGGTGATCACCCCGCGCTCGCGCTGCACGGTACTCAGCCGTGACAGGCGGGTATACGCACCGCGGATCTTGAACGAAAAGGTAGGCTGCAGGTCTTCCCGCTTCAGCAATACCTGGTTGCCCAGGCTGGCAGACAACGCAGGCGCAGCTTGCAAAGGCGTTTCGATGGCCAGGTCGTACACCGGGGCGGCAAGAATGCGCCGCACCTGCTCCGACAGCAGTTGCTGGGGGGTGACGGTAGAACGAGGGCTGACGAAGCTGGTCATCGATGACTCCTTGGCTGTGTTCACGTTGCCCAGGAGTCAGAGAGAAGAAACCCGCCTCCAGGGCGGGTTCGGTGCACGTACGCGCTAGCCCGCCAAACTGATAATGGCGGTAATAATAATGGCGTTGACGTGCTGGAAAGTTTTCATGGGGTAGGAACTTAGCCGGTAGCGCAGCACAAAGTCAACACTTGGCCTGCTGCGCCGAAAGCGGCACATCGAATACCTTGTCGAAGCCCCACTGGAAGACAAACGCATAAACGAAGAAAAACACGAACAACGCCAGGTTGGTCAGCAACGCCGCCCACAGGCTGACATCCAGCCAGTACGCCACCAGCGGCAGCAGGATCAGCACCAGCCCGCCCTCGAAGCCCAGCGCATGCAGCAGGCGCCGCAGGAACGTGCGCTCACGCCTGTGCTGGCGCGCTTCCCAGCGTTCGAACACCCAGTTGTAGGCCATGTTCCAGCTCATCGCGATGCCCGACATCAGCACCGACAGCACGGTCGACTGCGCCATGCCGGCACCGAACGCCAGCTCCAGCGCGGGCGCCACGCAGGCGACGGCGATGGCCTCGTAAAGGATGGCCTGGACGATCTTGCGTGCCTTGCCTTGCATGTTCAGCTCCCTGGGTAAACGACCTGTAAAACTACAAGAAGTGGCCCACAAGAAAAAGCCTGAAATTTGGACAACCCCGCGTTCGGCTGCTTGTATCTATCCAGTACAAACGGCAGCAAGTCGTACAACTTCGTCCAGGGAATCGAACGAGGATAAAGACGATGGCCCACCCCTTCCTGTCGGTGACCGGCAAATGAGCCTGGTATTCATCGACTTCCTCACCTACGTGCTGTTCGGCCTGAAGATCCTCGCGATCATCCTGGCCTCGCTGATGTTCCTGCTGGGTCTGGATGATCTGTTCATCGACCTGTGCTACTGGGGCCGCAAGCTGATCCGGCGCTTTCGCATCTACGACAAGTACGAGAAAGCCGACGAAAAACGCCTGTTCGAGGTACCGGAGAAACCGCTGGCCATCATGGTCCCGGCCTGGAACGAAGTGGGCGTGGTGGGCGAGATGGCGCGCCTGGCTGCCTCGACCATCGACTACGAGAACTACCAGATCTTCGTCGGCACCTACCCCAACGACCCGCAAACCCAGGCCGATGTCGACGCTGTGTGCCTGCACTACCCCAACGTGCACAAGGTGGTCTGCGCCCGCCCCGGCCCCACCAGCAAGGCCGACTGCCTGAACAACATCATCGACGCGCTGCTGCGCTTCCAGCAGGACGCCGGCATCGAGTTTGCCGGTTTCATCCTGCACGACGCCGAAGACGTGATCTCGCCCATGGAGCTGCGCCTGTTCAACTACCTGCTGCCGAACAAGGACATGATCCAGATCCCGGTCTACCCCTACGCACCGGAATGGAAAGGCTTCACCGCCGGCCACTATGTCGATGAGTTCGCCGAAAACCACGGCAAGGACGTGATCGTGCGCGAGGCCCTGACCGGCCAGGTGCCCAGCGCCGGGGTCGGCACCTGCTTCAGCCGCCGCGCCATCAGCGCGCTGCTCGAGGACGGCGACGGCATCGCCTTCGACGTACAGAGCCTCACCGAAGACTACGACATTGGCTTCCGCCTGAAGCAGAAGGGCATGAAGTGCATTTTCGCCCGCTACTCCATCACCGACCCGGCGCTGACCCTGAAGCAGGAATGGCGCCCGGGCATGAGCCGCGAATTTTCCCAGGTGATCTGCGTGCGCGAGCACTTCCCGCGCGACTGGCAGCATGCCATCCGGCAAAAGTCGCGGTGGATCGTCGGCATCGTGTTCCAGGGCACCAGCAACCTCGGCTGGAGTCGCAAGGGCGCGCTCAACTACTTCCTCTGGCGCGACCGCCGCGGCCTGTTCGCCTACCTGCTGAGTTTCCTGGTCAACCTGTTGCTGCTGGTGTTGCTGGCCATGTGGCTGGTCACGGTGATTGCGCCAGAGTCGTGGCGCTTCATGTCGATCCTCAGCGACAGCTGGCTGCTGACCACCTTGCTGTGGCTGAACGGGCTGATGCTGTTCAACCGCTTGTTCCAGCGCGCCTGGTTCGTCACCCGCTTCTATGGCATCGGCGAAGGGCTGCTGTCGGCACCGCGGATGATGTGGAGCAACTTCGTCAACTTCTTCGCCAACCTGCGTGCCCTGCGCCAGGTGATGGAAATGGGTGACTCGCGGCGCGTGGCCTGGGACAAGACCACCCACGAATTCCCCGCCATCGCTGCCCCCGCCCGCACGCCGCTGGGTCAGCGCCTGGTGGCCAAGGGCCTGATCAGCGACGAACAGCTGCAACAGGCGATCACCAGCCCGGTACGCCGGCGCCTGGGCCGCGAGCTGCTGCTGCGCGGCTGGCTGAACAGCGAACAGCTGGTCGCCACCCTGGCCGAGCAGATGGACCTGCCCTGGGCGCCGCTGAACCCGTTCAAGCTCGACCCGCAGCTGATCGCCAAACTGCCACGCAAGCTGGCTACGCACTACGGCGTGCTGCCCGTGGCCGAAGACGGCGACACGCTGGTACTGGCCAGCGAAAGCCCGGTCAGCCAGGTGTCGCTGGGGGTAATCAGCCGCCACCTGAAGCGCCCGGTCAGCGCCCGCCTGGCGCCCCAGGGCCGGGTGACCCTGGGCCTGCGCTACCACTACCCAAGCCCCTGGCAGAAGCCGGAAACCCGCGACATGCTGGCCATTCTCGAGCGCCACCAGGACGACGAAGTGCTGCTGGAACAGGTCAGCCATCACCAGGTAATGCTCGGCGCCCTGCTGCAGGTGCGCGGCATGGTCCCGGTCACTTTGTTCAACCAGGCGCTGATCGACTTCGACCCGGAACACCAGAGCCTCGGCGAGCACCTGATCGCCCGCGGCATCATCACCGAGCAGGTGCTGCAGCAGGCCCTGATCGAACAGGCCAGCGAACAGCAGGCCGCCTTTGACCTGACCCGGGAGGTGGCATGAAGCCGCGCTTTTCCCTCACCTTCACTGGCTTGTTGCTGTGTTCCGCCGCACTGCCCTGCGCCGCTTCGGCGCCGATGACCGACTTTCAGCGGTTCACCAGCTACCCGTTCATGGAGCGCAGCTACCGCGAAGCGAAGAAGGACAACTGGCCCGAGGTCGAACGCCTGACCCGCCACGTGCTAGGCCGGGTGCCGAACAACGACGAAGCCCGTGCGCTGCTGGTGGAGGCCCTGGCTCACCAGCGCCGCTACAAGGAGGCCGAAGCCCTCGCCGAACAGTTGGGCGACAGCCCTGAATACGCCAACGCCCTGCTTGAACTGCGCCTGACCTGGATCGAACAAGACCCGCCGCCGGCCAGCCAGGTGGAACAATGGCTGGCCAACAGCGACGGCACCCACCGGGTGCGCCTGTGGCAGGCCTATAGCCTGAGCCTGGCCAAATTTGGTGGTGCCGCCAAGGCGCTGGACTGGCTCAACCATCTGCCGCCTCAGGGGAACGGCCAAGTGCTGCGCCTGGCCCGGGCCAACTTCGCCGAGCAACTGCGCAACTGGAAGGAAACCATCGAACAGCTGCAGCCGCTGGCCGACCAAGGCCAGTTACCTGCGCAAGACTGGCAGCGCCTGGCCAATGCCTATATCCAGCAGGTGGATGAAAAAGGGCTGAACGCGCTGCTGCCCAGCGCCCCTTCCCCCGAAGCAGCCAACCAGGCCCGCCTGGCCATGGCCAACCGCGCCATCGCCGTCGGCCAGAACCAGCAGGCCCGGTATTGGCTGCAGGCACTGCCCGCCGAGCAGCTGAACCAGCCCGAGCAGCGCCAGCAACTGTGGGAGCTGGCCCGCGCAGGCGACGAGGCGCCGCTGGTGCAGCGCCTGAGCAACGAACTGCAACGCCCCTGCCTGGAAACCGTCGACTGGCTGTCGCGCCGCGACCCGCAGTTGGCGCGCGAGCAGTTCAAGGGCTGCACAGCAAGCACTGACCCCAAGGCCTACGCCGTGCTCAAGCAACGCCTGTACGGCGACCCGCCCCAGCCCCCGCAACCACGTACCGCCGCCGAATGGGAGCAACGCTATCGACAGAGCGGCGATATGGCCGCACTGGAGCAAGCCACCTTCCTGCTGATGCAGCAAGGCCATGACGAACACGCCCGGCAATTGCTGGAGCAGGCCTACGACCGCCACAAAGGCCGCCTTGCACCGTCGCTGCTGCAACGCCTTGGCAACCTGTATGCACGTAACGACGGGCCGCTGGACACCCGCCGCATGCTCGGCCTGGTCCCTCGGGTCGACGCCAGTACCCGGGCCCAGTTGCTCGGCCGCCTTGCCGAGGCAGGCCAGTGCGATGCCGTGCGCCAGGCAGTACCGGCCACCCCGAGCGAACCTGGCCAGTACCGCGCCCTGGGCCGCTGCGCCATGCCCGACCAGCCAGGCGAAGCGGTGGTCTACTACCAGGCCGCCGAGCGCCTGGGCGACAGCGGGAGCCGCCTGCCCCTGGCCTATGCCCTGGAAGCCGCTGGCGACTCCGAAGCGGCCCTGCCCATCTGGCGCACCCAGCCCGACAGCGCCTGGACCGACAACGCCCGCCTCACTGCCGCTCGCGGCGCGTTGAACGCCGACGACGCACAAGCGGCCCGGCGCTATTGGGACGCCGCCGCACACCATAGCGCCGACGATTGGGCCTTGGGTGCCGCCATCGCCCAGCGCCAAGGCGATTACCAGGCGGCGCTGGGCTTCCAGCGCCAGGCCCTGGCACACAACCCGCGGGCCGACCACTACTACGCGGCCTCCAGCACCGCGCAACTGGCTGGCGACAGTGCCCAGAGCAGCGCCTGGCTGGCAGAAGCCGTGCGCCTGGCTCCCGACCAGCCACGCTACCGGGCCGACTACGGTATGCGCCTGGCCGGCTCGACGGACAAGGCCCAGCGCCGCCAGTCGATTTCCTACCTGGAACGCGCCACCCACGACTTCCCCGAGGACTACCGCCTTGGCGAGACGCTGGCCTTGCGCTATGACGAAGCCGAAGACAGCGCTTCGGCGCGGCGCGAACTGCGCCGCATCCTCGCTGTGGAGCAGGACCTGGTCGACGGCGACGACGAATACGGCAGCCTGGAAGCGCGCAAGTACCGCCAGCGCCGCGCCCACGAAAGCCTGTCGCGGCGCGACACCATCACCCTGGCCAGCACCTGGTCGCCGGCCGGTACCTCGACCAACGACAAGTTCCTCGACAATGGCCAGCGCAGCGGCACTTCGCGCCGCGCGCAATCGCAGAACGTGCAACTGGCCATGTGGGACCATGCCCTGGGCGAGGAGCCCAGCCGCAACGGCAGCACCCTGTCGGTGTATGGCCGCGTGCTGTTCGGTGGGCAAAGCCGCACCGACTACGCGCAAAGCATGGGTACCGGTGTCGGCCTGCGCTACAAACCATTCGGCCAGGCCAACCTCAACCTGTATGCCGAGCTGTACCACCAGCGTCAGATCGACGAGGAACACTACCGCGGGCTGAGCCTGGGCCAACTGCTTAGCCCCGCCAAGGTCGGCGGCAACTGGGGCGACCTGCGCCACCACGCCGAATCGAGCAACGACCTGCTGTTGCGGGCCACCGCTTCTTTCCTCGACCAGGGCGACTGGCGCAACGACTGGCGGGTCGATGAAGACGACTGGAACGAACGCTTCCTCTACCTCGACGCCGCCTGGTGGACCCGTGCCGGCGACCACGCCTGGCTGTCGCGCTACCAGCAAGGCCACGCCTGGAAGCTGCCGGGCAGCTCACCGCAAACCATCATGCCCTATGGTTTTATCGAGTTTTCCAGCCAGGACCCGAGCAACGACTGGCGCCAGGACGCTCGGGCCGGTGTGGGCGTGCGCTGGCAGTGGTGGTTCGATGATGACCGCTACAACGCCTACCGCGGTTCGCTGAAAGTGCGTGCCGAGTACCAGCAATCGCTGGGCGGCAATCTATACGAGCGCGCCAATGGCGTGCTGGTCGGTGCGGAGATGACCTTCTGATGCGTACGTTCCTGGCCCTCTGCCTGCTTGCCCTGTGCCTGCCAGCCAGCGCCGACCAGCGCCTGTTCTACCAACCCCTGAACCGCGACGCCAATGTCACCCCCGCCCAGTGGCAGCAACTGTGGCATGCCACCGTGGCCCAGGGCGGCAAAACCCTGATCGTGCAGTGGAGCGCCTATGGCGACAGCGATTTCGGCGGTGCCCGCGGCTGGCTGGCCGACAGCCTGCGCAGCGCGCGTGCCCAGGGCCTGCAACTGGTGCTGGGGCTGTACATGGACCCGGCCTATTACCAGCGCATCGACGAGCTGGACGGTGAAGGCCTGAACAGTTACTGGAAGGCGCAGCTGGGGCGCTCGCTCAGCCAGTATCAGCAACTGCGCCAGGCGTGGCAGTTGCCGGTGGACGGCTGGTACCTGCCCATGGAGCTGGACGACCATCACTTTCGCGAGGCCGAGCGCCGGGATGCCCTGCACAGCCAGTTGCAGGCCTTCAACCGGCAACTGGACAAGCCTTTGCACATCAGCGCTTTCAGCGCTGGCAAACTCTCACCGCGGGTCAATGCCGCATGGCTGGATCAACTGGCCGGGTTGGGCTTGACTGTGTGGTGGCAGGATGGCACCGGGACCGGACGCTTGCCCGCGTTGGTGCGCCAGGGTTACGAGCAGGCCTTGCCGTGCCGGGTTGGCGTGGTGCGCGAGGCGTTCCGCCAGGTGAGCGCGCCAGGCCAGGCGTTTCGGGCTGAGCCTGCCCAGCCGAAGCTGGGCGGCGGGTGCCATGCCGAGGCGGTGTTCGACCTGCGTTACCGGCCATGGGCCCGGGGTGTTCTGCCCACCAATTGAGTCTCCAGGCCTGGCCTCTTCGCGGGTAAACCCGCTCCCACAGGGACAGCACAGATTTCCAACGCTGTGGAAGACCTGTGGGAGCGGGTTTACCCGCGAAGGGGCCAGGCCTGGTAATGCAGTACGCCCAGGAGCCCGCATGTTCAAGACCGTCGAAGCCCACGTTCGCAAACAGGTCGCCCCCGCCGCCCTGCGCGCCGAATTCCGCCAGCACGAATTCGAGGTCATGCGCCCGTTCTGCCTGCTGGTATTCTGCGTCAGCATCCTGATCTGGCTGGTCTTCGACCTGATCGTCAGCTTCCTCGGCGGCCAGGGTTTCACCTGGCTGTCCTATCTGTTCATCACCCTGCTCGGCAGCCTCACCGTGGTACTGCGGTTCACCCGTCGCAGCCATCACTTCGATGTACTCAACCTGCTGTTCATCGCCGCCATCACCCTGGGCATGCGCCTGGTGATCGAAGGCATCCCGGTGGCCCAGCGCCCGGTATGGCTGGTGCTCGGGGTGTCCACCGTGCTGTATGCCGTTTCGGTGCTACCGGTGCGGCGCTGGTCGTTCTTCTGCGCCATGGCCATCACCTGGGTGGTGCTCAACCCTTTCTACCACACCCGTATCGGGCCGGACGAACTCGAAGGCGCCATGCTGATCAGCTACGCGGTGTTCCTCAGCGGCCTGGTCATCTACAGCTACCTGCAGATGCGCAAGGCCAAGCTGCACAATTTCTACCTGTCCAAGGTGCTGCTGGACCAGGCCTATGTCGATGCCCTGACCGAAATCCCCAACCGCCGCTCGTTCATGACCCAGGCCGGCCACCAGCTACGCCTGGCCACGGCCGAGCAGTACCTGGCGATGATCGACATCGACAACTTCAAGCGGGTGAATGACCGTTTTGGCCATGACGTGGGCGATGAAGTACTCAAGCGCGTGGCCCTGCATATCAAGGCGAGCATGACCGGTTACGAGTTTGCCCGACTGGGTGGTGAGGAATTCGCGATCTTTTTCCAGGGGCTGGACCAGCAAGGCGCCGAGCAACGAGTGGCGGCGCTGTGCCAACGAGTACGTGAAGATGTTGGCGAACACCCGGTAACCATCAGCATTGGCCTGGCCCGGGTGGACCAGGGCGACAGCCTGACCACGGCGCTGGTGCGCGCCGACCAGGCGCTGTACGAGGCCAAGCACAGTGGCAAGGACCGGTTTGTGCTGTGGTCTGCCCGGCTGGCAGAAAGTGATTAGCAGGCCCGGCCCTTTCGCGGGTAAACCCGCTCCCACAGGTGCTCCACAGTTTGAATCTGTACGGCCCTTGTAGGAGCGGGTTCACCCGCGAAAGGGCCGGCACAGGCACCCCATCACCCGGCAGGCAAGCGAATCCGGAACTGCGCGCCACCCAGCGCCGACTGCGCCACGGTCAAGGTGCCACCCTGCCCCTCGATCGCCCGTCGGCTGATCGCCAAGCCCAGGCCAAACCCGCCGGTATTGCGGTCACGGCTACGGTCCAGGCGGTAGAACGGCTGGAAAATCCGCTCGCGCTCCTCCACCGGAATACCGATCCCGTCATCCTCCACCGTCACCAGGCAGGCGCCATCGTCTTCCAGGCGCAAGCGCAGCAACAGGCTCTCGTCGCAGTAACGCATGGCATTGCGCACCAGGTTCTGCACCGCCCGTGCCGTCAGCCGTGGGTCCAGCACAAAACGCGGCAAATCCCCCTCGGCCCGCACCTCCCACTGGATACCCCGGCCATCGAGCTCCTCGGCAAAGCCGCCGAGCACGCTGTCGACCAGCTCCAGCAACGAGACCTCGACACGCTCGCGGGCCTGATCGGCGTTGTACAGCCGGCTGTAGGACAACAGCTCCAGCACCAGCTCATCCAGCTCACGCACATGCCCCACCAGCTCCAGCAGGCGCTTGCGGCTGGCCGGCGGCACTTCGTCGAACAGCAGCACCAGGCCGAAGTCCAGCCGGGTCAACGGCGTGCGCAACTCGTGCGACACCGCATTGAGCAGCTCGCGCTGCTGGTTCACGTGGCGTTCCAGGTCACTGGCCATGGTGTCGAACACCCCGGCCAGTTCACCGATGTTGGAGTGCGGCGAGATGTGCGTACGCTCGGCCATCTGCCCCTGGCCCAGGCGCCGGGCGGTTTCCTTGAGGCGCTCCAGGTCGCGCCAGTGCGGCCATACCCACAGCAGCAGGCAACCGAGCATGGCTGCACCGATCAGTACGGTCACGCCCCACGACAGCACGTTGATATCCAGTGGGTCTGGCGGTGAGTGCAGGCGCACCAGCCATTCCTTGTCCAGCGGCGCCAGCACGGTTTCGTAGTAGCCCCATTCGGCGATGCGCACGGCGTACAGGCCGTGCTCCAGGCGCGCCTGCTCGTCCTCGCTCAGGTCGGCCTGGTCCATGCGCAGCAGTTGCAGTTCCAGCGGCGCGAAATCACTGGCCAGCTCTTGCTCCACCGCCGGCCACTGCTCGCGCGGGGCCTGGCGGAACTGGCGCACGATCAGCGCCTGCACACCCTTGGCCTGGTCCAGGTTGTAGGCCATGAAGCGGTCCTGGAACAGGCCGACGATGGTGTCGGGAATGAACAACAGTGCACCGGCATAGGCAACGATGATCACCAGGTACAGCCGCACCAGAATCTTCAGCATGGACGGTCAGCACTCCCACTCGACACGGCTGAACAGGTAGCCCTTGCCCCACACGGTCTTGATCTTGCGCGCTTCGCCGGCGTTATCGTCGAACTTGCGCCGCAGCTTGGAGATGGCCACGTCCACCGAGCGGTCGGTGCCGTTGAACTCGATACCCCGCAGTTGCTGCAGGATGCGGTCGCGGTTCAGCACTTCGCCGGCATTGCGCGCCAGTACCACCAGCAGGTTGTACTCGCCGCTGGACAGCTCCACCTCTTCGCCACGCCAGCTCACGGTGCGCTCGGCCAGGTCGATGCGCAGGCCACCGATCAGGATCAGGTCGTTGTCCAGGCGCGGCTCGTTGACGCTGCTGCGACGCAGCAGGGTACGCACGCGGGCCAGCAGTACACGCGGTTCGCAGGGTTTGGTCACGTAGTCGTCGGCGCCCATTTCCAGGCCCAGGACCTGGTCGTGGCTGTCGTCGCGGGCGGTCAGCATCAGGATCGGCAGGCCCTGCGACTCCTGGCGCAGCAGGCGGCACAGCTGCAGGCCGTCGATGCCCGGCAGCATCAGGTCGAGGATGACCAGGTCGGGCTTTTGCCGGCGGTACTCGTCAAGCACATGATCGCCACGGGCGATCACCTGGACATGGAAGTCGTTGCGTTGCAGGTAGCTGGCGATCAGTTCGGACAGGGCGCTGTCGTCTTCGACCAGGAAAATATTCGGCATAGGTGCTTGGAAGTCTGGGTTGTGGTAGGCCTTGCCGGCCTCTTCGCGGGTAAACCCGCTCCCACAGGGACTGCACAGGTTCCAGATGCTGTGCGGTCCCTGTGGGAGCGGGTTTACCCGCGAAGAGGCCGGTACAGGTACACGCAGAATATAGAACCCTACAGGTCGAGAGGATTGTTCTTCACACTTTTTCACACTCGTCCTACAGGTATTAACAGCCACGCAAGGAACGCCTGCCGTAGCATACCGGCGGTCATCATCGGAAGATCCGTATGTCTACTACCCTCCCCCCACGCTTGCGCCCGTTGGCGCTTCTGGCGTTCCTGAGCCTGTCCCTGGCCGGCTGCGACGACAGCGCCGAACAGGAAGAACAGGCCCCCACCCCGCAAGTGCGGGTGGAAACCCTGCAACTGCAGCCACTGGCCATCAGCAGTGAGCTCAGCGGCCGTATCCTCGCGCCGCGCACCGCCGAAGTGCGAGCACGTGTCGCGGGCGTTGTGCTCAAGCGGGTGTACCGCGAAGGCAGCGACGTCAAGCAGGGCGATGTGCTGTTCCTGATCGACCCGGCACCGTTCAAGGCCGACCACGACAGCGCCCGCGCCACCCTGGCCAAGGCCGAGGCCACCCTGTACCAGGCACGCCTGCAGGAGCAGCGCTACCGCGAGCTGGTCGACGACAAGGCCGTCAGCCGCCAGGAATACGACAACGCCAAGGCCAGCTACCTGCAGGCCGATGCCGCAGTGGCCGAGGCCAAGGCCGCCCTGGAACGCGCCCGCCTCAACCTCGGCTACGCCACCGTGACCGCGCCGATTTCCGGCCGTATCGGCCGCGCCCAGGTCACCGAAGGTGCGCTGGTCGGGCAGAACGAGACCACACCCCTGGCGACCATCCAGCAGCTGGACCCGATCCACGCCGATGTCACCCAGTCGACCCGCGAGCTCAACGCCCTGCGCCGCGCCATGCGTGCCGGCGAGCTGCAGCAGGTGGGCGACGGCCAAGCCCGGGCCACGCTGATCCAGGACGATGGCAGCACCTACCCGTTGCCGGGCAAACTGCTGTTCTCCGACATCAGCGTCGACCCCAGCACCAACCAGATCACCCTGCGCAGTGAGTTCCCCAACCCGGACCTCGACCTGCTGCCCGGCAGCTACGTGCGCGTGCGCCTGGAGCAGGCCGTGCAGCCCAAGGGCCTGAGCGTGCCGCAGCGCGCCATCCTGCGCGACAGCGCTGGCGTGCCCAAGGTGCTGGTGGTCGACCCGCAGGCCCGGGTCAGCGACCGCCAGGTAGTACTGGGCAGCGCCCAGGGCGACCGCTGGATCGTCAGCGAAGGCCTGGCCCCCGGCGAGCGGGTGGTGGTCGAGGGCCTGCAACACGTCAAGGCCGGTGACCAGGTGCAGGTCGACAAAGCATCAGGGGCATCGCCCATCGCACAGCACACTGGCCAGTGAGGGCCTGATTCATGCCGCAATTCTTCATCGACCGCCCGGTATTCGCCTGGGTGGTCGCCCTGTTCATCCTGCTGGCCGGTGCCCTGGCCATCCCACAACTGCCAGTGGCCCAGTACCCCAACGTGGCCCCGCCGCAGGTGGAAATCTACGCCGTGTATCCGGGCGCTTCGGCGGCGACCATGGACGAGAGCGTGGTCAGCCTGATCGAGCAGGAGCTCAACGGCGCCGACAACCTGCTGTACTTCGAGTCGCAAAGCAGCCTGGGCAGCGCCACCATCACCGCCACCTTCGCCCCGGGCACCAACCCGGACCTGGCCCAGGTCGACGTGCAGAACCGCCTGAAGGTGGTCGAGTCGCGCCTGCCGCGCCCGGTAACCCAGCAAGGCCTGCAGGTGGAAAAGGTCTCCACCGGCTTCCTGCTGCTGGCCACCCTCACCTCCGAAGATGGCAAGCTCGACGAAACCGCCCTGTCGGATATCCTTGCGCGCAACGTGATGGACGAAATCCGCCGCCTCAAGGGCGTCGGCAAGGCCCAGCTGTACGGTTCGGAACGCGCCATGCGCATCTGGATCGACCCGCGCAAGCTGATCGGCTTCAACCTCACGCCGAACGACGTGGCCGAGGCCATCGCCGCGCAGAACGCCCAGGTGGCCCCCGGCAGCATTGGTGACCTGCCCACCCGTGGCACTCAGGAAATCACCGCCAACGTGGTGGTCAAGGGCCAGCTGAGCACCCCCGAGGAGTTCGCCGGGATTGTCCTGCGTGCCAACCCGGACGGTTCCACGGTGACCATCGGCGATGTCGCCCGGGTCGAGATCGGTGCCCAGGAATACCAGTACGGCACGCGCCTGAACGGCAAGCCGGCCACCGCCTTCAGCGTGCAGCTGTCGCCGGGCGCCAACGCCATGGAAACCGCCACCCTGGTGCGGGCGAAGATGCAGGACCTGGCGCGCTACTTCCCCGAAGGCGTCAAGTACGACATCCCCTACGACACCTCGCCATTCGTCAAGGTGTCGATCGAGCAAGTCATCAACACCCTGTTCGAAGCCATGCTGCTGGTGTTCGCGGTGATGTTCCTGTTCCTGCAGAACCTGCGCTACACCCTGATCCCGACCCTGGTGGTGCCGGTGGCCCTGATGGGCACCTTCGCCGTGATGTTGGCCATGGGCTTCTCGGTCAACGTGCTGACCCTGTTCGGCATGGTGCTGGCCATCGGCATCCTGGTCGACGATGCCATCGTGGTGGTGGAAAACGTCGAGCGGATCATGGCCGAGGAAGGCCTGCCGCCCAAGGAGGCCACGCGCAAGGCCATGGGCCAGATCAGCGGCGCGATCGTCGGCATTACCCTGGTGCTGGTGGCGGTGTTCCTGCCCATGGCCTTCATGCAAGGCTCGGTGGGGGTGATCTACCAGCAGTTCTCGCTGTCGATGGCAGTGTCGATCCTGTTCTCGGCGTTTCTCGCCCTCAGCCTGACCCCGGCGCTGTGTGCCACCCTGCTCAAGCCGGTGGCCAAGGGCGAGCACCACGAACGCAAGGGCTTCTTCGGCTGGTTCAACCGGCGCTTCGAGGGCATGAGCAACGGTTACCAGCGCTGGGTGGTGCAGGCGCTCAAGCGCAGCGGCCGCTACCTGCTGGTATATGCGTTGCTGCTGGCAGTGCTGGGCTATGGCTTCAGCCAGCTGCCCACGGCGTTCCTGCCCACCGAAGACCAAGGCTACACCATCACCGACATCCAGCTGCCGCCAGGCGCCAGCCGCATGCGCACCGAACAGGTGGCGGCACAGATCGAGGCGCACAACGCCGAAGAGCCCGGCGTGGGTAACACCACCTTGATCCTGGGTTTCAGCTTCTCGGGCAGCGGGCAGAACGCGGCACTGGCCTTCACCACGCTCAAGGACTGGTCCGAGCGCGGTGCCGACGACAGCGCCCAGTCGATCGCCGACCGCGCGACCATGGCCTTTACCCAGCTCAAGGACGCCGTGGCCTATTCCGTGCTGCCACCGCCAATCGACGGCCTTGGCGAGTCGACCGGCTTCGAGTTCCGCCTACAGGACCGCGGCGGCATGGGCCACGCCGAGCTGATGGCCGCCCGCGACGAGCTGCTGGCAAATGCCGGCAAAAGCAAGGTGCTGACCAACGTGCGCGAAGCCTCGCTGGCGGAAAGCCCGCAGGTACAACTGGAAATCGACCGCCGCCAGGCCAACGCCCTGGGCGTATCGTTTGCCGATATCGGTTCGGTGCTGGACGTGGCCGTGGGTTCCAGCTACGTCAACGACTTCCCCAACCAGGGCCGCATGCAGCGGGTGGTGGTGCAGGCCGAAGGCGACCAGCGCAGCCAGGTCGAAGACCTGCTGAAGATCCACGTGCGCAACGACAGCGGCAAGATGGTGCCACTGGGCGCCTTCGTCCAGGCCAGGTGGGTCAGCGGCCCGGTGCAGCTGACCCGCTACAACGGCTACCCGGCGGTGTCGATTTCCGGCGAACCGGCAGCCGGCTACAGTTCGGGCGAAGCCATGGCCGAAATCGAGCGCCTGGTGGCCCAGCTGCCGGCCGGTGCCGGCCTGGAATGGACTGGCCTGTCGCTGCAGGAGCGGCTGTCCGGCAGCCAGGCACCGATGCTGATGGCGCTGTCGTTGCTGGTGGTGTTCCTGTGCCTGGCAGCGCTGTACGAAAGCTGGTCGATCCCCACCGCAGTACTGCTGGTAGTACCGCTGGGCGTGCTCGGTGCGGTGCTGGCGGTGACCCTGCGCGGCATGCCCAACGACGTGTTCTTCAAGGTCGGCCTGATCACGTTGATCGGCCTGTCGGCGAAGAACGCCATCCTGATCATCGAGTTCGCCAAGAGCCTGGTCGACCAGGGCGTCGATGCCGCTGACGCCGCCGTGCAGGCTGCGCGCCTGCGCCTGCGGCCGATCGTGATGACCTCGCTGGCGTTCATCCTCGGCGTGGTGCCGCTGGCCATTGCCAGCGGCGCCAGCTCGGCCAGCCAGAAGGCGATCGGTACCGGGGTGATCGGCGGCATGCTCAGCGCCACCCTGGCCGTGGTGTTCGTGCCGGTGTTCTTCGTGGTGGTGATGCGCCTTGCCGGGCGACGCCAGGCGGGTAATGCCGACACGCAGGCCGTGACCAGCGACAGCTGACTGGACAAGCCCCGCGTGAAATGGGAGGGTTCCCGGCATTGACTGCCCGGAACCCTTTTTCATGCCTGATGCCCTGCCCCCCTGCTCCATCCTCATTCTCGCCGGTGGCCGCGGCCAGCGCATGGGCGGCCGCGACAAGGGCCTGGTCGACTGGCAGGGCGAACCGCTGGTGGCGCATGTGCAGCGGGTGGTACGGCCGCTCAGCGATGACCTGGTGATTTCCTGCAACCGTAACCAGCAGGCCTACCAAGCGTATGCCGACCAGTTGGTGGGCGATGCCGAGGCGGACTACCCCGGGCCGTTGGCGGGGGTGATTGCCGGGCTCAAGGTGGCGCGGCATGAATGGGTAGTGCTGCTGGCCTGTGATGCGCCGCTGGTTGACCGGGGGTTGATCGAGGACCTGCTGCACCTGGCGGTGACCAGTGACAGCGCGGCCATGGTGCGCCAGGGTGGGTACTGGCAGCCGATGTTCAGCGTGCTGCCACGCCGGGTGTTGCCGGTGCTGGAGCAGGCCTGGGCGGCGGGCGAGCGGAGTTTGCAGAAGGCCTTGCTGCGTGAAGCGGTGCAGGGGCTGGAATGTGCCGACGATGATCGCAGGTTGAGCAACTTCAACAGCCCGGAGTTGCTGCAAGGCTGAGGTCATCTGCTGCCTGTACTGGCCTCTTCGCGGGTAAACCCGCTCCCACAGGTATTGTACAGGCCTCAAGGGCGTTGGAGACCTGTGGGGAGCATCTACTGCCTGCACTGGCCTCTTCGCGGGTAAACCCGCTCCCACAGATTCTCCACTGCCCTTGAGGCCTGTGCAGTACCTGTGGGAGCGGGTTTACCCGCGAAGAGGCCAGCACAGGCGACACCTCACCCGGCAGACAGCTCCTCGACACTGATCTCGCGCATGCGGAACTTCTGCACCTTGCCGGTCACCGTCATCGGGAACTCATCGACAAAGCGGAAGTACCGCGGCACCTTGAAGTGCGCGATCCGCGCCTTCGCCCACTCGTGCAGCTCCTCCGCGCTGGCCGTATGCCCCGGGTGCAGCCGCACCCAGGCCACGATCTCTTCACCGTACTTGCTGCACGGCACGCCAATCACCTGCACATCGGCCACCGCCGGGTGGGTGAAGAAGAACTCCTCCAGCTCGCGCGGGTAGATGTTCTCGCCGCCGCGAATGATCATGTCCTTGCTGCGCCCGACAATACGCACATAGCCCTGCTCGTCCATCACCGCCAGGTCGCCGGTGTGCATCCAGCCGTCCTCATCGATGCTTTCGGCCGTGGCCTTGGGGTTGTTCCAGTAGCCCAGCATCACGCTGTAACCCCGCGTGCACAGCTCGCCGATCTCACCACGCAGCAGCGTGTTGCCATCGGCATCGATCACCTTGTTCTCCAGCCGTGGCTGGGTGCGCCCGACGCTGGTCACGCGGCGCTCCAGGTCGTCGCTGGCGCCGGTCTGCAGCGACACCGGGCTGGTTTCGGTCATGCCGTAGGCAATCTGCACCTCGGCCATGTGCATCTCGCCGATAACCCGGCGCATCACTTCGATCGGGCAGGTGGCGCCGGCCATGATCCCGGTGCGCAGGCTGGACAGGTCGAACTCGTCACGCTGCGGGTGGTCCAGTTCGGCAATGAACATGGTCGGCACACCGTACAAGGCAGTGGCCTTTTCTTCCGCCACCGCACGCAGGGTGGCCAATGGGTCGAAGGCGTCGTTGGGGTAGATCAGGGTGCTGCCGTGGGTCATGCAGCCGAGGTTGGCCATGACCATGCCGAAGCAGTGGTACAGCGGCACCGGCACCACCAGCCGGTCATGCTCGGTCAGGCCCAGGCTTTCACCGACCATGTAGCCGTTGTTGAGGATGTTGCTGTGGCTGAGGGTGGCGCCTTTCGGGAAACCGGTGGTGCCCGAGGTGTACTGGATATTGATCGGGTCGTCGCAGCGCAGCTGTGCCTGGCGCTCGGCCAAGGCTTCGCGGCTGACAGCCGCGGCACGGCCCTGCAGTTGGTGCCAGGCGAGAAAGCCCGCCGGTGGCGCGGCGGCCAGGCTGACAACACCGCGCAGTTCGGGGAAGCGTTCGCAGATCAGGGCGCCCGGCTGGCTGCTGGCCAGGCCCGGAACCAGGCCCAGCAACATGGCGTGGTAGTCGGATGTCTTGAACGCGTCGGCGCAGATCACCCAGCGGCAGCCGGACTGGCCGAGGGCGTAGTCCAGTTCGCTGGAGCGGTAGGCCGGGTTGATGTTGACCAGGATCGCGCCCACCTTGGCGCTGGCGAACTGGGTGATGCACCACTCTGCGCAGTTGGGTGCCCAGATGCCGAGGCGGTCACCGGGCTGCACGCCCAGGGCCATCAGCGCACGGGCGTGCTGGTCGACGGCGTCGGCCAGCTGCTGCCAGGTGTAGCGCAGGGCCTGGTGGCGGACGACCAGGGCGTCACGGTCGGGGAAGCGGGCGACGGTGGTGTCGAAGGCGTCGCCGATGCACTGGGTAAGCAGGGGTTTGTCCTGGTTGCCCTGGGAGTAGCTTGGCTGGGGCATGGCGGTCTCTTGTTGTTCTTGTGTTGATTGAGCGGGCCTCTTCGCGGGTAAACCCGCTCCCACAGGGACCGCACCACATTCAGCCCCTGTGGAGATCCTTGTAGGAGCGGGTTTACCCGCGAAGAAAGCAACACCGGTTTAACGGATGAACACCTGCGGCGTGGTGGTGGACATGTCCCCACCCGGCAACTTGATGTTCTTCACTTTCTCCAGCGTATCCGGGTTGAACACCGCCAGGTCGTTGAAGGTGCCGCCCAGGTACAACTTGTCGCCTTTCTTGTCGAAGGCCACGCAGTAGTAAGTGTGGTCCAGATTCGCCGCCTTGATCAGCTTGCGCTGTTTGAGGTCGTACTTGGCCAGGCGGTTGAGCACGCCGTAGATCTGGTTCGGGTCTTTCGGCGAACGCAGCCCGGTGAAGTACAGCTCGGTCAGGTCGGCAAACTCCTGGGTGTGGGTCTTGCCGGTCTTCAGGTCGACGCTCAGGTAGCCATACAGCAGATCGGCGGTGGCCGGGTCCTGCTTGTCATCCTTGAACCTGGCAATGGTGTACAGCATCGAAAACTCGTGGCGCGGGCTCTGGTGCGGCCAGAAGTACAGCACGTCCGGGGCGCTGTAGCCTTTGCGGTTCCAGTTGCGCAGCGGCAAGGCCACCGTGTACTTGCCGGTCTTCACGTCCATCTTGTAGATGTCCGGCCCGGCGACGTACAGGCTGCCATCGTCCGCCGCACGCATCAGGTACACCTGGCGCGGCATCGGGAAGGTGCGCACCGGCTTGGCCTCCAGGCCATCGGCGGTGCTGAACACCTCCAGCCGCGGTGGCTTGACCACGTAGTGGTCGTTCAGGCGCTGGGTCGGGTTGACCGTGGCGTACACTTCCTTGCCGTCCGGGCTGATGGCGAACGAGTACATCGACCGGCCCACCTCACCCGGCACACTGGACAGGTTGGCGTGGAAGGTGTTCTTGCAGGTGTCCAGGTCGATGCCGTAGATGTCGCCGTAGTGGTTGTTGAGCACGTAGGCGGTGCGGTTGTCCGGCGCCATCATCGCGGTGCCGGGGCCGAACTTGTCGGGCATCACGCAGCTCTTGTACACCGTGTCACTGGCCACATCGACCACGTGCAGGTTGTTCGGGTAGTTGGTCACGATCATGTATTCGTGGCCAGCCTTCAGCGCCGGCCCGGTGTCGGCGGCCTGTACCAGCCCGGCACAGGCCGTGGCGGCGATGGTGAGCGCGAGTGACGCGCAGCGTCCAGCTTTCATGCGGTTTCCCCTTGTCATTCTTGTTGGGCCGGTCACTTGTCTTTCGGGAACACGGTGCCGAGGTTGCGCCAGTCTTCCGCCGAGTTGCTCGCCTGGGCGTTCCAGTCCTGGTAGGTGCTCATCATGTCCGGCACCTGGGCCGGCCACCAGCAAGGGTCGGAGCAGCCATACAGGTCGGCCTCCATCGGCTGGCACAGCGAGCTCACGCCACCAAAGGCGTCCACTTCCCAGCCCGGGTCGGTGGTGGCGGTGCAGCCCGCCACTGCGCTCATGGCCATGACTTCTTCGACGCGGTCTTCGGCGGCGGCCTGCTCGAGGATGCGCGCCTTGTTGTTCAGGGGCTTCAAGTGCTTCATGTCAGTGCGCCTTCCGCGGGGTGATGTAGCGATCGATGAAGGCCGGGTTGGCGGCCATGATGCGGCTGTAGACTTCGATGCCGAAGTCGACCCAGTCGCGCATCAGTTCGCAATAGTGGTAGGTCGGGTGCTGCGGGTCGCCATAGCGGGCATAGCTTTCGTGGTAGCAGCCGCCGGAGCACAGGTTGCGGATGCGGCAGCTGTCGCAGCCGGTGTTGCTGCGGTCCAGGCGCTGCGACAGGAAGTCGTTGAGCTGCGCCTGCTTCACGCCCTGGTGCACATTGCCGAAGGTCGGCAGGCTGGAGCCGGTGAAGCGGTGGCACAGGTTCAGCTCGCCCTCATGGTCCACGGCCAGCATCTTCAGCCCGGCGCCGCACGGCAGGGCCTTCTTGTGGCCTTCGTGGATGTCGGTGATCAGCTGGTGCAAGTTGGAGAAACCGATGTTGCGGTGCTCCAGCGCAGCCTCCAGGTAACGCCGGCCCAGCGCCTTCATGTTGGCGAACACCTGAACCAGCTCTTCGCCGGTGAGGTTGAAGTTGGCCATGTCGCCGGAGGTGACCGGGGCAAAGCCGACTTCAGCGAAGCCCAGTTCGTTGAACAGGTGGTTCCAGATGGTCTCGACGTCGGTGATGCCACGGGTCAGCGTGACCCGTGCGCCCACCGGGCGGCTGTGGTAGCGCGACAGCAGCATGTCGACCTTGCGCCGCACCACGTCATAGGTGCCCTGCCCGCCCACGGTGATGCGGTTGCGGTCGTGCACGGTCTTGGGGCCGTCGATGCTGATCGACAGGCCGAAGCGATGGGCATTGAGCCAGTCGACGATCTCTTCGTTGAGCAAGGTGGCATTGGTGGTCATGATGAACTCCACCTGCTTGCCCGCCTCGGCGAAGCGCCGCTCGCAGTAGGCGACCATGTGCTCGATCAGTGGCCGGTTGGACAGCGGCTCGCCACCAAAGAACACCACGCTGTAGCGCTGCTCGTCGGGCGACTCCTTGAGCAGCATCTCCACCGAAGCCTCGGCGGTGGCAGTACTCATCTTCTTGCCCGCGGACGGTTTGTCCAGGTCTTCCTTGTAGCAGTAGGTGCAGCTGAGGTTGCAGCCGGTGTTGACGTTGAGCACCACGGTGTTCAGCGCCGTGCGCTCGACCTGCTTGAGGGCGATTTCCGGGGTCAGCGGCGAGCCGTCGCTGACCAGTTCCAGCGCGATCAGCTCGCGCAGGGTGTCCTGGATATCGCTGCCGGCAAACTGCTGGCCAAGGCGCTGCATCAGCTCCTCGGCCGAGCAGCCTTGCTGGCGCAGGGTGTCGATGATGCCGCCGGTCACCGCGTCGGCGGTGAACAGCGAACTGCTGGGGATATGGAACAGCATGCGGTCGGCGTCGACCTGCACTTCATGCAGGTTGCGTTCGACCAGGTTCAGTAGCGCGCCCATGGCGACCTCCCGATAATCGATCCGTTGGAAAACCGTAAGCCCCCTGCCGTTACGGCAGCGGCGGGTTGTTCCAGCGCTGTACGGTGACGATCATGTGCCCCTCGCCAGTCTGGCCACCGTCGGCCAGGGTGGCGATGACCTTCAGGTTGCCGGCGTTGTTGGTCATCATCTTGCGCTCCGGGTTGGGGCCGGCACCGCCTGGCACGAACACGCCATCGGCCTGCATCTTCCCGGCGAACTTGACGTCTTCGTCCTCGACCGCACGCTCGTTGAACGGCTCGACCTTCCAGCTGGCCGGCAGGTAGCCGATGCGCAGCGGCTGGCCATTGGCGTCCTTGCCCCAGGCTTCGGCCTCGAAGCGGCCCTGCACCTTGGGCACCGAGGCACCGTTTTCGCCGATGCGGGCGATAGAGAACGCCGGCACCACTTTCACTTCCTCGACTTTGTCGTACACCGCCAGGTTGACGCCCTTGAGCGCCCCGATGGCGACTTCGCGCTGGCCTGGTTTGGCATCGGCCGCGGCGCGGGCCTTCACCCGTACCAGGGTCGGGGTCTGCTCCAGCACCTCGGTCACTTCCACGCCAGCGCCCAGGTCCGGTTTGCCGGCCAGGCCGCTGCCGACCAGGGTGATCTCGCTTTCGCCACCGGCCTTGATGAATGCCGGTTGCACCGCCAGCAGGCGCGCCTTGCCCTCCTTCACTGCGGTGAAGTCCAGGCCACGCTCGTCGTGCTCGGCCTCGAACATGCGGCCCTTCATTTCGCCATCCAGCGCGGCGAACACCTGGCGCAGGTTGGCGTCGCCGACCTTGACGTTGCCACGCCATTCATAGCCGTTGTAGAGGATCGCCGAACCGCTGCCATTGAACGGCGTGCCGTCGGCATAAGCGCCCTTGACCTCGACCTTGAAGGTGTCACCCTGGTCAGGCGTGACGCTCATCACCCCGCGCACATCGCCCTTGGCCAGCATGTGGCCGCTGAATGCCCACTGACCCGGCAGCGCATCGGCCTTGGGCCTGGCCTTCTGCCATTCGGCCCACGCCGCGCTTTCCAGCGGGTAGCGCTTGGCCAGGTCGGGCACCACTTGCTGCAGGGCGATCGGCAGCCAGTCGCGGTCACGCGCCTGGGCCTGGTATTCGAGGGACGGCCACTGGCCGAGATGGAAGTTGACGAGGTGCTCCCACTCCTTGGCCGGGCGCCGCTGCAAGGCGACACGGGCACCGGAGTGGCAACGGCCACAGGTTTCGCTGAGCTGGGTGTCGAACTGCTCGACGGTGTTCAGCCGGCGCTCCATGGCATACCGCACGCCATCGGTTTCGCTGGGCGCCAGGCCCTGCTTGTCGGCCAGGTACTTGACCAGGGTGCGGCGGTCGTCGTCGCTTATCTGCAGGCCGTGCATCACCTGCATGCGGGCGATGCTCATCAGCCAGCCTTCCGGCGTCTTACGCTGGTGGCTGATACGGCTGTAGGTGTCGTTGCCTTCGGGGATATGGCACCCCATGCACTTGTTCTGCAACAGGCTCGGGCCCTGCTCGGCCGCCATGGCCTGGGTGCTCAGCAGCGCGGCGGCGACCAGCGCCAGTTTGCCCGCATGCCGCCGGAGTCGAGTCGTCTTCAAGGTCAGACCTCCACGGTTGTTGTTCTTATCGTTTTCGCACGCTTTGGTACAGCAGGTGTGCATGTGACGGTTGCGATACAGGAACTGTGCCAGGTGCTGTAAAAGTGTTTTAAATCAAGCCATTGAGGACAATTACCGGATAATGGCAATGCAAGGACAGCTTCTTTGAGCGTCCCATTCCGCGACTGAGTGTTTCACCTTGAGACACTGGGCCTGCTGCGCAGGCCTTGTGTCGCGAAAGGGCCGCACAGCGGCCCCCGCTTTTACTGTTTCACCACCGTCTCACACCGTCTCAATGTGCAACAGCGCAGCCCTGCAATCCCAACCTTGCACCAGGACAAAACCCAACCCGTTCAACGGCTTGCGGCCATCTACCGACCTTGGCACGCCCATTGCGCCTATGCCTGTCACATCCAATGACAAGAGGCACCGTCCCATGCTTTCCGAACTGCCCATCCTGCCCGCCACCCGCGCCTTTCTCGAACGCAAGCTGAAGATGCGCATCGGCGCCGACTGGCAGGACGCCGCCAGCGGTCGAACCCTGTCGTTCCGCAACCCGGCCACTGGCGAGGTACTGGGTGAAGTGCCCGCCGCCGAGGCCGAAGATGTCGACCGCGCCGTGCGCGCCGCTCGCCAGGCCTTCGATGATTCGCCGTGGAGCCGCCTGCGCCCACGCGAACGGCAGAACCTGCTGTGGCGCCTGGCCGACCTGATGGAGCGCGACGCCCGCCAGCTGGCCGAACTGGAATGCCTGAACAACGGCAAGAGCGCCGCCGTTGCCCAGGTGATGGACGTGCAACTGGCCATCGACTTCCTGCGCTACATGGCCGGCTGGGCCACCAAGATCGAGGGTAGCACCGTCGAAGCCTCGATGCCGTTGATGCCCAACGACCAGTTCCATGGTTTCGTGCGGCGCGAGGCAGTGGGCGTGGTCGGCGCCATCGTCGCCTGGAACTTCCCGTTGCTGCTGGCCTGCTGGAAGCTCGGCCCGGCCCTGGCTACCGGTTGCACCGTCGTGCTCAAGCCCGCAGACGAAACACCGCTGAGCGTGCTCAAGCTGGCTGAACTGGTGGACGAAGCCGGCTACCCGGCGGGCGTGTTAAACGTGGTCACCGGCACCGGCCTGAACGCCGGCGCCGCACTCAGCCGCCACCCCGGCGTGGACAAGCTGACCTTCACCGGCTCCACCGAGGTCGGCAAGCTGATCGGCAAGGCAGCCATGGACAACATGACCCGCGTCACCCTGGAACTCGGCGGCAAGTCGCCGACCATCGTCATGCCCGACGCCAACCTGCAGGAAGCCGCCGCCGGCGCGGCCACGGCGATCTTCTTCAACCAGGGCCAGGTGTGCTGCGCCGGGTCCCGCCTGTACGTGCACCGCAAGCACTTCGACAACGTGGTGGCCGACATCGCCGGCATCGCCAACGGCATGAAGCTGGGCAGCGGCCTGGACCCTGCGGTGCAGATGGGCCCGCTGATCTCGGCCAAGCAGCAGGACCGCGTCACCGGCTACATCGAGCTTGGCCGCGAGCTGGGCGCGACCATCGCCTGTGGTGGCGAAGGCTTCGGGCCTGGCTACTTCGTCAAGCCGACAGTGATCGTCGATGTCGATCAGCACCACCGCCTGGTGCAGGAAGAGATCTTCGGGCCGGTGCTGGTGGCGATGCCGTTCGATGACATCGACGAAGTGATCGGCATGGCCAACGACAACCCCTATGGCCTGGGTGCGAGCATCTGGTCCAACGACCTGGCCGCCGTGCACCGGATGATCCCGCGCATCAAGTCGGGGTCGGTGTGGGTCAACTGCCACAGCGCCCTCGACCCTGCCTTGCCGTTTGGCGGCTACAAGATGTCCGGCGTCGGCCGTGAGATGGGGGCGGCTGCCATCGAGCACTACACCGAGCTGAAATCGGTGTTGATCAAGCTCTGATCATTTTCCTGTACCGGCCCTTTCGCGGGTAAACCCGCTCCTACAGGATCATCACAGGCCTGAACACTGTGGGGTCCTTGTGGGAGCGGGTTCACCCGCGAAGAGGCCGGCACAGGCAACCCGAAAACAACAACAAAAACATGGAGCACACCATGAGGCACAAACTCGCCTGCACATTGGCCCTGCTGTTCGCCGCCCCCATCACCCAGGCCTACGAGCTGTACAACCACGACGGCACCACCCTCAACGCCGACCTCGAAGCCCTGTTCGGCGCCTTCCACAGCGACGAAAGCTTCAACCTGGCCGGCAACCGCAAGCCCGGCAGCACCGCCTGGCAGGAAGGCTACGTCAAGTATGGCCTCAGCGGCAGCCAGGCCCTGGCCGACAGCGGTGCGCTCTACGGCGCCTTCAACCTGCTCAGTTCCGCCACCTGGGGCGACGGCGATGCCGCCGGCCTGACCCTGGGTGACGAGCGCCGCACCGCCATCGAAGACCTGTACCTGGGCTGGCGCTCGGCCAACCTGTTCCCGGCCCTGGGCGAAGACGGCGTGGACATTTCCGGCGGCCGCCAGGTGGTGACCCTGGGCGACGGCTTCCTGATCCAGGGCGACCCGGTGAACCTGGGCAAGGTCGACCTGGGCGCCAACTTCGACCGCGGCGGCGCCTACTACCTGGCCGCACGCAAGGCCTTCGACCGCACCGCCGTGCTGCGCCTTGGCGGCAAGCAAGGCTGGCGCAGCGACCTGATGTGGCTGAAGTCCGACAACCACTACCAGGCCGACACCTCGCTGGCGGTGGCCAACCTGGAGCACGTCGCCGAAGCCGGCACCGTCGGCCTGAGCTGGATCCGCGGCCTCGACGTGGACCAGCGCTACGCGCAGATCATGGGCCTGGAACACCGCGACGGCATGGACACCGCCAGCCTGCGCGGGCGTGGCAGCCTGGGGGTGAAAGACCTGGAGCTGGCCGCCGAGTACGTGACCCAGGACAAAACCGGCGGGCGGGAGAACGCCTGGTACCTGGAAGGCAACTGGACCTTCTCCGAACTGCCCTGGTCCCCCACCGCCACCTACCGCTACAGCCGCTTTTCCGAAGACTTCGACCCGCTGTTCTATGGCCTGAGCCGTGGCTATGGCACCTGGTTCCAGGGTGAGGTAGCGGCGAACTATGCCGGGCCGTTCAACAGCAACAGCCAGGTGCACCACGTGGCACTGAAGGGCAAGCCACGGGACAACCTGACCGTCGGCGCGCTGTACTTCGACTTCGATACGCTGGACACCGACCAGGGCAACCTGGGCGGGCGGGAGCTGGACCTGTATGTGGAATGGATGGTAAACGACCACCTGCTGATCAGCCCGCTGGTAGGGTTCTACAAGCCGGAGCGCAGCGCGGCCAATGGCGGGACGCAGCTGGGTGGGCGGGATACCGGGACCTATATGCAGCTGATCGTCGGGACTTTCTTCTGATTCGAAATCCTGGGGCTGCTGCGCAGCCCATCGCGACACAAGGCCGCTCCCACAGGTACAGCGCTGCCATCAAGGTTTGTGCAGACCTGTGGGAGCGGCCTTGTGTCGCGAAAGGGCTGCAAAGCGGCCCCGGCAATCTCAAGCCAAGCCCTGCTCCAACAACCACCGCCGCACCATCATCTGCTGCTCCCCTGGCAGGCCTGACAACACTGCCTCGAGAGGTCGGCCGCTACGCAGCCCCCGCACCACCGGCGCCAGCTCCACCCCCTGCAAATGCCACACCCCCAACGGCTGATCCGCCGTCACCACCACCTCGGCCTCATCCACCAGCCCGTCACGCAACACCGGCCGCCGCTCGACCCTCACCGCGCTCCAGTCCGCCGCCACGTGCAATGCCTGCATGTCCGGCCACCCCTGCCGCCGCGCCCAGAACGGCTGCCCCACCCGCCCCTGTTCTTGCCCATAGAAATCCCGCCCGATCCGGGCAAAACGCAAAAACAGCTGTTCGATCCGCTGCTGGTGAAACTGCCGCGCCAACCAGGCCCGCTCCGGCCTGCGCAGCAAGGTATTGATCACCACCGGCGCCTGCAGCGCCGAAGACAGCGACTGGAAGATCCCGTTACCCGATAGCGGGTCAACGGCCATCGCAGCATCGCCCACGCGTATCCAGTCCTGCCCGACGCACTCACCGGCCAGAATCGCGGTGCTGCTGCGCGCATGCACCTCTGCCGGCGCCAAGGCCCTGGCATCGAACAGCTCGGCCACCAGCACGCTGCCGGCTCGCCGCGCCGCACAGTAATCCGCCAAGCCGGCCTTGCCCGGCAGCCCTGCGGCGTCCAGGGTGACTTGCCAGTAGCAGCGGCCGTCTTCCAGGCGCGCCATCCACGCCCAGCCATCCGCCAGGCTCTCCACCGCCGACGCGGGCGCCCCGGGGGCGGCCTGCCAGACATTCAGCAAGCTGACTGTCTCCGGCCCGCGCAGGCGGTCGGCGGCCAACGGGGCCTGACGGCCTCGGGCTTCGACAAGGAAATCGGCCTGCAGTACCTGCCCGTCGTCCAGGCGAATACCATGAACGACTTCGCGAACCACCTCACGCACCCGCCCCTCGACCACGCTCACACCCGCACGCTGAAGGTCGTCGCGCAGCGCCCGGTCAAACCTTTGCCGATCCAGCAGAAACTCCTGGTTCAGGTGCAGTTGCTGGCCGTTCCAGTGCACTTGCCGAGTCGCCGGCATCGCCGCCTGGCGCAACGCCCCGCCAAGGCCGGCGTGGCGCAGACCGTCCAGCACCCGCTGCGAAACCCCTTCGACCGCCGCGAACCGGCGCCACTCGGACACCACCGTCACCGCATAACCCAGACGCCGCAGGCCAATGGCCGTGGCCGCACCCGCAGGGCCTGCCCCCAACACCACAATGCGCGGTTCAGCCATGGCCGGCACCTCGTCGCTCGGGGCCCGCAAACGCCGCGTGGTGGCGCAACCAGTCATGAACCTGCTGCTGGCCCATGCCCGGCTCGTCACGCAGCAACGCAGCGATCCTGCCACTCAGGGCCGCACAGCCCAGGCTCGCGCCTGCCCTGCCGCCCGCCCCCACATAACCGCCAAAGTCCGCCTGCCGGGTACCCAGCCAGGACCACTGGCCAGGCGCACAGCGGGCGTCGCCTGTGACCCGTATCACCCCGGGGTAGCTGGCCGGATACACTGGCCCGCCCTGGGCCGGGCTGGAGGCGCACAACAGCACACCCGCAGCCAAAGCCTCGGCGCAGGCCTGGTGCAGCACAGGCCGGTCCTGCTGCAGGCCAAGGCTGAGGTTGACCAGCGTAACCCCCGCCTCCACCAGCCACAGCAGCGCGGCCGCCACCTGCAAGGCACTGGTGCTGGCCTGGGCGCCGAAAACCTGGGCCAGCAGCACGGGCACCGGCCCGGCCTCCCGCTGCAAGCCGGCGAGCACCGCGCTACCGTGCCCAAGCTGGTCGGGCAGCATGTCACCTTCGCGCAACTGGCCGTCCTCCAGCCAGAAGCGGCGCGCGCCCAGCAAGGCGCTGGCCTGCTCCGGCGTGCAACCACTGTCGATCACGCCAACACGCACGTCAGTGCCCATGCCTGATCACCTCCTCGGGCAGCACCTGCAACTGGCCAGCGTGCAGTTGCAGGTGCAGGTCGGCATCGGCCAGGGTCGAAGCACGGTGGCTGATCAGGATGCGCGTGCGGCCGGCGAACAACTGGTCGATGGCCGCGATCACTTCGCGCTCGGTGGCTTCGTCCACCGCCGAGGTGGCCTCGTCCAGTACCAGGATCGCCGGCGCCTGCAGCACCGCGCGGGCGATGGCTATGCGCTGTTTCTGCCCGCCGGACAACTGCTGGCCACGCTCACCCAGCAGGCCGTCCAGGCCCAGCGGCAGGCTGTCGACCAGGCTGTCCAGCCGCGCCAGGCGCACCACCCGTTCCAGTTCCTCACGGCTGGCCTCGGGCACGCCGTAGGCCAGGTTTTGTGCAAGGGTGCCGCGGAACAGCACGATATCCTGGCTGACCACCGCAATACGCCGGCGCAGCGCGGCCAGGTCCAGCTCGCGCAGGTCGGTGCCGTCCAGCAGGATGCGCCCGGCGTCCGGGTCGTAGAAGCGCTGCAGCAGGTCGATCAGGGTCGACTTGCCCACCCCCGAGGCACCGCTGATGGCCACCTTCAGGCCACCCGGCACGCACACCTGCACGTCGTTCAGCACCGCGCCCTGGCGCCCTTCATGAGCAAAGCTCACCCCCTCGAGGCGCAATTCGCCCGGGCCGTCGGGCATCGGCTGCGGGTTGGCTGCCGGGCGCACGGCCACGGCCTCCTGCTTCAGTTCCATCACCCGCCCCAGGCTCACCGCCATGCGCTGCACCGCCACGTACAGGCCCAGCAGGCTCTGCACCGGCCCTACCGCCATGCCCATGTAGGTGGAAAAGGCGATCAGCGCACCTAGTTGCCAAGTACCCTGAATCACCCACCAGCCGCCGACCAGGAACGCGCAGGCGCGGCACCAGGAGGTCAGCGTGCCGGGGATGGCCTGGGTGAAGAATTCGGTCACCTGCACCTTGAGCAACTGGCGCATGTAGCCCTGCCCCAGCTGGTCCAGGCGCCCCGCCTCGCGGCCTTGCTGGCCGGCGGCCTGGATGAACTTCATCGCCGGCAGGGTTTCGACCAGGAACGACGACACATCCGCCGAGCGTTCGCGCAGGTTGCGTACTTCGCGCTCCACCTTGCGCCGCATCCAGCGCAGCCACAGCACTTCTATCGGTACCAGCAGCGCCAGCAGCAGCGACAGTTGCCACGACAGCATCAGCATCAACACCACCGCGCCCACCAGGCCGATCACCGCCGACACCGCCGAAAACAGCGAATCCACGGCAAAGCGCTGGATTTCCGCCACATCGCCATCCAGCCGCGAAAGGATGTCGCCGATGCGCCGCCGCCCGTAGAACGTCGGCGACAGCTGCTGCAGGTGGCGGTAAAGGTCATCGCGCAGCGCAAACAGGATGCGCCCCGACAAGCGCGTGTGCAGGTAGCGGTTGACCCCGGCCAGCACGGTACCCAGCAGGCCCGCGCCGATCATGATCGCGGCCATGTGCCAGAGGGTCTGGTAGTCCTTGGCCAGCAGCCCCTCGTCGATCAGCGTCTTGACCAGCCAGGGTTGCGCCAGCGCCAGCAACGAGGCGCCCAGCGACAAACCGAGCAACAGGCCGATGGCGCGTCGATGGGGGCGCACGAAACCATACAGCCAGGCCAACGCCTGGCGCATGAGTACAGGGTCGCTGGACTCCACCAGCCGGGCGAACAGGCCGCCCACGTCAGCCGCGCAACTGTTTGAGCTTGCGGTACAGCGTCGCCCGGCTGATACCCAGCGCCTCGGCCGCCGCGGACACGTTGCCCTGATGGCGCGCCAAGGCGCCACGGATCAGCTCCAGCTCGTTGTCCTTGAGGCTGCCGGAAGGCGCGGTGCCGCTGGCCAGTTCGTCCAGCAGGCAGTCGGTGAGGTGGTCCAGGGTCAGCACCTGCTCGCCGTCCTCGCGCATGGCCAGCGCGGTGCGCACGACCATTTCCAGCTGGCGGATGTTGCCCGGCCAGTCGAAGCCTTCGAGCAACGCGGTCAGGGCCGGGTCCAAGGTCACGCCCCGGGCATCGGACTTGTCCAGCAGCCCCTGGATGATCGCCGCCAGGTCATCGCGCTCGCGCAGTGCCGGCAGGCGCAGCGACACGCCGTTGACCCGGTAGTAAAGGTCTTCGCGGAAGTGCTGCTCCTGCACCAGGCGCTTGAGGTCGCGGTGCGTGGCACAGATCAATGCCACGTCGATCTCCTGCTCGTCGCCCGCCCCCAGCGGTGCCACGCGCCGTTCCTGCAGTACCCGCAACAAGCGCGCCTGCAGCGCTAGCGGCATGTCGCCGATTTCGTCGAGGAACAGCGTGCCGCCGTGGGCCTGCATCAGCCGGCCGACCATGCCGCCCCGGCGCGAGCCGGTGAACGCACCTTCACGGTAGCCGAACAGTTCGGACTCGATCAGCCCTTCGGGGATGGCCGCGCAGTTGACGGCCACGAACGGTTTGTCGGCACGCGGGCTGGCCTGGTGCAGGGCCCGGGCGACGACTTCCTTGCCGGTACCGGTCTCGCCCAGCAACAGCACCGGCAGGCCATTGCCCAGCCCCTGGCGGGCCATGCGCAGGTTGCGCGCCAGGCGCGGGTCGCCACCGGCCAGGGCGTCGAGGGCGGGTGACTGCTTGCCCGGCGCCGGCTTGCTCACCGGCGTGCTGCCGTTGACCCGGCCATGGCGCGGCAGCTGCAGGGCGCGGAAGTAGAACTCGCCCTTGGCCGTCTGCACATTGCTCACCCCGCCCTGCCACAGGCGGGCGATGAAGGCCGGTGACCGTTCACCCAGCAGGTCACTGCTGTGCCGGCCCAACAGCTCATGGCGCGGCACCTGCAACAGCTGGCAGGCACTGTCGTTGGCAGCCAGCACTTCACCGTCCAGGCTCAGCGCCAGCAAGCCATGCCAGGCGCTGTTGAGGTATTGCGGGCGGCTATGGAAGGCCAGCACCAATTGCTCCGGGTGGCACAGGCCGAACATGCGGCTTTCGATGTTGCCGGCCGCCAGCATCAGCGTCGACAGGCTGTCCTGTGGTTGCGCCATCACCCCTTCACGGGTGATGTCGAGCACGCCGATCACCTCGCCGCGCGGGTCGCGCAGAGGTACCGAAGTGCAGGAGAACGGGCTGAGGCGGTCGAGGTAATGTTCGCCGCAGTTGATCAGCGTCGGCCGGCCTTCCACCACTGCCGTGCCGATGGCGTTGGTGCCACGCAGTGATTCGCTCCAGCAACTACCCGGGTGTAGGTCGCGCAGGCCCTCGCGCTGCAGCACGTGCTTTTGCCCTTCGATGGCCAGCACGTTGGCCTGGGCGTCGCCGAGGATGACGATGCCGGCCTTGCCCTGACGCGCGACCAGGTAGTCCAGTTCCGGGGTAACGGCGTCGACCAGCAGGCGGTTGCGCTCCAGCAGCATGCGCAGGTCGTGGCCCTGCTCCAGGCCCAGGCCGACCTGCTCGCCCTGCAGGCAATCCAGGCCATGGCCAAGGCTACGCCGCCAGGAGGCATCGATCTCGTCGCGCAGCATGCCCAGTGGCAGCTCGCCTTCGCTGGCCAGCTTCAGGCGGGCCTGGCGGGATTCGTGCAGCGGGTCGTGGGCGTTTGTTATTAGTTGTCGCGCCATTTTCTACTCCGGCTGTGCCCCGCTAGGCGGCGGGGAACGGGCTTGGGAATTTTCCGCAGTGTGCGGGAGAAATCCCTGGCCGTCATCAGGCTGAGGCAGAAGGTGGCATATGGTGACGTTTACGTAAAGGGACATGCAGGAGCACCGCCTTGCTCAAGATCTGCAAGCTTGCGCAAGCTTTGTGGGAGCGGGTTCCTAGAGGTCGATCACGGCTGCCGCTTGATTTCAACAAAGCCCAGGTGCCCGCCAGACACCTGGCACCGGCCCATTCGCGGGTAAACCCGCTCCCACAGGGACGGCGTCGCACTTGAGATCACGCGGTACTTGTGGGAGCGGGCATGCCCGCGAACACCGGCAAAGCCGGTGCCATCCACCACGTCGTCTGCTTCGCGGGCGCGCCCGCTCCCACAGGTACTGCGCTGGCTTCGAGTTGACGCTGTAACTGTGGGAGCGGGTTCACCCGCGAAGAGGCCCTCGAGGTCAATCACGGCTGCCGCTTGAGTCCAACAAAGCCCAACCGCCAGTCAGACACCTGGCACCGTCTTCCGCCCAACCAGTTGCTGTCTCTCCACCCCATCCAGCAACGCCTCCACCACCGCCTTGGCCGAATCCAGCCCATGGTCATTGCTCAACAACAGATCACGACAGGTTCCCTTGGCCAGATCCAGTGCCTTGAGATTGGTCGCAAAAGCGCCTTTGAGCAGCGTGGACAGATGCACCAGCGCATCTTCGTAGTCCACCCCAGAACGCACGGCAAACAATGGCGGATGGCTGCATTCGCACGTGGAGAAACTGGAGGACGCCGTGGTGGCGCGTACGGGAGGATCGGTTAAGCCTTTTGTCATTGTGTCGCTCCTTGATTCACTGGAGCCGCCACAAATCGCTACCAAACGAGATGGTGACGGCTGTACGCAGGTTGGTAGACCGGGAATCAAGGAAACCGGCGCGCACGGAGGCGCCCTACGCACAGCCGCCATAAAACGAAACAGCCGGGCACAAAAAAGCGCCAACTGTATCGCATAGCGGGCGCTTGTGCGCCTTGATTGATCGCGGGCTACCAAACCCGGCTGCTGGACTTACAGCAGCGGGCAAAGACTACCGGTGTCGGGGAAGCGTTTCAAGCGAAGGGAATGTGCAGTAACACTTCCGGACGGCGTCGCACTTGAGATCACGCGATACCTGTGGGAGCGGGCATGCCCGCGAACACCGGCAAAGCCGGTGCCATCCACCGCGTCGTCTGCTTCGCGGGCGCGCCCGCTCCCACAGGGACGGCGCGGGCTTCGAGTTGGTGCTGAACCTGTGGGAGCGGGTTCACCCGCGAAGAGGCCTTCGTAGCCAATCACGGCTGCTGATTCTGGCTCAGGTACTTGTCCACCGTAGCCTGCCCTTCCCCCGCATCCCCCGCCACCTGCCACAGCCGCCGTTCGATCCTCTGCGCCAGCAAGTGCCCCACCGCCGCCTCGATCCCCGGCAGCCCGCACAGCTGCGCCGGTTCGTTGGTGGTGTACCCCACCTCGGCCTCGAGCAGCTTTTGAACTCGATGAACTTGAACACCCCGGCACTGCACCCGACCGAATAGATAGTCTTGCTGGTCACCACGTTGGCCGGCACCTGCCCGGTGCGCACGTCCACCGCGCGCAGATTCACGGTCACCTGGTCGACGCGGTACTGGGCTCGTGCGCCGCAGCGAGATATCGGTGGCGAGTTAGCCATGATCAAAGTCGTATCAACAGTTTCTGGGCGCCAAAACCAGTTCAGCGATAAAAATGCGCATTCGGACTTTTTTCATAATATGAATCCCTACGAACGAGCGGGCCTCTTACCTCTGCACGAACAACTATTTTATCAAATGCACCCGGGCGAATTACCATACTTTCATTCCCGGGATCTATATAATCAAAATCAATGCCCTTTCTTAATTCGTTTATATTTTTTGAATACACTCCAAAGACATGTCCGCGGCGACGATTTGAGGGGATTTCCGCATACCCTGAGGCGACATTATAATTTTGTGATATGTAAAATCCTGCCCCACACCTGTCGTGCCCCCCTATTTGACTCGTGACTCCTGCCTCCAAGCTACCGGCATAGATTTCATTACTGCCGTGATACCCTACGAGCATATGACCTTCTGGTATATTCTTACGGGATACTCTCCCAAGAGGCACGATCGTTCCGAGCACCTTTCGCCCCCTTTCCATAAACCCATGAACGCCTGTGGCATTTCTCGCATATATCCCGTACAACCTCCCAAAAAATCCTCGCACTGAGAAATGCCCACTTGAATCTTCCGAATTTATAGGGTCCCCTAGGCAATACGCATATGAATTTAAACCACCAAGCATAAACGGACTCATGCTATCAGGAGTATTGAAACGCATCAAAACCGGACTAAACTCTCGATAGCCATTACCCAACGGATAATTTCGCGTAATTTGATCTGGTCGCTCGCCATTGAAGCCAAGCGCCACAAGAATTTCCGAACAAAACCCATAAGGTGAATAGTTCAAGGCCTGCCGTACACGTTCGGTATTGACCACCGTTCGATGCTGATCCACTGCTAGCAATGTGTTAACGCATGCATCCCCTTTTCGCTGCTGCTGAGCTAATAATTGATCCGCATTCTGCATGAGGGAAGTATACAACAAGCCTTGCACTTCATTAACCATACGTTCTTTACAGTAGAACCTGTAAATCCTATGAGCCTTCCGCTCAACTGAGTGAACTTCGGAACCTGATGAAAGGCCGTCAAAACTGTTTGCCGAAATGAGCGCCATTATTGGATTCCGCTGAATTTGTGCGTTATTTGAATATCACAAACAAGACTAAATCCACCACTAGCAAAAATACCAGGTTGCATGCTGACGCCTCGATTGCCGACAGCACGCACAGCTGCGCCGGTTCGTTGGTGGTGTACCCCACCTCGGCCTCGAGCAGCTTCTTGAACTCGATGAACTTGAACACCCCCGCACTGCGCCCAACCGATCAGCATGCTTGCTGCACCCTGGGTGACGCTGGTGGAGAACGAGCTGGCCGGGGTCGGCTTGTATTGCCCGGTCTGGTCGCGGAAGCCGTACATCTCTTGGGCTGAGGCAAGTTGATCAGGATAGGAGATCGAGTCGCGCGGGAGAATTGGCTGAGCGGCATTTAGTAGTGTATGGATTGGGGTAAGGCTGGGTTATATTCCATAAAATTAGCGCAATCCTTGTGTGGCTTGCCGGCGATCACCAATGCAGCCACTGCCATCCATCGCGTCCGCTGCTTCGCGGGCTAGCCCCCCACAAGGATCGCACCAAACCTGAAACCAGCCCATAGTCATTGCTCATCATCAGATCGCTATATATCCCCTCAGCAAGCACCGATATAACGAGCCGCATTGCTCATACCTTAATTATTACAAGACACCAACTTCAGCACTTGAGCTCAAAAAACCTCAACCCAATCGCATGGATCAATCTAAAGTATAGACCGAGGCCCACGATACGAATTTCTACGAACAAGAGTACCTCCTATTTCCTTCCGCACAATTACTTTATCAAATGCCGACTCACGAATCACATAGCCCTCCCTGACAGAACGAGCACCATGACCGATATCAACCAATTGCTCACCCGCAAGCAACCCTTTAAAGCCTAATACGAAAACTCCAAATACATGCCCACCGCTACCGCGCGCATATGAACTAGCGACATCATAAGCCTGTGAAAAATAAAAACCCGCCCCATACTCGTTCGCACCATGGTATTGAAGCCTAACCCCCGCTTCCAATGATTCCGCATGCGCCAATTTGCCACCATGAAATCCGACAAAATCGAAACCATCTGGCACGCTGCTTGGATTTGGATAAGACTGTACTTGTGCTGCGGGTTTCTTCTGCACATGTGTCCGAACGACCTCGGATGACCCAAGAGAGAAATACTTCCCGCTTCCTTTACAGACTTGATTCAAACCTAATCCCGCAGAAATTCTTTTACCCATCCGCGAAAACAACTTTCTTATAGGTCCATGCCCGCTTGGATCTTGTAAATTTATCGGATCGCATAAACAGTAAGCATATGAATTCACTCCCCCGCGCCGGAACGGACTCATACTGTCAGGAGAAATACAACGCATCAAAACGGGGTCAAACCCGCGATAGCCATTGCCAAGTAGATAGCGGCACGTGATCGGATCTGGGTGTTCGCCGTTGAAACCCAGCGAAACCGTTTGGCGAGGGCGATAGCCATACGGCGTATAGGCGAAGGTCTGCAGCGACGTCTGCTGCCTGTTTACATCTAACCTGACTGAGCTATTACTTATCATTGACATGCTCCTTTTTTAATCAAAGAACAGTTACAATAAAATTTAAATATTCACAAAATACGTTGACACGACCTCGCGAACCCCCTGCATTTACCAGACCATTAAAAGGGTGCCTCATTCGACTTAGCAAGCACTACCGCCCTGCTGTCTTTACCAGATCGGACAGCAATCAAACTATAAGCGACCTCCCTGATCACAATTTCGCCATACTTCCGTTCCATAGGGAAACTATCACGCACCCTAAAGGAGTAATCCCGCCCTAACTTAAGGCGACTAAAGTTTTCAGTATAAACTCCATATACCTCAGGCTCATACCCTTTCTTCTTAAGGTCCTGAGCATATTCCAATGGCCTCTTCTTATCAGGAGCCAGATAGAAGCCCTTACCAAAACGCTGTGCATAACTCGACCCTTGAAAACGCGCATTTAATCCAGACTTCAGACTGGGACCATGTGCCTTGGTGCTTCCATGATATCCTATCAGATCCCAATTATTGGGGACCCCCTCGGTAGGCAAAGCAGTAGTCAGTGATCGCATGGAGCCATAGATTGGCTTTGACGAGTCGAAATAAACTTCCTTGCTTACACTAACGACAGCCTTAACTAACCTCCCCGCGCCATTCGCACGCGATAAAGCGCCGTGTATCCTTGAATGCCCATCTGGATCTCTGAAATTTATTGGGTCGCCAATGCAATAGCCATACGAATTAAGCCCCCCTGATCTGAACGGGCTCATGCTGTCTGGGGAATTGAAGCGCATCAAGACAGGATTGAACCCTCGATAGCCATTACCCATTAGATAATGCCTAGTTATTGGATCTGCTCTCTCCCCACTGAACGCGAGCAATTGTGAATATCCCGAGCGATACCCATAAGGTGTATAGCCTAGAGCCGGCCACAGCTGTCGCTGACATTCATTCAGACCATTGGTATTTTGGCGAAGCATTGGGATGCGCCATAAGATCTGTCGATAGCGCGAGCCTTTCATAATCCATCTAAAACTCACCACTGGCATAAATGCCAGTTTTCATGCTGTTAAATTCATGCTGACCCTTTTCCATTGCTATACCCAACGTAGGCGGAACAGAGGGTCCCTGTGGGAGTGGGCATGCCCGCGAAGAGGCCCTCGTAGCCAATCACGGCTGCTGATTCTGGCTCAGGTACTTGTCCACCGTAGCCTGCCCTTCCCCCGCATCCCCCGCCACCTGCCACAGCCGCCGTTCGATCCCCTGCGCCAGCAAGTGCCCCACCGCTGCCTCGATCGCCGACAGCACGCACAGCTGCGCCGGTTCGTTGGTGGTGTACCCCACCTCGGCCTCGAGCAGCTTCTTGAACTCGATGAACTTGAACACCCCCGCACTGCGCCCAACCGAATAGATGGTCTTGCTGGTCATCACGTTGGCCAGCACCTGCCCGGTGCGCACGTCCACCGCGCGCAGGTTCACGGTCACCTGGTCGACGCGGTACTCGCGAGAGATGTCTATGCCCAGGTAGCGGGCACCTTCGCCGCCGCTGCGCACGTTGGTGTCGTAGGCGATGATGCCGCCCTCCAGCATCAGGTTGGCGGCCTGCAGCGGTGGCAGCTCGCCCATGATGTTTTCCGGTACATCAGGCTTTTTCTGCGAAGCACGGATGATCTTGCGCTCAGTCAGCAGGTTCTGCAGGCCTTCACGCTCCAGCACCACGAACCAGCCGCTGGCGTTCAGGGCGTCCATCAGCATGCTTGCCGCGCCCTGGGTGACGCTGGTGGAGAACGAGCTGGCCGGGGTCGGCTTGTACTGCCCGGTCTGGTCGCGGAAGCCATATACCACCGCCATCAACCGGCCCTTGGGCCGTGGCATGTTGATCAGGTCGTAGTAGGTCGAGGCACGTGGGGTCAGGGTCGGGGTTTCCGAGTCCTGTTCGGCGGGCATCGGTTCGCGCAGGCCACAACCGTGCAGTCCCAGGGCGGTGAGGATCAGCAGCGTGCTCAGCAGACGTTTCATGGTGTTCTCTCCCCAACAAATAGCCTTGCCCCTTCAAGGGTTCAGGCCGCTGACCTCAATGATCGAAATTTCTCCTGTGGCACGATCGGTGACCTTGATGCTCAAGGCCCCGGAATCGTCGATGACGTCGATGAGAAACGCATCGGTCGCCATGCTGCCGGTGTTGCCGTTACTGATGTTGTCCAGCAACTGCGACAACATCCGCGACTCCAGCTGGTTGCTGAAGCGCTCCAGGGCCGTGGTGCCGGCAAAGGCCGAGGAGCGGTCCTTGAGGTCGGGGTCGTCGTAGTCGTTCTGCGCCTGCGCATTGTTCAGCAACCAGGTGCCATTGAGCGGGTTGCCGCCAAAGGCCGGGTTGACCGGGGTGTACACCAGCTCGGTGGCCTGGGCGGCACACGCGCTGGCCAACAGGCAGGCGGCGATGCAACGGGGTATGTGGTGCTTCATAGCTCGTCCCTCTCCAGATCGGTGGTGTCCTGCAGCAGGCGTTGCAACTTGCGTTGGATGATTTGCTGCTTGACCAGGTCGGCTGCTGCAACGGCCTCGTCCTTGAGCTCGGTGGTGTTCGGCGGCAGGAAGCGGCGGTACACCACCTCACGCTCGAACTCCACGGTGACCAGGCTGCCCCAGCGGGCATCCGGGCGTTCGCGCACTACCAGGTTGAAATCCAGCCGGCTGGTGGCGCGCAGGCGGTCGGCGAAGTAGTAGTAAAAGTCGTGGCCGATGTGCGAGATGGTGTTGTCGACGATGAAGCCTTGCATCTCGTCTTCGTCCCCGGCCCTGGCCGAGGTGGCCAGCACTACCACCAGCAGCAGGCCCAGGCACAACGCGGCCAGGCGGCTCATGGCGTGTCTCCCGGGCCGGCATGGGTCTGCACGCCACCGGCACTTTCGGTAAAGGCCTGTTCGGCGACGAACTGCCAGTCGCTGTAATGTTCCAGCCCGTCGAAACCGCTCCATTCGGCGCTGAAGCCACTGCGCTTGAACGGGGTGGCGTCCGAGCGGCTGTGCACGCCGGTGATGCGGCCATCGATCGAGCGCAGCAGGCCCCAATCGTCGCTGTTGGTGATGGGGTCGAGGTACAGCCGGCGAATGTGCCGCCTGGCCTGCGGGAAGCGGTTGTCCTGCAGCAGGTCGGCCAGTTCCTGCGGGTACTGGGCCAACCCCGGCGAGGCGCGGTAGTAGCTGCGCAGGGCCTGGGCATACTGGCTGCCTACCCACAACAGCTGGCGTTCGCGGTCACGCTGGGCAGCACTGGCCCAGAGCGTGCCGGTGGCGGCCAGGGCCACGCTGCTGACCGCAATCAGCAGCAACACGCCCAGGTAGGTGAAGCCGGCGTCGGCCTTACCATTCCGCGAACAGGCTGCCATCGCGCGCCCTCCCTGTGGCACCGCTCTTGATATCGGCCACGCCACCGGCCACGCCTTCAGGCGGTGGCACCAGCTGCCAGGCATCGCTGCGCTCGGTGATCGGGTCTATCGGGGTGTTACGCAGGTAGCGCTGCTCCACCAACTGCTCCAGCGAGTCCGGGTAGTGGCCGGTGTCGCCGTAGTAGTGGTCCAGCGCCTCGCGCAGCACCGCCAGGCTCTGGCGCAGGGTGGCTTCGCGGGAGCTTTCCAGGCTGTTGAAGTAGCGTGGCATGGCGATGGTCATCAGCGTGGCGATGATCGCCAGTACCACCAGCAGTTCGATCAGGGTGAAGCCTTTGCTGCGTTTCATGGCTGTCACCATTGCCCGTAGGGGATGTTGTTCAGGCCTTTGCCGCGGGCCTTGGAATACACGTCGAACACGTCTTCGCCTTCGCGCGGGTTGTCGGGGCTGCTGTTATAGGCGCGCAGCCCCCACCCGCCTTCGTCCTCAACCTTGGCCGCCACCAGCGGGTCGTGCGGGATGCGCCGCAGGAAGTAGAACTTGGCGCCCTTGGCACTGCGCACATCGCGCACCCCGTCGACCAGCACCTGCAGGTTCGGCGGGTAGCCACTGGCGTCCAGGCGCTTCTCGATGTAGCCGGCATCGAACGCGCGCTTGTAGGCGTCGATGGCGTCGCGAATCTGGTACAGCGCCTCGCGCAGCTGCTGTTCCTTGCCGCGGCGCACCACGGTTTCGGTCAGCGGCGCGGCCATGCTGGCAAGCAGCCCGAGCAGTGCCAGGGTCAGCACCACCTCGATCAGGCTGAAGCCCTGCATGCGGCGCTGCGCGATCATGGCCGCGGGCTCCCTTTGGGTGGGACGATCGCCATCTGGCTTTCCACCACCGGGGCATCGGTGGCCGGGGCATTGCCAGGCACATCCGCTGGCGGCAACGGCGCCATCTGCCGCACCTGCATGGCCGACTCGGTGCCGGTGGCGAACTCCATGTCCGACGGGCTCTGGTACGGCAGGTTGCGCACGATGCGCGGGGTGATCGCCAGCACCAGCTCCGACTTGCTCATGTCGTCCTTGTTGCTGCCGAACAGCCGGCCCAGGCCAGGGATGTCGCCAAGGCCAGGGATCTTGTTGCCGCTGGCGTTATGATCGTTGCGCACCAGGCCGGCCAGCACCTGGGTTTCGCCATCGTGCAGGCGCAGGGTGGTCTGGGCGTTGCGGGTGTCGACCTGGACCGGAATGGTGCCCTGGCGGGTGGCTTCCAGCGGGGTGGCGTTACTCACCTCCAGGGCTACCTTGATCGCCACTTCGTTGTTCAGGTGCACGGTGGGCTGCACCTCAAGCTTCAGGCCCACGTCCAGGTAGGTGACGCTTTCGGTGATCACCGGGCCCTGGGTGGACGGCACCGAAGTGGCGCTGATGATCGGCACCCGCTGGCCGATGTGGATGCGCGCCTGCTCACGGTTGCTGACGCGGATCACCGGGCTGGCCAGGGTGTTGATGTCCTTGTCCTGGGCGTTGATCTTGGCCTGCGGCGCCGGCGCGATGCTGATGCGGCTGGAGTCGATGCCCTTGAGCTGGTCGAGCACGCTTACCGGCTGGCCGTCGGAGCTCAGCACGCCGAAGGTGTTGGGCCATTGCAGGCCGAGGTCGAGGATGCGCGAAGTGGCCACTTCCATCACCTCCACTTCCAGCACCACCTCGGGGTTGGACTGGTCCTGCGACTGCAGCAGCTTTTCGGCCATGCGCACGGCATCGGGGGTGTCGCGCATGGTCAGGGTGTTGAGGCGTTCATCGACGAACACGTCGCGGGTCTTGAGCATGGTCTTGACCATGTTCAGCGCGGTGTTGGAGTCGATGCTGGTCAGGTAGAAAGTCCGCATGACCAGTTCCTGGTAGTCCTTGGTCTTCTGCGGCGAGTCGGGGTAGATCATCAGGGTGTTTTCGTTGACGATCTTCTGCCGCAGCTGGTTCTGCTCCAGCAGCAGCGCCACGGCGTCCTCGATGCGCAATTCGCGCACGAAGATGGTGGCCTTCATGTCCGGGCGCATGTCCTTGTCGAAGATGAAGTTGATGCCGGCAACCTGGGACAGCACCTCGAAGATGGTCTTCAGGTTGGCATCGCGAAACTCCAGGGTCACCGGCCGCTCCAGCTTGCTGCGCAGCTGCGGGAACGGTTGCGCGGTGCGCGCCTGCACGTTCTCGATGTCGCTGCGCAGGGCAATGCCCTTCTGGTTCTGCGGGTCCAGGCGTAGCACTTCGCGCATGTAGCGCTCGGCACCGAACAGGTCGCCCTGGCGCAGCGCCGCCTGGCCCAGCGCCACGCGCTCGTCGAGGGTGCGGATCAGCTCCAGCTGGCGGATGCCTTCCTGGGCGCGGCGGTTGTTCGGCTCCAGGGTCAGCACCCGGCCATAGCCCATGCGGGCGCTGGCGAAGTCGTGGCGGATGCGGTCGGCGTCGGCCTGGGTCAGCAGCGCCTCGACCGCGGCCTGGCGGCTGTGGGCCAGGGCGATGTTCAGCTCGGTGTCACGTGGGTCTTCGCGCAGGGCTTCTTCCAGGCTGGCGATGCCGGCTTCGTACTGGCCCTCCTTCATCAGCTGTTCGCTGTCCTTGCGTACCGCACTGGAGCCGCAGCCGGCAATGGCCACGCACAGCGCCACAAGCAGGAATGGAGCCGGTTTGCACAGCTTTGACGACTTCATGGTGCGCTCCCTACAGACAAAGTCTGCGACTGATGCAAAGGCAGGTAGACCAGGTGCAGCTCGCTGGCCGATACCCGCTCGAGGCGGTAGGTGTCTTCGATCACGTCGCCCTGGCGCACGACGTAGAGTTTTTCGCCGCTCTGCAGGAAGATCTGCAGGTCGTCGCGGTCGCCGATGCGGCCAATGAACTGGAATGGCAGGGCCGGGGCAGTCGGGGCTGCGGCTACGGCGGGTGCGGTGACCACGGGTTGTTCGGTGACGGTGGCCAGGGCCTGGGGTTTGGTCCATTGCTGGGTTGGGAAGAGATCTCTTGAGGCTTGTTCCGGCCCTTTCGCGGGTAAACCCGCTCCCACAGGGACCGTGGATACCGCCGATTTTGTGGGAGTGGGTTTGCCCGCGAAGGGGGCAACACTGTCTTCCTCGCCGAACCAATGGCCCGGGGCCCAGGCCAGCGCCGCACTCACGCCGAGGAAGCCAACCCAGATGACAGCACGTTGTGTGTTCATCATGACCTCGACAGGTAAAGGGTCATGCGCAGGCGGGCGTTGAGCTCGCTGTCGCCAATGCGTTTGCGTTGCAGCTCCAGGTCTTCCAGCACCAGGGTCGGCAACTGCTTGATCAGGCCCTTGAGAAAACCGCGAATCTGCGGGTAGCTGCCGCGTACCGGCAGCACGATCTGGTAGCGCGCCAGTTGCGTCTTGGGGTCGATGCCCAAGGCATATTCGCCACGCGCCAGGCTGATATGCTCGGCGCTGGCCAGGTGGTACAGGCGCTCGATCAGCTCACTGGCCCGGGGCTGCCCCGGCAGTTGCTGGCGCAGGCTGTCGAGGGCCTGCTGCTCGGGCTTGATGGCAATCTTCAGCTCGCCACGCCTGACCCGCTCGACCTGCACGCTGGCGTCCGCTTCGGTGGCGCGCAGTTCGCGCAGGTTCTGCCATTGCGGCAACACCCCGGCGCACAGCACGCCCACGGCCAGCAGGCCCACCGCAACCGCAGCCAGGCCGACCGGGCCGACGCGACGCAGGCGCTCCTGGAGGATCAGGCTGTTCAGCGATTCACGGGCGCGCATGGCCGGTCTCCCAGGTAGCGGTGAGAGTGAAGCGCACCGGGTGTTCGGGCTGCGCGGCCAGCACTTCGTGGTTGAGCAACGACACATCGCTGAGCTCGGCACTGGCCTCCAGGCGCTGGTGGTACTGCAGCATCGCTTCCAGGTTGCGCGCCTCGGCGGTGATGCGCAGCTGGCCTTTGCGCGCGTCGGGGGCCAGGCTGAGCAGCGCCACGTCGTCCTGGGGCTGCGCTTCGAGCATGGCGAACAGCTGCTGCCAAGGCCGTTGCAGTTGCTGCGAGACGCTTTGCATCTGCGCCAGGCGCTCGGCCTGTTCGCGGCTGGCGGCGCTGCTCAGCGGCGCGACAGTGGCCGGGCGACGGCCCAGTTGCTGCTCCAGGCTGTGCACGCTGGCCTCCCGTTCGACCTGCTCGGCCTGCAAGCTTTGTTGCAGCAGCACCAGGCCGGCAACGGTGGCGCTCGCCACGGCCAGCAGCGACCAGGCCAACGGGCTGCTGCGCCGGGGCTGGAATTCCAGGTCGAGGCGGCGCATGTCAGGCCACCGCCCGCCACATGGCGCACAGTGGGTCGGCATCGCTGGCTGGCTGGCACAGCTGCACCGCCGCCAGTTGCGGCACGTCACCCCGACCCGGGGCATGCAGGTAGACCCGTGGCAGGTGCTCGCCGTACAGCTCGCAGGTGCGCTCGATCAGTGCTTGCAGGGCCTGGTCACTGTCGGCACAACCTTGCGTCAGCACTTGCTGCCAGGCCCCGCCGGCAGCCAGCAGCAGCACGCTGCGGCGCGGTTCGGCCAGGACGAACAGGAAGTCGCCCTGCCCCAGCTGCGCCGAGCAGCGGTTGTAGGCGGCCATCAGGTACGGCTGTACCGAGCGCAGGCTCAGGTGGCTCTCCCGGCCCAGCGCCTGCAACCGCTGCAGCAGGGCTTCGGGCAACGCCGTGGCGATGCGCGCGGCACCGGCCGGCTCGGGCGACAGCACGATGCGCCAGTCGTCCAGCGGCTGCCCGTAGAGGTTTTCGAAACAGGCCCGGGCGTAAGCGTCCAGCTCGCGCGGGTGGCTGATGGCATCACTCCAGGGCACCAGGCAGAAGCGGCTGTACCGGGCCGACAGCAGTACCCGCAACTGGGCACCGCGCACGGCATGCTCGGCCAGCAGCGTGGCCAGGGCGTCGACGGCGGCCTCCCAGGCCGGTTGGGCGGCATCGCAGGTAAAGTCGCGGCTGCCCAGCCATTGGTGGTGATTGGCGTGCCAGCTACCCAGGCCCACACCTTCGGCACCGAGTACGGCACTGTATCTGTAAGCGCCACGATCAGATGAATGTGACACGGTTGATCTCCTCGAGTGTGGTACGGCCATCCCGGACCAGGTCCAGGGCCGAGGCCCGCAGCAGGCGCAGGCCACGCTGGCAGGCGAGGTTCTTGATTTGCGACAGAGGGCGACGCTCGACGATCATCTGCCGCAGGTCGTCGTCCAGGTGCAGCAGTTCGGCGATGGCGCTGCGGCCGCGGTAGCCACTGCCACGGCACTGGCCGCAGCCCTGGGCGCGGACGAACTTCCAGCCGGCCACGCCCTCGCGGGTCAGGCCCGCGCCGTACAGGGTGTCGTCGTCGACTTCGCACGGCGTGGCGCAGTGCGGGCAGGCCAGGCGGATCAGGCGCTGGGCCAGCACCGCATTGAGCGCGGAGACGAAGCTGTAGGGGTCGACCTGCATCTGGCTGAAACGGCCGATCACATCGAACACGTTGTTGGCGTGGATGGTGGTGAACACCAGGTGGCCGGTGAGCGCCGACTGCACGGCGATCTGCGCGGTGTCCGGATCGCGGATTTCACCGACCAGGATCTTGTCCGGGTCGTGGCGCAGGATTGAGCGCAGGCCGCGGGCGAACGTCAGGCCCTTCTTTTCGTTGACCGGGATCTGCAACACGCCAGGCAGCTGGTATTCGACCGGGTCCTCGATGGTGATGATCTTGTCCACGCCGTGGTTGATCTCGCTGATCATGGCGTACAGGGTGGTGGTCTTGCCGCTGCCGGTGGGGCCGGTGACCAGGATCATGCCGTAGGGTTCGGCGGCCAGGCGGCGCAGGGCGCGCAGGGTTTCCTCGGCAAAGCCCAGGGCCTGCAGCTGCACGCCGCTGACCCGGTCGGACAGGTCCTGCTTGTCGAGCACCCGCAGCACGGCGTCTTCGCCGAAGATGCTGGGCATGATCGATACCCGGAAGTCGATTTGCCGGTCGCCCACGGCAACCTTGAAACGGCCGTCCTGGGGCACGCGTTTTTCGCCGATGTCCAGCTCGGCCATCACCTTGATGCGCGAGATCACCTGGTCGGCAAAGGCGCTGCCGCTGGCCTTGCCGGCGCCGTTGAGCACGCCGTCGATGCGGTACTTGATGGTCAGGCCCTGGCCGGTCATGCCCAGGTGGATGTCGCTGGCGTGCAGCTTGAGGGCGTCGTACAGGGTGGAGTTGACCAGCTTGACCACGCGGCTCTGGTCTTCGCTGATGCTGGCCAGCGACAGGCGCTGCAGCGGGTCGCTTTCGCTGCTGGTTTCGGCGTCGTGGTCAAGGGCGTCCACGGCGTGGAAGCTTTCTTCGTGGCGGGCCAGGAAGGTGGCGAGGTCCGCGGCGTGGGCCAGGTACAGCGGTGCGCCTTGCAGCACATCGTCGATCCAGGCCAGGCGGGCGTGGTCGAAGGGGTCGGCGAACACGCCCAGCAGTTGGCCACCCTGCTCGATCAGCACGAATTCACGCTTCAGGCACATCGCCAGGCTGACCTTGTCGAAGCGTGGGGTGCTGGCCAGCAGGGTGTGGCTGTCCAGCACCGGGTAATGCAGGGTCAGGCCCAGGCGCTGGGTGAAGGTGTCGGGGGTGTCGCAGGCCAGCTGTTCCAGGCGGGTGAGCAGGCGTTCGTCGCTGGTTTGCAGGCGGGCCTGGGCCAGCAGGTCGCGGGGGTAGGCAGAATATGCTTTTACCTGTGCCGGCCCTTTCGCGGGTAAACCCGCTCCCACAGGATTGCCGATTTCTTCAGGATTGCAGTGCCCCTGTGGGAGCGGGTTTACCCGCGAAGAGGCCGGTGCAGGCGGTAGAGCGTCCTGGGTTACATCGAATGCTTCTGGCATGGCCTGCGACTCCGCTCAGGGGCGCGTCGCAGGCTGGCTCGGCCAGGGGTGCGGGCGCCGCTATTCCCCTGTGAGCAGTTGATCGTCGTCGGGCCCCGGGGGCTTGACGCCGTTGCGGCGGCGGTCGGCCAAGACCCAGCTTCCATCGTACAACTGCAGGGGGAACGATTCGTTCCTGTTCTGGCGTCGTTCGACAAACCCTTCAGCCGGGGTGTCCGTGGCCCTGCGCCGGCGCTCGATGCCCATCAGGTCGAAGACTGCACGGGCCAGTTCCACCAACGGGAACGGCTTGAACAGGACATGGCTCACACCCAGTTCGGCGGCCCGCTCACGCACCTCGACGGTGGGGTGGGCGGTAATCAGCACGAAGTGGCACTGCCTGTTCCTGCGTACGGTCTCCAGAACCTGAAAACCCTCCATGTCGGGCAAGCGGTAATCCAGCACGATCACTTGCGGTGCCAGGCTTGCAGCCTGCTCGATACCACTGGCACCGTCGTGGGCAACATGAACTTCCAGGCCTTGCGCCTGCAGGTACGCTTGCAGGTTCTGCGCAAGAGTCTGTTCGTCATCGACTACCAATACTCTGTTCACCAAGGTCGACTCCCAAGAACTGCCCGGTAACCCGGTCTGCGAAGTGCGCCCCTGTACAGGCTTGAGCAGGCTTCGTGCCAGGCGTGAAAAATCATGCTGCACCACTGTAGGTCATTGATTTGCCAAGGGTACCGATCAAAATCCATAACGCGGGGGGCAGGCGCAACGGCCCGGTTCCCCACATGCGGGGAAACTGATGGCACACTGCCAGATCGTTATTCCCCATGATTGGGGAAACGCCATCAGTCACCTCAGTCGGCAATCTCCACGATAGCGGACGCACGCAAACGTTGGCGCACGGACTGGCGCGCCTGCGCCTCCCGCTGCCCGATGAGCGTGGCCCTGGCTTGAACCAGTCCCTGTTCGCGTATGACCGAAGGTTCGTCATTTTGTTTCTGCACTCCTTGCAGGGTTTCCAGGCTGGCATCGTAGAATGCCTCCACTTCGGCCTGGCTGGGCGCGGCGACAGCGCTGAGCTGGGCATACACCTGCTGCGCGGCTAGCTCGCGCCGGGTGTACTCATTGTACTGTGCCCTATCGAAGCCCGCTTCCGCCAGCCGCCGTTCAAAGATTGCCGGGCTGCCAAGCGCGGCCTCGACCTCGCCCACATGCGCCGACACCTGCTCGTCGCTGATGGCTATGCCGCGGCGCTGGGCCTCCTGCCACAACAGCTCCTTGTCGATCAGTTCATTCAGTGCCTGGTCGCGCAGGCGCTGGTACAGGTTCGGGTTGCGGATGCTGGCCACCGCGCGGCCCTGGGCATCCAGATATTCGCTGAAATAGCGCTCCAGGCGCATCGTCTCGATCTCCACACCATTGACCCGCGCCGCCGGCATATCGGCCCAGCTTGCCTTGGCCAACACCTGCAACAGGCACAACAACAGAACGCGCATGGCAACCTCCGCTCAAGGGCTGTCCGGCAGTGGCCGGTACGGGGTGACCGCGGTGAAGCGCGGCCCGGGCAGGGCCAACGCCACCACATGGGCACCGGCCATGCCCTGGCGGCGACCGGGGCCGAAGCCCAGGGCCGGGGTCAGGCCGGTGGGCACATCATGCAGGCCTTCCAGCGCGGCAATCAGCTGCTCGCGGCTGGTGTCGCGGCCTGTCTGCTTCAACGCTTCACTCAGCAGGCGCAGCGCGCACAGGGTGTTGACCTGCAACGACGCCTGGCGAGGGTCGAGGCCCTGACGCTGCTGCAGGCCGGCCAGAATCGCCTGGCCCTGTTCGGTCCAGTCCCCAGGCACGTAGGGATAAGCCAGGAACACCCGTTGCGACCAAAACTCGGGCAAGCGCGCCACGGCGCCGGTCACCTGGCTGGAGGCGGCAAACAGGTACGGCTGGCGGCCGGCTGACTGCAGCGCCGAAGCCAGTTCGGCAAAGGCCTGGGCACGGCCGAGGAAGACAATGCCCTGCCCGTCCACGGCCTGGCCAGCAAAGGCCTGGGCCGCAGGTGGTGACCAGCCCTGCTGCTGAAGGCGTTCGCGCACCTGTTCGGCCAACGCCGCTTGTTCATTGTCGGCATACACCACACGCAGGTCGTTGGCAGCCAGCCCCAGCGCCGCGCGGGCGTGGCCGGCCAGGCTCAGCAATTGCGCGGGCAAGCCGGGCAACGGGTCGAAAATCTGTGGGCTGCCGCCGCTGCGTGGGGTACTGCCGATCAGCGGTACATTGTGGGGCGCCAGCAAGGTTGCCAGGCGCTGGTCGAGCATGGGTGTCAATGGCGCGATCAGGGCGAACACCTGCTCCTGCTCCAGCAACTGCTTCAGCGCCCGTTCGGCGCTGGCCGGGTCGGATCCCGGGTCGAGCACCACCAGCTCCAGGCGTCGCCCGTGGATGCCACCCTGCTGGTTGAGTTGCGTCAGGCCGTCTTCCAGCACCGCACGCACCACCTGCCCGGCCTCGGTCAGCGGGCCGGATGCCGGCAGCAAGGTCCCCAGGCGCAGCACGCCCTCCTCCACGCCGGGGTCGCGCTCCTGGGCCAGGCGCTTGAGGTAGGCCGTGAGGTTGCGCTGGTCGGCCAAGGTGAGTTCGAAGCGCGGCATGGCCGGGTCCAGGCGATTGCCTGCCGGGTCGACGCCGTGCTGAATCGCCCGGGCCAGGCTGCTGTCGGTGTAAGCCGGATAGCGGCGGCCGTTGACCTCGCGTTCGCCCTGGCCTTGCGCCAGACGCTGCCAGTCGAGGCTGGGCGGGCGTACGCCCCCTTCGGCACGGCCGCGGCCATCGTTGCCGTGGCAGCTGGCACAGGGCAGCACGCTGGCCGGGACCATCATGTCGCTGGCGCCGACACGGGCTTGCAGCTGTGCGTCGCTGCTGGAGACGCCCTGGCGGTAGAGGTGTTTGCCGGCTTGTTCATGTTCGGTCAGGTCCAGGGCGAGTGCACCGCTGCATATGGCAATACCTAATGCGAATGCCAGATAGCGCAGCACTGCCTCAATACAGACGCGAATCCCTGTAGGAGCGGCCTTGTGTCGCGATCGGCGG
>NZ_JWLN01000030.1:0-84670 GCF_000814065.1 Pseudomonas sp. C5pp | reverse complement strand
TTTTTGACTATCAGTCCGTACTCACAAGCACCCACACGAATTGCTTGATTCGATTTGTTAAAGAGCGTTTGGTTAAGAGCGTTTCGTCTCAACCGAGGCGCGCATTCTACGCTTTCCTCATTTGCTGTCAAGCGTTTATTTTGAAGTTTTTTGCGAGAAACTCGTTTAGCTTCAAACACTTGACTCGCTGCGATCTCTCGTAGCGGGAGGCGAATCATACAGCGTTTAGAAGCGCTGTCAACCATCATCTCAACCGCTGGCGATCATTTGATCGTAGCCCTTTCAACTCTTTCTGAACAACCTAACTTGTTGAATTTCAAGAAGTTTGTCGTTCCGATGTCGCTGGAAGTGGGGCGCATTATAAGGGGATTCGAGAGGGCGTCAACCTTTAATTTCAAGAAACTTTAATATCGCTGAAAAGCAAAGCGGGGAGGCCTGTCGGCCTCCCCGCTTCTGCGTCATCCCTTACAAACTAGGGAACGCAAACTGCGAAGCCTCATGGCTGGCCCGCTGCGGCCAGCGCTGGGTAATCGCCTTGCGACGGGTATAGAAGCGCACACCGTCCGGGCCATAGGCATGCAGGTCACCGAACAGCGAGCGCTTCCAGCCACCAAAGCTGTGGTAGGCCACCGGCACCGGCAGCGGTACGTTCACACCGACCATGCCCACTTCGATCTCGTCACAGAAAAGGCGCGCCGCTTCACCGTCACGGGTGAAGATGCAGGTGCCGTTGCCGTACTCATGATCGTTGATCAGTTGCATGGCCTGCTCCAGGCTGTTCACACGCACTACGCACAGCACCGGGCCGAAGATCTCTTCCTTATAGATACGCATCTCTGGGGTCACCTTGTCGAACAGGGTGCCACCGACGAAATAGCCATCCTCATTACCGGCCACACGGAAACCACGACCATCCACCACCAGCTTGGCGCCAGCAGCAACACCTTCGTCGATATAGCCCACTACCTTGTCACGGGCAGCAGCCGTCACCAGCGGGCCCATGTCCAGGCCGCAGGAGGTGCCGGCACCAATCTTCAGGGCCTTGATCTGCGGTTCCAGCTTGGCAATCAGGGCGTCTGCCACCTGGTCACCCACGCACACCGCCACCGAAATGGCCATGCAACGCTCGCCGCACGAACCATAGGCAGCCCCCATCAGTGCGCTCACGGCATTGTCCAGGTCGGCATCCGGCATCAGCACCGCGTGGTTCTTCGCACCACCCAGGGCCTGCACACGCTTGCCGCGCTTGGTGCCTTCAGCGTAAATGTACTCGGCGATCGGAGTCGAACCGACGAAGCTCAGGGCCTTCACTTCCGGCGCTTCGATCAGCGCATCCACCGCTTCCTTGTCGCCGTGCACCACGTTGAGGATGCCCTTCGGCAGGCCGGCTTCCAGCAGCAGCTGGGCGATGAACAGGGTCGAGCTCGGGTCGCGCTCGGAAGGCTTGAGGATGAAGGCGTTGCCGCAGGCGATGGCCAGTGGGTACATCCACAGCGGCACCATGGCCGGGAAGTTGAACGGGGTGATACCGGCAACCACGCCCAGCGGCTGGAAGTCGGACCAGGCATCGATGTTCGGGCCGACGTTGCGGCTGTACTCGCCTTTGAGCACTTCCGGCGCGGCGCAGGCGAACTCGACATTCTCGATGCCACGCTTCAGTTCGCCAGCAGCATCTTCCAGAGTCTTGCCGTGCTCTTCGCTGATCATCTGCGAGATACGCGCTTCGTTCTGCTCCAGCAGTTGCTTGAAGCGGAACATCACCTGGGCGCGCTTGGCCGGTGGGGTGTTACGCCATGCCGGGAAGGCCGCCTTGGCCGAGTCGATCGCTTCCTGCACGGTCGCGCGGCTGGCCAACTCGACCTTGCGCACGGCCTGGCCGGTGGACGGGTTGAAGACATCGGCGGTGCGCTCACCCTTGGTAACCAGTTCGCCGTGGATCAGGTGCTGAACAATGCTCATGCAAAACTCCAGATAAAGAAGGTTGAGGCAGGCCCGCGATCTTCACGCGCCTGGCATCAGAATCGGAAAGATCAGTCGATCAGGTTCAGGGTTTCGCCCACTGCGTCGAACAGGCGGTCCAGCTCCTGCGGCGTGGTGTTGAAGGTTGGGCCGAACTGCAGGGTGTCGCCACCGAAGCGTACATAGAAGCCTTTCTTCCACAGTTTCATCGCCGCTTCGTACGGACGCACGATGGCATCACCGTCGCGGGCAGCGATCTGGATCGCGCCGGCCAGGCCGTAGTTGCGGATATCGACGATGTTCTTGGTGCCCTTCACGCCATGCAGCAGCTTCTCGAAGTGCGGCGCCAGCTCGGCGGCGGCCTGCACCAGGTTTTCCTTCTGCAGCAGGTCCAGCGCGGCGATACCGGCGGCGCAGGCTACCGGGTGGGCCGAGTAGGTGTAGCCGTGCGGGAATTCCACGGCGTACTCCGGGGTCGGCTGGTTCATGAAGGTCTGGTAGATCTCGCTGCTGGCGATAACCGCGCCCATCGGGATGGCGCCGTTGGTCACCTGCTTGGCGATGCACATAAGGTCCGGGGTCACGCCGAAGGCTTCGGAGCCAGTCATCGCGCCCATGCGGCCGAAGCCGGTAATCACTTCGTCGAAGATCAGCAAGATGTTGTGCTGGGTGCAGATTTCACGCAGGCGCTTCAGGTAACCCTTCGGCGGCGGCAGAACACCAGCCGAACCCGCCAGCGGCTCGACGATCACGGCAGCGATGTTGGAGGCGTCGTGCAGCTCGATCAGCTTGAGCATCTCGTCAGCGAGGGCGATACCACCCTCTTCCGGCATGCCTTTGGAGAAGGCGTTGACCGGCAGCACGGTGTGAGGCAGGTGGTCGACATCCAGCAGTTGACCGAACAGCTTGCGGTTACCGTTGACGCCACCGAGGCTGGTGCCGGCGATGTTCACGCCGTGGTAGCCGCGAGCACGGCCGATAATCTTGGTCTTGGTCGCCTGGCCTTTCAGACGCCAGTAGGCACGCACCATCTTCAGCGCGGTGTCGGCACACTCGGAACCGGAGTTGGTATAGAACACATGGTTCAGGTCGCCCGGGGTAAGTTCGGTGATCTTCTCGGCCAGCTGGAACGACAGCGGGTGGCCGAACTGGAAGGCCGGGGAGTAGTCCAGTGTGCCGATCTGGCGAGCCACCGCTTCGGTGATTTCCTTGCGGGTGTGCCCGGCGCCGCAGGTCCACAAACCGGACAGGGCATCGAAGATCTTGCGCCCCTGGTCGTCGAACAGGTAGCTGCCTTCGGCCGCCACGATCAGGCGTGGGTCGCGCTGGAAGTTGCGGTTGGCGGTGTAGGGCATCCAGTGCGCATCCAGCTTGAGCTGGCTGGCGATACCGGCGGGGGCGGTTTCGGGCATGTTCATCGGCGGTTCCTCGGAAGACGATTAGGCAACGATGGATGTTGTTGCAGCTAAATTGGCACGGCGATAAAGTCTGGAAAAGCCAACATTTCTAATCTTCAGACAGGCCCTGACTAAACTAATGAGCCGACGCCCCGATCCACTCGCCCAAGTCAGCGATTTTGACATCCGCCTGCTGAAGATCTACCGCAGTGTCGTCGAGTGCGGCGGCTTCTCGGCCGCCGAAAACGTGCTGGGCATTGGCCGTTCGGCCATCAGCCAGCAGATGAACGACCTCGAGCAACGCCTGGGCCTGCGCCTGTGCCAGCGCGGCCGCGCCGGGTTCTCGCTGACCGAGGAAGGCCGCGAGGTCTACCACTCGGCGCTGCAACTGCTCAGCGCTCTGGAAAGCTTTCGCACCGAGGTCAACGGCCTGCACCAGCATTTGCGTGGCGAGCTGAACATTGGCCTGACCGACAACCTTGTGACCCTGCCACACATGCGCATTACCCATGCCCTGGCCGAACTCAAGGACCGCGGCCCCGATGTGCGCATCCAGATCCGCATGATCGCACCCAGCCAGGTCGAGCACGGCGTGCTCGATGGCAGCCTGCATGTAGGCGTGGTGCCGCAGACCAGCCCGCTGTCGGGCCTCGAGTACCAGCCGCTGTACAGCGAGCGCTCGCTGCTGTACTGCGCAGTCGGCCACCCACTGTTCTATGCCGATGACCAGCAGATCGACGACGACCGCCTCAACAGCCAGGAAGCCATCACCCCCACCTTCCGCCTGCCGGCCGAAATCCAGGCGCATTACCAGGCACTGAATTGCACGGCCAGTGCTTCGGACCGCGAAGGCATGGCGTTTCTCATCCTTACCGGGCGCTACATCGGCTACCTGCCAGACCACTACGCCACGTTCTGGGTGCAGCAAGGCCGCTTGCGTGCCCTCAAGCCCCGGGAACGCTTCTATGACCTGAGTCTCAGCTGGGTAACGCGCAAGGGCCGGCGGCCAAACCTGGTACTGGAAAGCTTCCTCGAAAGCCTGGCTGCGACACGCTGATGCCAGTCTGTGCCGCAAACGCTTGTCACTTCGGCACAGGCAGGTAATCTTGTCCGACAGCCGCAGCCACTGACCCGTACGGAATCGTCCATGACCCTAGAAGTCCCTGCGCATCGCCTCTCCGCCTCGGGCAAGCCCGCGGGCCGCATCCGCCAGAAGAACGAACAGGCCATTATCCAGGCCGCCGAAGACGAGTTTGCCCGCCATGGTTTCAAGGGCACCAGCATGAACACCATCGCCCTCAAGGCGGGGTTGCCCAAGGCCAATCTGCATTACTACTTCACCAACAAGCTGGGCCTGTACATTGCCGTACTCAGCAACATCATCGAGTTGTGGGACAGCACCTTCAACGCCTTGAGCGTCGACGACGACCCGGGCGAAGCCCTGAGCCAGTACATCCGCACCAAGATGGAGTTCTCCCGGCGCAACCCGCAAGCCTCGCGGATTTTCGCCATGGAAGTGATCAGCGGCGGCACCTGCCTGAGCGAATACTTCAGTGCCGACTACCGCGAATGGTTCCGCGGCCGGGCCGCGGTATTCCAGGCCTGGATCGAAGCCGGAAAGATGGACCCGGTCGACCCGGTGCACCTGATCTTCCTGCTGTGGGGCAGCACCCAGCACTACGCCGACTTCGCCACCCAGATCTGCCAGGTGACCGGCCGCAGCCGCCTGACCAAGCAGGACATGGAAGACGCGAGCAACAATCTTATCCACATCATTTTGAAGGGCTGCGGCATAAAGCCGGCTGCCTGATCGTCATTTATGCCTTCTACCTTGCTCGACCTCTGCGAGTATCGCGAGGAAATCCGCAAAAGCCGCTTCATCACCCTGGCCGGGCCGATCAGCAGTGCCGCCGACGCGATGAGTTTCATCGAACGCCACAGCGACCTGGCCGCCACCCACAACTGCTGGGCCTGGAAGCTTGGCGCCCAGTACCGCAGCAGCGATGACGGCGAACCTGGCGGTACCGCGGGGCGGCCAATCCTCGCGGCCATCGAGGCGCAGGACTGCGACCAGGTGGTGGTGCTGGTAATCCGCTGGTACGGCGGCATTCAGCTGGGAACTGGCGGCTTGGCCAGGGCCTACGGCGGCGGCGCCAACAAATGCCTGCAACAGGCACCCAAGCGGCTGCTGGTGCAGCGCAGCGAATTCACCTGCAGTTGCAGTTTCAGCGAACTGGCACTAGTAAAGCTGCGCCTGGCAGAGGTTGACGGCCTGGTCCTGGATGAGCAGTTCACCGCCAATGGCGTGGACCTGTTGATTGCACTCGGTGACGCCCACCTGGCGCCACTGCAGCAGCAGTTGGCCGACTTGAGCCGCGGGCGCATTCTGCTCGAAGCACGCTGAACATTGCCCACAACAACTGTGGGCCGGCCTGTGGATAAGCTTGGGGCACTCGCTTGCAGGCGGCATTATTAAAGGGCTGCAGAGCCTTGATCATATTTTGATCACCATTTGATGACAGCCGCAAACCGTTGATGCTCCTGACGTTATCCCCAGGTCCACAGCCTGCGTAGCCCTGCACAGCCATCTGCGCTTGCACACAATAACTGTGGACCAGCTTGTGGATAACCCGTGCGCCAACAAGCCGAAGGCCACGCCGTACAAGGGCCTGACGCAACTGGTGATTTTTCGTACAGCCCACAACGAGGCGCTCGGCACCACAGTGCATTATCCTCAATATCCTTCTTCGAACCGATCACGGAGCGCATCCAAATGGCTAACGCAAAAACCGCACTCATCATCGGCGCCTCGCGCGGGCTGGGCCTGGGCCTGGTGCAACGCCTGCAGGAAGACGGCTGGACCATCACCGCCACCGTGCGCAACCCGCAGCAGCCCGGCGCCCTGGCGGACGTGCCCGGCGTGCGCATCGAACAGCTGGAAATGAACGACACGGCCCAGCTCGATGGCCTCAAGCAACGCCTGCAAGACCAAGTCTTCGACCTGGTGTTCATCAACGCCGGGGTCATGGGGCCTCTGCCGCAAGACCTGGAGACGGTGCAGAACAAGGACATCGGCGACCTGTTCATGACCAACGCCGTGGCGCCAATCCGCGTGGCCCGCCGCCTGGTCGGCCAGGTACGCGAAGGCAGCGGCGTGCTGGCCTTCATGAGCTCGATCCTGGGCAGCGTGACCATCCCCGACGGCGGCGAAATCTGCCTGTACAAGGCCAGCAAGGCGGCCCTGAACTCGATGATCAACAGCTTCGTCGTCGAGCAACAACGCCCCGACCTTTGCGTACTGGCCATGCACCCGGGCTGGGTGAAAACCGACATGGGCGGTGAAAACGCCGAGATCGACGTGCTGACCAGCACCCGCGGCATGCTTGAACAGATCAAGGCGCAAAGCGGCAACGGCGGCCTGCGCTTCATCAACTACAAGGGCGAACCCTTGGTCTGGTGATTCACCAGGTCGCAGCCTGGCCGTGCGCAATGCCCGGCCAGGCTCTGTAGAATGGCGGCAACCGTACCTGATCGAGATGACCCACCATGTATGACTGGTTGAACGCCCTGCCCAAGGCCGAACTGCACCTGCACCTGGAAGGCTCGCTGGAGCCCGAGCTGCTGTTCGCCCTGGCCGAGCGCAACAAGATCGCCCTGCCCTGGGCCGATGTGGAGACCTTGCGCGGTGCCTATGCCTTCAACAACCTGCAGGAGTTCCTGGACCTGTATTACCAGGGCGCCGACGTGCTGCGCACCGAGCAGGACTTCTACGACCTGACCTGGGCCTACCTGCAACGCTGCAAGGCACAGAACGTGATCCACACCGAACCGTTCTTCGACCCACAAACCCATACCGACCGCGGCATCCCCTTCGAGGTGGTGCTCAACGGCATCAACCAGGCGTTGAAGGACGGTCGCGAACAACTGGGCATCAGCAGTGGCCTGATCCTCAGCTTCCTGCGCCACCTCAGCGAAGATGAAGCACAGAAAACCCTCGACCAGGCCCTGCCATTCCGCGATGCGTTCATCGCCGTTGGCCTGGACAGCTCGGAAATGGGGCACCCACCGAGCAAGTTCCAGCGAGTGTTCGACCGCGCCCGCAGCGAAGGCCTGGTCGCCGTTGCCCATGCCGGCGAGGAAGGCCCGCCCGAGTACATCTGGGAAGCCCTGGACCTGCTGAAGGTCAAGCGTATCGACCACGGTGTGCGCGCCATCGAGGACGAGCGCCTGATGCAGCGCATCATCGACGAGCAGATCCCGCTCACGGTGTGCCCGCTGTCGAACACCAAACTGTGCGTGTTCGACCACATGAGCCAACACAACATCCTCGAGATGCTCGAGCGCGGCGTGAAGGTCACGGTCAACTCTGACGACCCGGCCTACTTCGGCGGCTATGTCACCGAAAACTTCCACGCCCTGTACACCCATCTGGGCATGACCGAAGACCAGGCCCGTCGACTGGCCCAGAACAGCCTGGATGCCCGGCTGGCCTGAATGACCTGACGGCGACATATCTGTGGCGCCGTCAACCTACCTGCAACGTCGGCACGCGGGCAATGCGATTGATCTGCTGGATACCCAACGCAGAAATATGCAATGCCCGCGAGTCCTCGGCCTCGCGCATCCAGCCAGATTGCAGGAACAGCCGGAACAAGGCCTGCCCCAGCACGCCGCCCAGGTGCGGCCCCTGGTCGTTCCACTCGGTGCAGCGGCAGATCACGCAGCCACGTTGCTGGTGCGGCGCCAAGGCATCGATGTAGACCCCGACCAAAGCCAACTGCGTCCGCCCCTCTTCGCTTACCATCAACTGCCGACCACTACCCTCCAGCCAGCCGGCCACCACCAGACGGTGATACAGCTCACCGGCCAGTTCCCCCCCCAAGTGATCGCCACAGCGACGCGCCCTGCGTATCGACATGGGCAGCGGTGATACCGGTGCTTTGGCCCGCTCCCCCCTGGCACTCTCCAACTGGACACTGGCCAGGGCCTCCACCGCTGCCCCGACTTGCGGGGTGGCCAGCCGGAAGTAGCGCTTGCGCCCCCGCGCTTCGTGTCGGAGCAAACCGGCCGACGACAACAACGAAAGATGAGCGCAGGCCGATGACGAGGTCAGGCCTGTCATTACCGCGAGCTCGTTGGCCAGCCGCGGCGTGCCATCGATCAATGCCCACAACATGGCACTGCGCTTGGGGTCGGCCATCAGGCTGGCAATCTGGCTGATACTGCTGGCTGCGTTCATGTCCCTGTAACTCCCTGCAAGTTCACTGTGTGGATGCGATGGCCACCCCTGGCAGGGAAGCGCCTCTCGCTGGCACTGGCCTGGTTCGCCAGTATAAGCCGCAAAAAACGCCATTCAGGCAGCGCCGCGCAGTGGTGCCACAGGCAAAATACCACTGGGTATGCCTACCCATGGCAGGCAGCGGAACAGTGCGTGAAAGCTGCCCGGACCGCGTGGACAAGCAGCCCGGCACACATGGCAGGAGCCCGGAAACGACAGGCGGAAAAAACACCGGATGCAACTTCGGACGCGGCCGACAACCAGTTTCCACAAGTAGCGCAACCCAAAGCGAAGGTTCCACGTGCTTGCGGGCATTGCACCCCAAGCTGGAAAAAACATGTAGAAAACGTTCTTGCCGACCGTCAGTCAGGACACTGATGCAGGTCATGGCGGGCAGAAGGTGCAGCGCTACACTTCATCCGCTCTCCCCCTTTGGAGGTATGCCGCGATGAAAATTGTCGTCAGTGCATCGAGCCGAAACCCCGCTTGCCCCTGGCAGGTCCAGCTCGATCAACACGTGGTCAGTTTCCGCAGCGAGGCCGAGGCGCGTGCCTTCGTCGCCACGCTGGAAACCCGTCTGCAGGCACCTCACCCGCTTATGCGGGAGCCTTGGCCGGCAAGCGTCGGGTCAGCAGCGCGACACTGACCACCAGCGCCCCGCACAGGCTGATCACCAGCGCCATCGGTACCGCACTGCCATCATGCAGCAGCCCGACCAGCGCTGCTGCGCCGGCGGCGACGCTGAACTGCAGGCAGCCCATCAGCGCCGAGGCACTGCCGGCCCGCGTCCCCTGCCCGCTCATGGCACAGGCAGAGGCGTTGGGGATGATGCAGCCGAGGCTGGAGATGCAGACGAACAGCGGTACCAGCAGTGGCCACAGCTGTGTTGGCCGCGTTGCCGCCACGGCCAGCAACACCAGGCCCGCAGCCAGGTACAGCCACACCGCACGCGCCAACAGAAATGCCGGCCCGCGCTTGGCCAGCAAGCGTGCATTCACCTGCGCCACCAGGATGAAGCCGGCGGCATTGGTGCCGAACAACCAGCCGTAATGCTCGGCCGGCACGCCATAGAGCTTGATGAACACGAAAGGCGAACCGGCGATGTAGGCAAACATGCCGGCAATGGCGATACCACCGGTCAGGGCATGGCCGACGAACACCCGGTCAGCGAACAGGCGCAAGTATTGGCGCATGGCGCCAGACAGCGGTTGCCGCGGTATGTGCTCGGGCAGGCTTTCCGGCAGGCCCAGGCTGACCGCCAACAGGCAGCCGGCACTGAACAGGCTCAGGGCGAGGAAGATCGATTGCCAGCCGGCCACGTTCACCAGCACCCCGCCCAGCATCGGTGCCAGGATTGGCGCCAGACCCATGACCAGCATCAGTTGCGAGAACACCTTGGCCGAGGCCACCGGGTCGCACTTGTCACTGACGATGGCCCGCGAAAGCACCATCCCGGCGCAACCGCCCAACGCCTGGACAAACCGCGCCAGCACCAGGGTATCGAGGTCGGGGGCATAGGCACATGCCAGTGACGCCAGGGTGAACAGGGTCACCCCGAACATCAGCGGCTTGCGTCGGCCAAAGCGGTCAGCCACCGGCCCGTAGGCCAGTTGCCCGAAGGACAGGCCAAGGAAGTAGGCGGCCAAGGTGGCCTGGACGTGTTTTTCATCGGTGGCGAACGCCTGCGCCATGGCCGGGAAGGCGGGCAGGTAGAAGTCGATCGCCAAGGGCCCGAACGCACTGAGTGCGCCCAGGATGAGCACCATTCGCAGGTTCATCAGGAATCCATAGCAGGCTAAGCAAGTGCTCGATTCTACCTGCTGTGGCCCCTATCGATGTGAAAACATTTGCAACAATACCGAGCCTGGAGCGCCCCCTGTGGGAGCGGGCGTGCCCGCGAATCAGGCGGCGCGGTGGATGGCACCGGCTACGCCGGTGTTCGCGGGCACGCCCGCTCCCACAGGTCAGTATTCAGGCCGCCTCGACCTGATAACCTTCATCGCGAATGGCCGTGAGGATCCGCTCCTGAGCCAACTCGCTCTGCACCCGTACCTGCCTGGCCGCCAGATCGACCTCCACCTTGGCCGCGGCATCCTGCTCCTGCACTGCCCGGGTCACGGCTTTCACGCAATGGCCACAGGTCATGCCTTGTACATTGAACACTTGCATGGGGGTTACCTCCTTCAGGTTTTCCACAAGTCTCAAGCTTGCCATCGGGGCAAGGTCAAGACTTGCCGACACCAGCCGGGGTGGAAATCCGCGCGCGCGTCGGCCAAGCTGCGCCTTTGATGATCAGGCAAGCAGGAGATTTTTCATGTTCAGGGCAGCATTGGGCGTCGTCGGGCTATTGAGCACGCTGGCTGCAGTGCCACCGGTCAGCGCCGAGGGCAACTCGGACTACAGCGTGCTGATCATTTCCCGCGAGCGTCTGGAAGTGGCCACCAGTTGCGAAATCGGCATCTACCTCAACGACCAGCTCTCCGGGCGCGTGTTTCAGGAGCAGTCCACCTCGTTCAACCTGCCGCCCGGCCCGGTGGACGTGCGCCTGCGCCTGCTGCCCGGGCAAATGCCCGGCTGCGCCCCGGGTGTCGAGGACCAACGCAGCACGCGATTGAACCTGCAGGCGGGCCAGATCAACAAATACCGCATCGCCATGGGGCAATATGGGCTGGAGTTGAAGCGAGCCGGCCTGGGCTATTGACCTTACCTGCGTGGCAAGGTTGATGCTGGAGGCCTGTCCAAGGAGGAGAGCCATGCCCGCATCCACCACATACGACCTGCCGATCTCCGGCATGACCTGCGCCAGTTGTGCCGGCCGGGTCGAACGCGCCCTGCGCAAGGTCACCGGCACTGAACAGGTCAGCGTCAACCTCGCCACCGAACAGGCCCGGGTCCAGGCCCCGGTCAACAGTCTGCCCGCGCTGGTCGAGGCCATACGCGAAGCCGGCTACGGCGTGCCCACCCGCACCGTCGAACTGCAGATTGGCGGCATGACCTGCGCCAGTTGCGTCGGCCGCGTAGAGCGCGCTCTCGGCAAGCTGCCGGGTGTTGAACGGGTCAGCGTCAACCTGGCCAGCGAACGTGCGCACCTCGAAGTGCTCGCGGCCCTCGACGACAACCTGCTGATCGACGCCGTGCAAAAGGCCGGCTATAGCGCCAGCCTGCCGCAAGTCGCCAGGGACGACCAGCATGCCGCCCAACGCCGCCTGCGTAACGAACGCCTGGCGGTCGGCGCAGCATTGCTGCTCGCCCTGCCGCTGGTGGTACCAATGGTGGTGCAGCCGTTTGGCGTGCACTGGATGTTGCCAGCGTGGGTGCAGTTCCTGCTGGCCACACCGGTGCAGTTCATTCTCGGCGCGCGGTTCTACATGGCCGCCTGGAAGGCCGTGCGCGCAGGTACCGGCAACATGGACCTGCTGGTAGCCCTGGGTACCAGCGCCGGCTACGGCTTGAGCCTGTACCAGTGGGCGCAAGCCCCCGCCGGCATGGCCCCTCACCTGTACTTCGAAGCTTCGGCCGTGGTGATTGCCCTGGTGCTGCTGGGCAAGTACCTGGAAAGCCGTGCCAAGCGCCAGACCGCCAGCGCCATCCGTGCCCTCGAGGCCCTGCGCCCGGAACGGGCCGTGCGTCTGGTCGATGGCCGGGAAGAAGACGTGGCCATTGCCCAACTGCGCCTCGGCGACCTGGTACTGGTCAAACCCGGCGAGCGCTTCCCGGTCGATGGCGTGGTGGAAGACGGCAGCAGCCATGCCGATGAAGCCCTGATCAGCGGCGAGAGCCTGCCGGTGCCCAAGCAGCCCGGCGACAGCGTCACCGGTGGCGCCATCAACGGCGAAGGCCGGCTGCTGGTACGCACCAAGGCACTGGGTACCGAAACCGTGCTGGCACGCATCATCCGCCTGGTGGAAGACGCCCAGGCGGCCAAGGCACCGATCCAGAAGCTGGTCGACCGGGTCAGCCAGGTATTCGTCCCGGCCGTGCTGGTACTGGCGCTGATCACCCTGGTCGGTTGGTGGCTGGCCGGCGCGCCGCTGGAAACCGCGCTGATCAATGCCGTCGCGGTACTGGTCATCGCCTGCCCCTGCGCCCTCGGCCTGGCCACACCCGCAGCAATCATGGCCGGCACCGGGGTCGCCGCCCGCCATGGCATCCTGATCAAGGACGCCGAAGCCCTGGAGCGCGCCCATGCGGTCAACCGCGTGGTGTTCGACAAGACCGGCACCCTCACCTCCGGCAGCCCACGCGTTGTCCACAGCCAGGCGCAGGTGGGCAGCAGCGCCGACCTGCACCGCCTGGCCGGTGCCCTGCAGCGCGGCAGCGAACACCCGCTGGCCAAGGCGGTACTGGATGCCTGTGCCGAACAGGGCCTGGACGTGCCTGGCGTTGCTGACAGCCAGTCGCTGACCGGGCGTGGTATTGCCGGGCGCGTGGAAGGCCGCGAGCTGGCCCTGGGCAACCGCCGCCTGCTCGATGAAAGCGCCCTGCCACCCGGCGACCTGGCCGCCAAGGCCCAGGCCTGGGAAGCCGAGGGGCGCACCCTGTCATGGCTTGTCGAACGCGGCGCGCAACCGCGTGTGCTGGGCCTGTTCGCCTTTGGTGACAGCCTCAAGCCCGGCGCCGCGCAGGCAATCGATACCCTGCATGCGCAACACATCAGCAGCCACCTGCTGACCGGCGACAACCGCGGCAGCGCCAAAGTGGTGGCCGATGCCCTGGGCATCGACGACGTGCATGCCGAAGTGCTGCCGGCCGACAAGGCCGCGACCGTGGCCGCGCTCAAGCAGGATGGCGTGGTCGCCATGGTCGGTGATGGCATCAATGATGCGCCGGCGCTGGCCGCCGCCGATATCGGCATTGCCATGGGGGGCGGTACCGACGTGGCCATGCAGGCCGCCGGCATCACCCTGATGCGCGGCGACCCACGCCTGGTACCGGCCGCACTGGAGATCAGCCGCAAGACCTATGCGAAGATCCGCCAGAACCTGTTCTGGGCGTTCATCTATAACCTGATCGGCATCCCGCTGGCCGCGCTGGGTTACCTTAACCCGGTACTGGCCGGCGCCGCCATGGCCCTGTCCAGCGTCAGCGTGGTGAGCAACGCGCTGTGGCTCAAGGCGTGGAAACCCACCAGCAACACCCAGGAGGCCCCATGAACATAGGCCAGGCCGCCCGCCGCAGCGGGCTCAGCACCAAGATGATCCGTTACTACGAGTCCATCGGCCTGCTCAAACCCGCCACGCGCAGTGACAGCGGCTACCGCCTTTACCAGGCGGACGACTTGCACAGCCTGGCCTTCATCAAGCGCTCCCGCGACCTGGGCTTTTCCCTCGAGGAGGTCGGCAAGCTGTTGACCTTGTGGCAGGACCGCCAGCGTGCCAGCGCCGATGTGAAAGCGCTGGCCATGCAGCACATCGATGAGCTGAACCGGCGCATCGAAGAGCTGGTGAGCCTGCGCGACACCCTTGGCGAACTGGTATCGCACTGCCAGGGAGACGAGCGCCCGGACTGCCCGATCCTCAAGGATCTGGCCAATGGCACTGCTGGTGGCTGCTGTCACTGAGCCACCCGCAACGCTTTTGGTATGCCATATACGTCCAAACACGACCGAATAGTCACCAACTGCGACTTTATCCAATAAATACGGGCGTTTTCCTACATTAAACCCGGATGCTGCCGATGCAATTGTTACCTGCCTCGTGTGTCGAAAATAACAAATCCGGGAGCGTCGATGAGCATCAAACAGAAACTGACCTGGGCATTCGCGGTCATCGCCGGCTTGCCCATCGTCCTAGTGGCCACCCTTGTGGTCCTCAACCTGCGTGGCGAAGCCCGCGACGGATTCCTCGATGGCAGCAGCCGGGAAATCCGCCAGGTCAGCAACGCGATGAACATCTTCTTCCAGGGCATCAACCAGAACGTCGAGTACCTGGCTGCGCAGCCGATGGTCGCCGCCACGGGTAGCGAACTGAACAAGTACATGAGCGCAGCCCCGTCCTATGAACTGGGCGAACAGGCCAGCAAGCTGCTGGAGTTCATGACCCGCCTGGCCACCACGCATCCCAGCTACGCGTACCTGTCCTACGGGGTAAATGACGGTGGCTATGTCGGCTGGCCGGCCGGGCAGAAGTTCGTCAATTACGACCCGCGCACCCGCCCCTGGTACCAATTGGCCATGGCCAACCCTGGCAAAACCTTGCGTACCGGCGCCTACTACTGGGCTGCCGACGACGCCGTGCTGGTCAGCACCGTGCGCACCGTCGCCAACCAACTGGGCAACCCTGGTGGCGTGGTCAACGTCGACGTCTCGCTCAAAGGCCTCACCGAGATCGTCCAGCAGATCAAGCTGGGCGAAAGCGGCTACGTGCTACTGGTGGAAAACAACGGCAACGTATTGGTCGACCCTCGTGACGCCAAGCATAACTTCAAGCAACTGGCGAGCTTTGGCGACGGGTACGCCGAGCTGGCCAAGCACGGCAAGGGGCTGGCCGAAGTGGAGCTGAATGGCGTGCGCTACATGGCCAACATCTACCCGGACGAACAGCTTGGCTGGACCCTGATCGGCCTGATCGAACAAAGCGAAGTGATGCAGACCACCACCCGCCTGACCTGGCTGATCGGCGTGGTGGCCCTGGTACTGGCCGCGCTGTTCGCCGTGGTCGGTGCCACCTTCGCCAAGCTGATCGTACGCCCGATCAACAGCGTCACCAGCGGCCTGGAAGATATCGCCCAGGGCGAGGGCGACCTGACCCGCAACCTGGAGATCCGTGGCCGCGACGAAACCGCACAACTGGCCAGCTGGTTCAACCAGTTCCTCGGTGCCATTCGCAGCCTGATCCAGCACATCGGTGCTGCCGCCAGCAAGATCCTCAGCACCTCCAGCAGCTCGACCCGCGTTTCCAGCGACATGGCCGAAGCAGCAGGCCGCCAGCGCGAAGCGGTGGACATGGTCTCTACAGCCTTCCACGAAATGGTCGCCACCGCCAACGAAGTGGCACGTTCCTGCAGCCAGGCGGCACAGTCGGCCGACAGCGGCCAGCAACAGGCCCGCGAAGGCCAGCAGCAGATCGATGCCGCGGTACATAGCGTTGACCGCCTGAGCCAGGAAATCGAGCAGTCGGCGCAGTCGATCCAGCAACTGGAGCGTGACAGCAACGCCATCCAGTCGATCCTCGGCACCATTCGCTCGATTGCCGAGCAGACCAACCTGCTGGCGCTCAACGCCGCCATCGAAGCGGCCCGTGCCGGCGAGCAGGGCCGCGGCTTTGCCGTGGTTGCCGACGAAGTGCGGGCGCTGGCCAAGCGCACTGCCGACTCCACCGCCGAGATCGACGGCCTGCTGGGCAACCTGGCCAGCCGCACTGCCGAAGTGGCCGCACAGATGCACGCCAGCCTGGAGGTTTCGCAGCAGTCGGTGAGCCGCATCGGCCTGGCCCGTGACAGCTTCGGGCAGATCCGCGAGTCGGTGGATGTGATCCGCGACATGAACACCCAGATTGCCACGGCGGCCGAAGAGCAGCACCAGGTGGCCGAAGACATCAACCGGCACATCAGCCAGATTCACGGCGATGCGCAGCTGGTGGCCGAACTGGCCCAGGCGGCGCGGATGGATTCGGAGAGCCTGGCCGGTTTGTCCAATGAGCTGGATGCACTGGTGCGCAGGTTCCGTACCTGATGTGTTGCCTGCGCTGGCCTCTTCGCGGGTGAACCCGCTCCCACAGGGATCACCGCAGCTTTGCAAGCTGTGCAGTACCTGTGGGAGCGGGCGTGCCCGCGAAGTGGCCGGCACAGGCGACCAATCACTAAAGCCTCAATTCTCCCGGCGTCGCGCCGAACAATTGCTTGAATGCCGCAATGTAAGCCGAGGTGGAGTCATACCCACACCCCAACGCCGCCTCGGTCACACTCTCCCCGGCCTCCAGCAGCGCCAGCGACGATAACAGCCGCATACGCTGCCGCCAGTTGCGAAAACTCAAGCCCGTCTCCCGCTGGAACAGCCGCATCAGCGTCTTCTCCGAGCAACCCAACTCTCGCGCCCACTGCTGCAAGGTCTGCGACTGGTCCGGTGCAGCGATCAGACCATTGCACAGCGCCAGCAACCCCGGGTGCCGTGGCAGTGGCAACGAAAAGCCGACTTCGGGCAGCATGCGCAACTGGTCGAGCAGCACCGCCACCAGCCGCGCCTCGGCACTGTCACCCTCCGGGTAGTCTGCCGGGAACAGGCAGAACTGCTTGATAAGTTCGCGCGCCAACGGGGTCACTTCCAGTACCCGGCATTGCTCCGGGGCCCACGGGCAGGCATCCCGGCGCACGTAAAGGCTGCGCATTTCGGCCTGCATAGAGGTGACCACTTCGTGTTCGGCATCGGCTGGTATCCACACGCCCCACTGGGGCGGGGCGAAGTAGCTGCCTTCCTGGGTATACACCCCGAGGACGCCGCTGATGGCATAGGAAAACTGCACCCAGTCGTGCTGGTGGCGGGTGGTCCAGGAGCCGGCGCCAAGACTTTCGGCTCGTGCATAGAGCGGCCTGGGCAGGTGGTCCAGCGCCGGAATGGGGCGGGGGTGTCCGATGATGGGCATGGTGGTTTCTTTTAGTTCTGACCAGACAAGCCTAACAGCTCAGCGCTCGACGATGACGGTCACCCCCTGCCCACCCGCAGCGCAGATCGATATCAACCCCCGCCCCTTCCCCGACCTCGCCAGCAGCTTGGCCAGGTTGGCCAATATCCGCCCCCCGGTCGCGGCAAACGGGTGCCCGGCCGCCAGCGAACTGCCCTTGACGTTGAGCTTGCTGCGGTCAATCGCCCCGAGCGGCGCATCCAGCCCCAGCCGTTCGCGGCAATAATCGGCATCTTCCCAGGCCTTGAGCGTACACAGCACCTGGGCAGCAAAGGCTTCGTGAATCTCGTAATAGTCAAAGTCCTGCAGCGTCAGGCCATTGCGCGCCAGCAGCCGCGGCACCGCATACACCGGCGCCATCAACAGCCCTTCGCGACCAGTAACGAAATCCACCGCAGCGGTTTCACCATCGACCAGATAGGCCAGCACCGACAGCCCCTGCTGCTCGGCCCATTCCTCGCTGCCCAGCAACACCAGCGAAGCACCATCGGTCAGCGGTGTGGAGTTGCCCGCCGTCAGCGTGCCCTGCCCGCTGCGGTCGAAGGCTGGCTTGAGCTTGGCCAATTGTTCCAGGGTCAGGTCGGGGCGCAGGTTGTTATCACGGGTCAACGACAGAAACGGCGTCAGCAGGTCATCCTGCCACCCTTCGGCGTACGCGGTAGCCAGCGCCTGGTGGCTCAGCAGCGCCAGCTCGTCCTGCTCGGCACGGCCAATGCGCCAGGCCTGGGCCATGCGTTCGCAATGCTCGCCCATAGACAAACCGGTGCGCGGCTCACCGTTGCGCGGTAATTCGGGTTTCAGGTGGTGAGGACGCAGCTTGAGAAATGGCTTGAGCCGCTCGCCCAGGCTCTTGCCACGGTTGGCCTGCAACAGGATGTGGCGCAGGCCTTCGTTGACCGCAATCGGCGCATCGGAGGTGGTGTCCACACCGCCGGCTATGCCGCAGTCGATCTGCCCCAGGGCAATCTTGTTGGCCACCAGCAGTGCCGCCTCTAGCCCCGTCCCGCAGGCTTGCTGGATGTCATAGGCTGGCGTCAGCGGCGACAGGCGCGAACCCAGCACGCACTCACGTGTCAGGTTCATGTCTCGCGAGTGCTTGAGCACAGCGCCAGCCACCACCTCCCCCATGCGCAACCCATGCAGGCGGTAGCGTTCGATCAGCCCTTCGAGGGCGACGGTTAGCATCGCCTGGTTGCTGGCCGTGGCGTAGGCGCCATTGGAACGGGCGAAGGGAATTCGGTTGCCGCCCAGGATCGCGACCCGGCGAAGTGAACGCATGCGCTTGTTCCTCCTGAAACAATTTGATCCGTACAGCCTAGGTGTTTTTACCGCATTCGAACGACCTTGCCACAAAGTTGGTCCACACTTTCAAGCTTGCCTTCCGGGAGACCCACTCATGAGCGATCGCTACCTCGGCTTTGCCAACTCCAACCTCGGCCGCCGCCTTGTGGATGCCCTTGGCCTGCCACGTCCAGCGCCGCTGGAGCGTTGGCAGGCAGGCCGCCTGCGCCCGGTCGAAGGTGCCCTGGTACTGGGTGGCGGGCCACTGGCGAGCCAGGTGGAAGCCATTGCCCCGCGCCTGACCGACACGCTTTACAGCTTCAATACCGACAACCTCCAGGCCGAGGCATGGGTGGCTGGCCTGGGGCCGAAGATCAAGGCCGTGGTATTCGATGCCAGTCACCTGTCCGACAGCGACGCGTTGAAGCAGTTGCGCGAATTTTTCCAGCCACTGCTGCGCAGCCTGGCATCGTGCGCCCATGTGGTGCTGCTGGGCCGCGCGCCAGAAAGCCTCGACGACCCGTTGGCCAGCATTGCCCAACGAGCCCTGGAAGGCTTCAGCCGCTCGCTGGCCAAGGAACTGCGCAACGGTGCGACCGCGCAGTTGCTGTATGTCGGCCCCGGCGCGGAGGACCAGCTGGAAGGCGCCCTGCGCTTCTTCCTCTCGCCCAAAAGCGCTTTTATCTCTGGCCAGGTGCTGCGCCTGCATGCCTGCGCCAGCCAGGTCGAGGACTGGACCCGGCCGCTGGCTGGGCGCCGCGCCCTGGTGACCGGTGCCGCGCGCGGCATCGGTGCCGCCATTGCCGAAACCCTGGCGCGGGACGGTGCCGACGTACTGCTGCTGGATGTGCCCCAAGCCAGCCAGGATCTCGACGCCCTGGCCGCGCGCTTGGGCGGCAAGGCGCTGCCCTTGGACATCTGCGCCGGCGACGCGGCAACGCAACTGCTTGCGGCCCTGCCCGACGGCGTCGACATCGTGGTGCACAATGCCGGTATCACACGCGACAAGACCCTGGCCAACATGACCCCGGAATACTGGGACGCGGTGCTGGCGGTAAACCTCAAGGCACCGCAGGTGCTGACACAGGCGCTGTACGACAACGGCGCCCTGGGTGAGAACGCGCGCATCACCCTGCTGGCCTCGGTCAGCGGTATCGCCGGCAACCGCGGGCAGGCCAACTATGCCGCGAGCAAGGCCGGGCTGATCGGCCTGGCCCAGGCGTGGGCGCCCCGGCTCGCCGAGCGCGGCGGCAGCATCAATGCCGTGGCACCCGGTTTCATCGAAACCCACATGACCGCCGCCATGCCCATGGGCCTGCGCGAGGCCGGGCGACGCTTGAGTTCGCTTGGCCAGGGCGGCCGCCCGCAGGATGTCGCCGAAGCCATCGCCTGGCTCAGCCAGCCGGGCTCCGGTGCAGTCAACGGCCAGGTGCTGCGGGTATGCGGCCAGGCCTTGATGGGGGCCTGAACATGAGCCGACACTGGCACGACCTGCACAGCCCGGCTTCGCGCGCCAGCCTGTACCTGCGCGCGGCCAGCAAGCGCACCATCAGCGGCGACCAGCTGCCGGACGACGGCCTACGCTGTTTCATTCGCGTCCAGTCGGGCAACCTGGCCGCCTATCGTCGGCTGTGCCACTTCACCGACGATGGCCGCCTGCCGGGTACTTATCCACATGTCATGGCGTTCAGGCTGCAGCTGCAGTTGATGACCGCGCCCAACTTCCCCTTCCCGCTGCTTGGCCTGGTGCACCTGCACAACCGCATCGAAGTGATGCGCCCGCTGGGCGGTATCGAAGGGCTGCGCTTTGCGGTGCATGCAGGCAATCTGCAAGCGCATGCCAAGGGCGGCACCTTCGACCTGGTCACCGAAGCCGAAGACGGCATCGGCCTGCTCTGGCGCGAGACCAGTCGCATGCTGGTGCGCGGGTTGAAGCTGGAAAGCGAGGCAGGTGAGCCTGCCGAGGACGAACCGCAAGCGTTGCCAGAGGCGACCCGCTGGTACGCCGACAGCGATATCGGCCGGCGTTATGCCAAGGTTTGCGGGGACTACAACCCGATCCACCTCAGCGCAGCCAGTGCGCGGCTGTTCGGCTTCCCCACGGCCATTGCCCATGGCATGTGGAGCAAGGCCATGGCCCTGGCGGCACTGCGCGGGCACCTGCCGCACAGTGGCTTTGCCTTCGAGGTGGATTTCCGCAAGCCGGTGCGGTTGCCATCGGAGGTGGTGCTCGGTGCCAGTGAGGCGGGGGCTACGGGAGAGCTGCGGCTGGATGGCCATGGAGGGGTACTGCATATGGTCGGGCGCTGGGACCGGCTTTAAATCGTGAGGCTGCTTCGCAGCCTTTTCGCGACACAAGGCCGCTCCCACAGGTACCGCGTTCGGTTTGATGCCGGTGACCTCTTGTGGGAGTGGCCTTGCGTCGCGATGGGCCGCATAGCGGCCCCCTTGCTTTGCATCGGGCCTGCGCAGAAGCTATGCAGCATTAGGAGACCCCCGATGAACCTGCAAGAACTCACCCAACGCCTGCACCAGATCCGCGACAACAACGACTGGCGCGGCTTTCACAGCCCGAAGAACCTCGCCATGGCCGCCAGTGTCGAAATGGCCGAGCTGGTGGAAATCTTCCAGTGGCTGAGCGAAGACCAATCGCGCCAGCTGCCAGCCGATAAGCTGGCCCATGCCGGCCAGGAAATCGGCGATGTGGTGCTCTACCTGTTGCTGCTGTGCAGCGAACTTGGCCTGGACATGGACCAGGTAGTGCGAGCCAAGCTGGCCGACAGCGAGAGGCGCTTCGCCCGATGAACGACCGTCACTTCGATGAGCTGGCTACTCGCTTTGCCGAAAAGATCTACGGCGGCGCCAAGGGCGCGATCCGCCTGGCCGTGCTGCAGGCCGACCTGGCCGAAGCCCTGCCTGACCGCCCGCTGCGCATCCTCGACATCGGTGCCGGGTTGGGTCACATGGCCTTGTGGCTGGCCCAGCGCGGCCACCAGCTGACCCTGGCCGAACCCGCCGCGCCGATGCTCGACGGCGCACGGGCGCGCTTTGCCGAAGCCGGCCAAGCGGCCACCTTCATCCAGGCCCCCTGGCAAGACCTGCTTGGCCAGCTGACCGAACCCTACGATCTGGTGCTATGCCACGCCGTACTCGAGTGGCTGGCCGAGCCCGAAAGCATCCTGCCGGTGCTGCACCAGCTCACGGCCCCTTCCGGGTGGCTGTCGCTGGCCTTCTACAACCGAGACGCCCTGGTCTATCGCAACCTGCTCAAGGGCCATTTCCGCAAGTTGCGCAGCAACCGGCTGGAAGGTGAAAAGCAGAGCCTGACCCCGCAAAAACCGCTTGATCCACGGGAACTCAGGGCGCAACTTGATCCTATGTGGCAGGTTGAAAGCGAAAGTGGCGTGCGGGTGTTCCACGACTACATGCCCAAGGAATTCCAAGGCAAGGCCGAGCTGCTCGACCTGCTGGAAATGGAACTGGCCTACCGTCGCCACCCCAGCTTCGCCGGGCTCGGCCGCTACCTGCACTGGGTCTGCCGCCCCCGTTGACCTGCCCGCCGGGAGGAATACATGCCGTACCGTCTGTTGTGCCTGGCCGTGCTGCCGCTTGCCCTGGCTGGCTGCCAGGGCAGCAACCCCTACGTGGCCAGCAGCCGCCCGTTACCACCGGCACCGGCCCAGGCGGCCAGCACCTTCGATGCCAGTGCCTACCCGACACCGGCCCGTGATTACGGGCACTACCGTAGCTGGAGCTGGCTCAACGGCCAGTTGCCCAGTGGCTCGGTCGATACCGACCCGGCGCAACTGGCCGATGCCGTCAGCGGCGCACTGGACCAGCATGGCCTGCGTCCCGCCCGGGGCGGCCCCGGCGACTTGCTGGTCAGCGCCGACATACGCCTGGAAAAGCGCTTGCGCCAGGTACGTGACTACGATGCCTACGACCCTTACTACGGCCCGTATCCCTATGGCGGTGTCGGCTATGGCGGCTACCGCCATGGCTATGGGGGCTATGCCAGCGTGCCCATCGTGCGCACCTACGAAGTGCAGGTGATGGTGGTGCGTATCGACCTGTACGACGCCCGCAGCGGCCAGCCGGTATGGAGTGCCAGTGCCGAAAGCGGCAGCGACAAGGACTCGCCGCGTGAACGCGAAAGCGCCCTGCGCGATTCTGTGCACAAGGCGCTCAACGGCTATCCTCCCAGTTGATATCCAACGGAGAACCATCATGTTGCGCCGTCTCGTTCTACTGTCATTCGCGTTGTTGCTCGCCGCCTGCTCCAGCAATAACGTCCAGCAGGATTTCGATGCCAGCCGTGACTTTGCCGCCTACCGCAGCTGGGCATGGCAGGAACCGGGCCTGCAGTACCGCCCGGATGACCCACGAATCAAGAGCGACCTGACCGAGCAGCGCATTCGCCAGGCAGTTGCAAGCCAACTCGACCAGCGTGGCCTGCGCCCGGTACAAGGCGGCGCCCGGCCGGACGTGACAGTGCGCGCGTACCTGATCGTCGAGCAGCGCCAGCAACAGATCACCACCAACTACGGCGGTGGCTGGGGAGGCTACTGGGGCGGCTACTGGGGTGGCCCGATGTACAACGAAACTCGCAGCGTCGACTACAAGGTCGCCACCATCCAGATCGACCTGTTCGATGGGCGTGACGGCAAGCTGGTGTGGCGCGGCAGTGCCGAGCAGATCATGAACAACTACCCGCCAAGCCCTGAAGAACGTAACAGCGCTATCCAGAACACTGTGACCAAAGTGTTGGCCAACTACCCGCCGGGGAGCAAGAAGTAACACCGAACGCGGTTATGCAGGCGCCGCAGCCCCTGTGGGAGCGGGTTTACCCGCGAAGAAAACAACGCGGTGCATGGCACCGGCTTTGCCGGTGTTCGCGGGTGAACCCGCTCCCACAAGGGTCGCCTGCGAGGCCTGTTTCAACAGCGACAAAATCCATCCCGACCACGCCTTTTTGCCTTTCCCGCCCCACTCGCCCGCAGGTTCCCGTCTATCTTCACTTAAGGAAACCTGACTGACCGGGTAGATGTGTTCAACATTTGGGAAGGGCGACCTGCCAATGCAAAGCATTGTTCTCCTGCTGTGGCTTGCCTTGTGCTCCGAACAGGACGTGCGTCAACGCCAGATATCCAACATGCTCACCCTGGGTGTGGCTGCCTGTGCCCTGGCCTGGCTTTTCGCCACTGGCCGCAGCTGGATCGGCGCCGATGCCAGCGATGCCGGATGGGCGCTGGCCATCGTCATGTTGCTGACCCTGCCCGGTTACATGCTCGGCCGTTTCGGTGCCGATGACGTCAAGCTGATGGGCGCCCTGGCCCTGGCCACCAGCCCGCAATACGTACTTGGCACCTTCATCGGCGCCGGTGTCAGCGTACTGCTGTGGCTGCTTACCCGCCGACGCCTGTGGACGTTGCTCAACCCCAAGGTAAAAAAGCGCTTGCAGGCCTTGACCGAGGAAATGGGTGACAAGCAGGCGTTCGTCCCCTATGTGCTCACCGGTTTTCTTTTGACTGCTGTATGGATCCAGTGAGCAATCTCGTGGTCCGATGGCTGTACAGAATTTGTAATTTGTACAAATCCACCACCCCCGACTATTTTTAGTTTGCAGAGCGCTTGGCCCGGGAGCAGGACCGCGTAACGACAGGGAGTTGATCGTGTCCAGAGCATTCAGTGATGTGAAGATATTGGTGGTCGATGACCAACCAGTGATAGTCGAACAATTGTGTGAGTTTCTCGAAACCAAGGGTTACCGCTGCCTGCCGGCCCACTCCACTGACGAAGCCCTGGAACGTTACCTGGCAGACGAGGCCATTGGCGTGGTCATCTGTGACCTGCACATGCCTGGTCGTGATGGTATTGAACTGGTCCGCGAACTGAAGATACAAGGCGGGCAGCGCGCGTTCGAGGCCATCATGGTGACCGGTCGAGCGGAGAAGCAGGATGTGATCCGAGCGTTGCGCGAGGGCTTTGCCGATTACTACCAGAAACCCATGGACCTCGATGAACTGCTGGAGGGCGTACGCCGCCAGGAACAGGCCGTGCAGGAGCGCCAGCGCAGCTTCCGCGAGCTGGGCGGGTTGAGCCAGCGTCTGCAAGAGCTGGCAGAGTCGATGGACGAGCTTTACCAGGACCTGCAAAAAGCCCGGGGCCAGGGCATGCACCGGCGTGCCAGCGATGTGGACGAGAGTGAAAGCGAACTGCCAGCGGCGTTCGAGAAGCTGTCGCCACGCCAGCTGGAAGTAGCCCGCCTGGTGGGCAAGGGCCAGACCAACTACCAGATCGCCTGTGAGCTGGGCATTACCGAAAATACCGTGAAGCTGTATGTGTCGCAGGTGCTGCGCCTGACCCACATGCACAACCGCACCCAGCTGGCACTGGCACTGACACCCAGTTCGTCGCCGGTGCATCAGCGGTTTACTACCCATTGAGTGACCGGTAGGCACACCGCTTTTTTGTAGGAGCAGCCTTGCGCTGCGAAAGGGCCCTCATGGCATACAAAAGATTGCGCCTGAAATGGCCTCTTTGCAGCACAAGGCTGCTCCTACAGATCCTCGGTTCACCTGTTACAACTGGATAGCCAGTTTTAACGTCATGCGCGGCGCGCGGTCCAGGCTGTTCAATGCCACATCCGCCAAAGGCTTGGCCAGCTCCAGCGCCACATTGAACAAGCGCCCATCGCCCAACCGCACACCAAGCGCCGCCGAAGCCAGGTGGGCATCCTGCACAGGCCCCCGGTTATGCCAGGCCTGCGCCGTATCAACCACCACATAGGGCTGCACCAACGCCAGCCAGTTGGCGTGCATGCTGTAATTCACCTCGTAAGCCACACCCCAGCCCTTGTCCCCGTCCGCCTGGTCGCGCGGGTAGCCACGGCCGAAACTCTGCCCGCCAAACCCCGCACGCTCGCTGTCGGGCAAGCGGTCATCACTCCAGTACAGCGCCCCGGACACCACCCCCTGCCAGTTACCGAGCAACCTGTCGCTCTGCAAGCCGGAAAGCCGCAACCGCAGAAAATCCAGATCGTAGTCGGCATCGCTACGCGCCCCCAGGTAATCCAGGCCCTGATAGACCCCGGCGCTGACGATGCGCAAACGGCCCTCTTCCACCTTGCGCCAGTCGCCCTCGAATGACAGCGCACGCACGTAGGTGTCGTAATCCCGTGCCGATGGCGACCTATCCACCCGGTCTTCGAAGTGCTCGCTGACCGAATACACCTGCCCCTGCACCACCATCCATTCATCCGGCCTGACGATCACCGGCTGGCGCAGGCCGATCGCATAGCGATCGCTGTCGCGCTTGCGGGTGATATCACGGCCATCATCCAGCCGAATCCGCGTGCCCGGTTCGCTGCGATAACGCGAGGCCGACAGCAGCAGCTGGCTGCCGCCCGCATCCAGGTATTGGCTGTAAGCCAGGCGCTGATAATGCACCTGGTCATTCCCTGGTGGCAGCAACACGCTGGCCTGGATCTGTTCGGCAAAGCGGGTCTGGGCGTGGCTGGTTGCCGTCAGCAGCGCCTGCGCATCGTCGCGGTTGCCATCAACCACGGTAACGGCAGCGCTGAACGGCTTGCGCCGGGCATGCACGGTCAACAGCGTGGCACCATCAGCGGTTCGCGCCATGGCCAGCTGTGGGTCTATCGTCACCCCTGGCAGGCGCTCGGCCAGGCCCAGGTAGCGCTCCAGCGTTTCCCGGGTCAGCGGGCGCTCGGTTGCAAGCCGCTCCAGCAGCTGGTGCAGATAGGCGCTTGCCGGGCCGATATCGCCGACCACGCGGTAATCCCGAATATAGCCTTCGACCAGCACCACATTGACTTGGCCATCAGCCACCTCCTGCGGCGGCAGGTAGGCGTAAGACAACAGGTAGCCTTCCTGCCGATAGCGCTGGGTCAGGCGCGCGGTGTACTGCTGGAGCTCGCCCAAGGTAGTCTGGCGCCCGATCAGCGGTTGGTAGTGTTCGCGCAGGTCGCTCAGGGGGAACACCGTGCCGCCTTCGAAGCGCACTTTATGCAGCACCAGCCGGGTATTCGCAGGCGCCCACGCGGGGCTGTCGCCATCCTCCCCGGCCAGCTGCAGGTGAGCACTGACCGGGTGGTAGGCGTCTATCGGCAGGTTGGCGCCGGGCAGGCGACGTTCGTACTCATGGCTGTCGAGAAAACCTGGCAAAGGCTCGGCATGGGCCGCAAGTGCCCAAGGCAGCAACAACAGGGGCACGGCCAGAGGACGCATAGGGCGCTCCATGTTCCCTGGGGCTGCGTTGCAGCCCTTCGCGGGCGCGCCCGCTCCCACCGAGATCGCGCTTTCCTGAAGCCAGCACCAAACCTGTGGGAGCGGGCGTGCCCGCGAAGGGCCGCAAAGCGGCCCCAAATTGCTTGACTGACAGGCATCAGGGGCGCCAGCCGGTCACACCCGTTACCTGCAAGCGTAGGTGCTGCCTCGGCCCTCGTCGAACGGCTACTCGCTGACTTGGAACGCCACGCGCGCCGTCTCGCCGCTTTCATCCAGCGCGCTGATTTCGGCCTGGCCTACCTGTTGGAAGCGCACCAGCAGGCTGTCCTGGCCCTGGGTTTCGCCCAATGGCTGGCCGTTGAGGAACCACCAGCGCCGACCGCCGCCGCCCAGCGCCGACACATACAGTTGCAACGGCTCGCTGCTGGTGGCCGGGCGGCGCAGGTTGTCGCCCGGGCGCACGCCCACGATCGAAAGCGGTGGCGCGCTGGCCGGCACATGCGGCGGGCAGGCCGGATCGATGGCCGGCAGGCGCGCCGCACGCCGCTCCACACGTGGCAGCCAAGGCTCCAGCGGGGCGGGCCATAGGGCGATATCGCGCGCCTTGGCGCCCGGGCAACTGCCATCGACGCGCAGCCCCTGGTCGTTGACCCATACGCTTTCGCGCAGGCCCAGGCCGAGTGGCTGGTCGGCGGCCTGCAGGGTTGGCGGCGTAGTGCCGTCCAAAGTCCAGGCGAAACGCTGACGCCGGCAGTTGGGGTCCTTTTTGCTCATCGGCTGGCCCAGTGGCCAACAGATCGCAGCCACGCCGACGTTCGCCGGCACCCGCTCCACCGGCACGCTGATGCCACGCTGGCTGTCACGGTTGCTAAGCAGGTCGTGCACCTGCAGCATCAGCGGCGCTGCCGAAGCCAGCCCGAACTGGCCGGGGACCGGTGTGCCATCGGGGCGGCCAATCCATACGCCGATCAGGTAGCGCGGGCCCACGCCGATCGACCAGGCATCGCGAAAGCCGTAGCTTGTGCCCGTCTTCCACGCCAGTTGCGGGCGTTGCACCAGCTCGGCATGCGGGTCGCGGTCGGGGCGCGCCTGGCCGCTGAGGATGCGCCGGATGATCCACGCCGCCCCTGGCGACAGCAGGCGCCGTTCCAGCAACGGATCCTGTGGTTGCAGGCGCACCCTCGCACTATTGCCACCCCGCGCCAGCGCAGCGTAGCCACCCACCAGATCCTCCAGGCGGCTGCCCGCGCCACCCAGGATCAACGACAGGTTGGGCTCTGCCAGAGGAGGCAATATCAGCGGCACGCCCGCCATGCGCAGTTGCGCGGCAAAGCGTTTCGGACCATAGGCCTCCAACAGCTGCACCGCCGGCAGGTTGAGCGACAGCGCAAGCGCCGAACTGGCCGACACCGGCCCGCTGAAGCCCATGGAGAAGTTGCCGGGGCGGTAGTCGCCATAGCGTCGCGGCACATCCTGCAACAACGACTCGGAATGGATCAGGCCGTCATCCAGCGCCATGCCGTAGAGGAACGGCTTGAGGGTGGAGCCCGGCGAGCGCAACGAACGCACCATGTCGACATGCCCGAAGCGGCGCTCGTCGGCCAGGTCGATCGAGCCCAGGTAGGCACGCACCGCCATGGTTTGCGCATCGACCACCAGGATGGCAGCGGAGGTGCGCTCTGGAAGCCGTGCGCGCCAGCCCAGCAGCAGGTCTTCGAGGCGCCGCTGCAGTGCGGCGTCGAGCGTTGTACGGATCAGCGGCGGGCTGTCGGCGCTGTTCAGGCGCCGGGCCAGCAACGGCGCGAGAGCCGGCTCCTGACGTGGCGCCAGCACCAGCGGCTCTTCGGCAGCCTCACGGATTTGCTGAGCCGGCCACACCCGGTATTCGGCCAGGCGTTGCAGCACCTTGTCCCGGGCGCGCTGGGCACGCTCGGGGTGGCGGTCCGGGCGCAGGCGGCTGGGCGCCTGGGGCAGCACGGCCAGCAGCGCCGCTTCGGCCGGGGTCAGGTGCATAGGCGACTTGCCAAGGTAGGCCCAGCTGGCGGCCGCCACGCCCTGCAGGGTGCCGCCGAAGGGCGCGCGGTCCAGGTAGATTTGCAGGATTTCGCGCTTGGACAAATGCCATTCCAGCTGCGCCGTGCGCCATAGTTGGCGCAGCTTGCCGGCCAGGGTGCGCTCATGCGGGTCGAGCAGGCGTGCGACCTGCATCGACAGCGTGCTGCCGCCCGACACCACACGCCCGCCACGCAGGTTCAGCCAGGCAGCGCGAGCCAGCGCCAGCGGGTTGACTCCGGGGTGGCTGTAGAACCAGCGGTCTTCATAGGTGAGCAGCGCCTGCAGATACAGCGGCGAGACCTCGTCGGAGCTGACCGGGTAGCGCCATACACCATCGGCATCGGCAAAGCGCCACAACGGCGTGCCGTCCTCGGCCAGCACCACGCGGGCCAGGTCGTCTCCGGGCATGGGCAGCGGCCATAGGCGGTCGGCCAGCCACAACAGGCCGAACAGTACCAGCATGCCGATCGCCGTGGCGCGCAACAGCCTGCCCGCACGGGTATGCGGCCGCGTTAAGCTTGGCATCGGGAACCGACCTGGCCAGGTGATGGCCAAAGGCTTGGGAACGGCAACATCGCCGATTCGTTCATCAGGAAGCAACTATGCATGTAGAAGGTTTTTTCGAGTGGCTGGGCCAGGCGCTGGGGTCGTTGATCCGCTTCATCGTCGACGCATTGAGCGGGCTGTTCAACCTGCTGGCCAGTGCCGGTGGCAATTTCATCGATGGCCTGGCGCGCACCTTGGGCATGGAGACCTCGCTGCTCAGCATCCTCGCCCTGATCATCGGGCTGGTGCTGCTGTACTCGGCAATCCGCGCGTTCATGCGCGCCTCGATCATCCTCGGGATCATCTGGCTGCTGTTGGGGTTGTGGGTGATGAGCTGGGTGATTCACTAAGTACGGCACCGTTCCTGTAGGAGCGGCCTTGTGTCGCGATCGGGCGCGCAGCGGCCGCAAAAGCTGGCGACGCGGTCGACCTTTTGCTCCGCGTGCTCAGGCTTTGGGGCCGCTTTGCGGCCCAATCGCGACACAAGGCCGCTCCTACAACAGACCGCGTCGCCTTAGCGGGCTTTTACGGTCATCTCCCCTTGCCCATCCCCCACGGCCTGCAGGTTTGGCCGGTACATCGATTCAACCTGCGGCGGCGGCACGCGATAGGTGCCCGGGGTCACCGCCCGAGCCAGGTACAGCAGGTGGGTGGTGCCGTAGCTGTCCAGCTTGAGCGCGGCGACGTAACGATCATCGCGATACTCCTGGTGCACCACGCTGGCGTTCTGCATCGATTCGCGCCATTCCTTCACCGCACTGCTGGCGTTTTCCAGGCTGGCGGCACTTTGCGCCAGGTTCTGGTTTTCCAGCTCCAGGCCCGCCGGTAACAAGTCCACCACCAGCGCATCCGGCACCCGGTCTTCAGCCTTGAGCGCCAGGTGCACCAGCACCAGGTCTCCGCTGCGCAGGTTATGCAGATCCAACGGCTGACCATTCATGCCCAGGTACTCACGGCGGATCTGCATGCCGTTGCCACCGGCCGCAGGCGCTTGGCGTGGGTAACCCGACAAGGTCAGTTGCTGGTACAGCGTCTCGCTGCCTTGGTTCTGCACACTAAGCGGCGAAGCCAGCAACGGGCCTTCGAGCTTCATGCCAGACTCGGCATTGTTGAACTCGCGCACTTCGCCCGCGCTGTCCAGGCGCGCCTGCCACTGGCCTTCTGGTTTGCCCAGCAGGCCACGGCCGGCCAGGAACAGTGCATTGCGCTCCTGGGTCGACAGCCAGCGGTTGGCCGCCAGTTCATCCGACAGGGCGAACAGGCGCTGGTCGACCTGGCGGCTGGCCAGATTGCTTTCCTGCAGCAGCGCCAGGATCAGTGCCTGGTCACGCAGGGCGCTACCATAGTCGGCCATCCAGCCTTTACCGCGGCTGATGCCCAGGCCTGCCTGCAGGGCCTGCTCGGCACGCGGCTTGTCGCCCATCTTGTCCAGCGCCACCGCCAGTTGCACCAGTGGCAGGCCAGAGCGGGCGTCGGCGCGGCGTTCGAACAGGCCACGCAGGGCACCCAGGGGCGCCTGCTGGCTGCGCGACAGCACCAATGCCGCATAGGCCTGCACGGCGAAGCGGGTGTGTTCGGCGTTCTCGCTGTAGTCGACTTCGATCAGGTTGCGCTCCTGCAGGTAGCGCAGCAGGCGCTCGCTGGCCTTCTTCAGCGCTTCGGCGGGCACACCATAGCCTTGGTCACGGGCGCGCAGCAGGAAGTCGGTGACATAGGCGGTCAGCCAGTATTCTTCCTCGCTGTCCGAACTCCACAGGCCGAAGCTGCCGTTGTAACGCTGCATGCCCAGCAGGTGCTCGATACCCATCTCGATCTTGCGCTTGCGCACATCGGCAGGCTCGCCCTTGATGCCCAGGCGCTTGAGGCTGTCGGCATCGGCGTACAGCGACGGGTAGAGGCCGCTGGTGGTCTGCTCCAGGCAACCGTAGGGGTAGGCTTCGAGGGCACGGATCTGCTCGGCCAGGTTCAGCGGTGGCCGGCTCGACAAGGCCAGGCTGGCTTCAAGCCCGGCGGGTTCGAAGGCGGCCAGGTCTGCTTCAGGCAGGGTCCATGGCTGGTCCTTCAAGGCCACGCGGTAGTGCTTGAGCATCGCCGGGTAGGCCGGGCGCACGCCCAGCGTCCACTCGCGTTCGAACGCGCCGGTCGGCTCGTTCGGCAGCTGCAGGCCAGTGACCCGCACATGCACCTTGCCCTGGCCCAGGCCACCCTGGGCCTGTACCGGGATCATCAGCGTCGAGCGCTGGCCTTCAGCCAGGGCAACGTTCTGCACGGCGTTGGCCGCCAGGCTCAGCTGCCCTTCGGTGCTGATTTCAACGTTCAGCTGCTGGGCACGGCCCGACAGGTTGGCCAGGTCCAGCGCCAGGCTGGTGCGGTCGCCACCGGCCAGGAAACGCGGCGCCGAGAGCTCGGCGATCAGCGGCGCGGCGACCACGGTCTTGCCTTCGGCCATGCCGAACTGTTCCTCGGTCCAGGCCTGGGCCATTAGCCGCAGTTCGCCATTGAAGTCGGGGATATCGACCGTGGCCTGGCCCTCGCCCTTGTCGTCCAGGGTCACCGGCAGGCTCTGCTGGGCGACGATGGTCACCGTGGTGTTGGGGCGCTTGCCACCCTTGGCCATCGCTGCGTCACCACCAAATGCCAGGCTGGCCAGGCGGCCCTGGCCGGCTTCGATCAACTGGCCGTAGATATCCAGCTGGTCAGCACCGTAAGCCTTGCGCCCGAACAGGCTGGCGAATGGGTCGGGGGTCTTGAAGTCGGTGATGTTGAGGATGCCCACGTCCACCGCCGACAACAGCACATGCACCTGTTCAGGCACGCTGCCATCGGCATTTGCAGCCTTGACCTTCACGGTCAGCGGCTGTTTCGGGCGCATTTTCTCCGGCGCCTGCAGGCTCACCGCCAGCTTGCGTTCAGCGCGGTTCAGCGGCAGGTGCAGCACGCCCACCGCGCGTTTCGGCGTGGCGTTGGCCTTGCGCTCACCCGGGCGGATCACCAGCGCGCTGATGTACAGGTCGTGGCGGGCCCACTGCTTGTCCAGCTGCACGTCGAACGTCTTGCCCTCGGCGGGCACGTCGATCTCCTGCCACCACAGCGGGCCATCGCTGGACTCGATCATCAGGTAGCCACTGCCGGCTGCGGGCGGGGTGACGGTGACCTTGGCGGTAGCGCCGTCGGCGTAGGCCGGTTTGTCCAGCGCCAGCTTGACCTGGTCCGGCCGCACCGCGCCGCCTTCGGCGTTGTCCTGGGCGCGGTAGCCAGCCCAGAAGCGCGCGCTGGACACCAGGCCCGTCTCCGGATCCTCCACCTCGACACGGTACGGGCCCCATTCCACCTGGAAGCTCAGCTTGGCGGTGGAGCCGGCCTTGACGCTGACGGTCTCTTCGCTCTGGGTCAGGAACTTCTCGTTGTAGGCGTAGCTCCAGCCATCGCTCTGCGAGTAGTTCCAGTAGTAGTCGCGGCGCTCGCGTACCAGCCGCACCTTGAGGTCGTTGGCCGCCAGCTTCTTGCCGTTGCGGTCGGCCACCAGGAACTCGAACTCCACCGGCCCGTCACTGTCGGTTTCCTCGCCGTCGAACAGGCCACGCAGGCCTGGCAGGCGCTCGGCTGGCCAGATGGGTTGTTCCAGGCGCCGGGTAATCGGCCGGCCACCGGACTCCTGCAGGCTGGCCTGCACGGTCAGTTGCAGCGGCGAGCGGGCTTCGGCCCAGCGGCTTTCGATATCGACCACGGCCTTGCCGGCCTGGTCGAGGGTGACTTCGTCCAGCTCCAGGTCCTGGTTCAGCTCGGTTTCGGTGACCGAGCCGAACTGGTAGCCAGGCAGCGCCGGTACCGCCTCACGCAGTGGGCGAACATAGGCCTGGCCGCTCAGGCGGTTGCCGGCAGCCGGGGCGCCGTATAGGTAACGGCCATTGACCTGGATGCGCGCATCCTGATCCGGAGACAACGGTTTGCTGCTGCCCTTGAGTTCCAGCGCCAGGCGCTCGGGCAGGAAGTCTTCGACGAGAAATTCATACACCTGCTTGCGCCCGCCGCCCAGGTCGAGCAGCAGTTGCCAGCGGCCGGTCGGGGCCTCGCTGGCCAACTGCAGCTGGTATTGGTACAGGCCGTTGCCGTCGGCTTCCCAGACGAACTTGCGGCTGACCTGCTCATCCGGGCGACGCACTTCCACGCTCACTGGCTGCGCCTTGACCGGCTTGCCGTCCTGGTCGCGCAGCAGGCCGTTGAGCAACACCGTTTCCCCGGGGCGATACAGGTCACGCGGGCCGAAGATGAAGAACTGCAGCGGGTTGGCCTGCGGGCCGGTGATGTCGAACTCGGCCAGGTCCAGCGCCGCGCTGCTCAGGCGCAGCAGGGTGGTGTGCACGCCCTGGGTGGCGATCAGGGTGTCGGCCTTGGGCGTGATCGGCAGTTGGGCGTGGCCATCGCTATCGGTGCTGGCCTGGGCCAGCAGCTTGCCCTTGTCGTCATGGATTTCCAGGTTGACGCCGTTCATCGCCTTGCCACCTTCCAGGGCCTGGGCGAACACATCGAGGCGGTCACGGTAGCGATGCGCGGACACACCGATGTCGCTGAGAGTGAACAGGGTCGCTGGTTGCGAGTAGTCGTAAGTGCCCGAGGCTCGCATCACCGCCAGGTACACGCCTGGCTCCTGCAGCGGCTTGATGCCGGCGATCGGCAGCAGCACGGTCTCGCGGGTGTTGCGTGCGGGGTTGAGGTCGAAGCGGCCGCTGTAGACCAGATCGGCCATGTCCAGGGTTTCCTTGGACTGGTAGTAGTACAGGCTGCTGTTGCGCCCCCAGCTGACCAGGAAGGTCGAGAGCATGTCCGGCTTCACGCGGAAGAATTCGACATCGACCTTGTCGACGTTGAGCGCGATCACCGGCAGCCCCTCGGCCAGGCGCGTGGGCAGCAGCGAACCGCGGCTGGCGAAGCCGATGGTCGGCTGCATGTCGCGGGTTTCCAGGCGGCTGATCGACTCGCTGTCCAGTTGCTTGCCATTGACCGCCAGCAGGCCCTTGTCGACGGTCAGCACCAGCTTGCGCTGCGGCTCCAGATGGCGCAGGCGCAGCTCCATCTGGTTGTCGGAGAGTTCCCAGGCGCCGTCGAGCTTGCCTTTGACGGTGTCGACCAGGTGCACTTTGCTGGCGAAGTCCTGTTTGGCATCCAGCGGCGCGGAGAAGCTGATCGACAGCGTCGCGGCGCCATCGAGCTGCACTTCGGAAGCATCCAGCACCGTCAGCTCGCGGCCCTCGTAGCGTTTGGCGAGTACAGCCGGGTCTTCGCGTTGGGGTGCCGGGGTGGCGGCGGGCGCTGTGGCCGCCGGCTTTTCGGATGGCGCCGGCTTGTCCGGCGTCGAAGAGTCACAGGCACTGAGCAAAGCCAGCGCGCAGGCCAGCAACAATCCTTTGTTGAACATGGAGTAGAACTCTTTGGCAGCGTGTACGTGAGGGCAGCAACTATAGCGCAACTATGGTCGCGCGAATTGGCTGCATGGCCGGTACACTGCTGGCAATTTAGAAAAGCGGGGGCGCTTTGCGCCCCTTTCGCGACTCAAGGCCGCTCCCACAGGTACTGCACAGGCTTCCGGTTTACACGATTCTTGTGGGAGCGGCCTTGTGTCGCGAAAGGGCTGCGCAGCAGCCCCAGGATTCCCCAGGACACCCGATGACCTCACTGACCACCGACTGGCAGCACCGCCCCACCCACCACAAGGTCTGGGCCCTGGCCGCGCCGATGATCCTGTCCAACATCTCCGTGCCGCTGGTAGCCCTGGTCGACAGCACGGTCATCGGCCACCTCCCCCACGCCCACCAGTTGGGTGCCGTAGCCGTGGGCGCCACGCTGTTCACCTTCATGGTTGGCCTGATGGGCTTCCTGCGCATGGGCTCCACCGGCTTCGCCGCCCAGGCCGCCGGCCGAGGCGACGGTGCAGCGTTGCGCCAGGTACTGGTACAAGGGCTGTTGCTGGCGGTCGGCTTCGCCCTGCTGATCGGCCTGCTGGCCCTGCCCTTCAGCCAGCTGGCGCTGCACGCGATGGAACCCAGCGCGGCCCTGCAGCAAGCCACCGAAGACTTCTTCCATACCCGCCTGCTTGGCCTGCCCGCGGCACTGGCCAGCTACGCCCTGGTCGGCTGGTTCCTAGGCACCCAGAACGCCAGGGCGCCACTGGCCATCCTGCTGGCCACCAACCTGCTGAACATCGCCTTGAACCTGTGGTTCGTGCTTGGCCTGGACTGGGGCGTGCTGGGTTCGGCGCGGGCGTCGGTGATTGCAGAATGGAGCGCCGCCCTGCTCGGCCTGGCCCTGACCCGCCCGGCCCTGCGCGCCTACCCGGGGCAGATCGTGTGGGCGGCGCTCAAGTGCTGGCAGGCCTGGCGGCCGCTGCTGGCGGTGAACCGCGACATCTTCCTGCGCAGCCTGGCGCTGCAACTGGTGTTCCTGCTGATCACCGTGCAAGGCGCTCGTCTGGGCGAAGCCACCGTGGCGGCCAATGCCCTGCTGCTCAACGGCCTGCTGCTGACTGCCTATGCGCTTGACGGGTTGGCGCACGCGGTAGAGGCCCTGTGCGGCCATGCCATTGGCGCCCGCGACCGCGACACATTGCGCCGCTCGCTGGTGGTGGCCTGTGGCTGGTCGCTGATCACCAGCCTGGGGTTTGCCGGGTTGTTCCTGCTGGGCGGGCACCTGTTCATCGATTTGCAGACCGACATCGAGAGTGTGCGGGCAGCGGCTTATCCGTACCTGCCGTACCTGGCATTGCTGCCATTGATTGCGGTGTGGAGCTATTTGCTGGATGGCTTGTTCATAGGCGCGACACGGGCGCGGGAGATGCGTAATGCGATGCTGGTGTCGGTGGTGATCGCGCTGCCCTTGGGAGTGCTCATGAGTGGGTTTGGCAACCATGGGTTGTGGTTGGCGTTTCTCGGGTTCATGGGGTTGCGGGCGGTGACATTGGGGTGGGTGGGGTGGCGGTTGCAGGAAAAAGGTGAGTGGATTCAGTAATGCCGGGGCCGCTTTGCGGCCCATCGCGACGCAAGGCCGCTCCTACATGGAGACGGCCTGGTATCGCGATCACCTGCGGATTCACAGCCACACACAATCCCAATGTGGATAATCACCAGCCCGCCGCACCAGGCCAGCCCGAATGGGATTGGCGATGATGTAGCGGGCAGCGGCCTTTACATCCTCCTCCTTGCGCAGCGCCCGGTCGTAAAAGCCGGGTTGCCAGATGTGCTGTCGCTCGGCACCTGTACGGTAGAGCGCGCAACTGCTTCGCGACTTGAAGGCACACATGAGTTTGCCCAGGCTGGTCGGGCCGAGCTCGATCAGCCAATGCAAATGGTCCGGCATCAAGACCCAGGCAAGCGAACGGCAACTCCCCTCTCGATCACTCAGCCGCAATTGCTGAATGGCCGAACGCGCAAACCAGAGGTTCTCGAACAACGGGAGGCGATGGCGTGTGATGGTGGTTAGCAGGTAGAGCCGGCCTGGCTCTGAAAAGCGCCCTTGGCGCAAGCGATGGTTGCCGTGACGATCCATGTCGACTTCCTTTGAACATTGCATTCACAGGATAGGCATGGAGATGAAATGCATCGCCGGTGGATCATTACCGAGTATGACGCGGTGAGGGCTGCGCCCTCAGATCGCGACACAAGGCCGCTCCTACAACAGCTCGCGCCGCGATTTCCCGCGAAACCGCAATTCCAAGTGGTTTCGCGGTCCCCTGTAGGAGCGGCCTTGTGTCGCGATGGGCCGCAAAGCGGCCCCCGAGGATCACGACGACAGGTACGAAGACCGAGTCAGACCAAGGCGCAACGCATCCAGGTACTGGGTCCGCTCCCGCGCAGTGATCTTGGCGCTGGCCACCTTGTCACGGTAATGCGTCATCAACTCCTCCGGCGACAGGTGCACATAGCGCAGCATGTCTTCGATGGTGTCGTGGGTCTCGATACCGGCGTGGTACACGCTACCGTCGGCGTTCTGGTAGATGTTCACCGAGTCGGTGTCACCAAACAGGTTGTGCATGTCACCGAGGATTTCCTGGTAGGCACCGACCAGGAACACACCCAGCAAGTAGTCCTCGCCCTCCTTCACCGCATGCACCGGCATGCTGGTCTCGATGCTCTGCTCGTCGACGTACTGGTTGATCTTGCCGTCGGAGTCGCAGGTCAGGTCCTGCAGCACGGCACGACGCATCGGCTCTTCGTCCAGGCGGTGCAGCGGGATGATCGGCAGTACCTGGCCGATGGCCCAGGTGTCCGGCAGGCTCTGGAACACCGAGAAGTTGCAGATGTACTTGTCGGCCAGCTTGTCGTTCAGCTCGTCCAGCACCTGGCGGTGCGAGCGCTGGCGGGCTTTCAGCGAGTTGTGCAGGCGGCGGCACACGGCAAAGTAGCACTGCTCGGCCAGGGCCTTCTCGGCCAGGCTGATCTTGCCATCGGCATACTGCGCAGCCACGTCACCCATGTAGTGGGTGGCGCGCCAGTAGGTCTCGGTCACCATCTCGATATCGGTCGGGCCGAGCAGGTCGACCAGCCACTGCACGGTCTCGGGCAGGGCTTCCTTGTTCTCGATGGTCGGCACGTCGTCGTTGTGCTTCTCGACGTCGGTCACCTGGATCACCAGCATGGCGTGGTGGGCGGTCAGCGAACGGCCGCTCTCGGAGAAGATGTGCGGGTGCGGCAGGCCCTGCGCGTCGCAGAATTCCTTGAGCATGCCCACAACAACGCCGGCGTAGTCGTCCATGTCGTAGTTGATCGAGCTGGCATTGCGCGAATGGGTACCGTCGTAGTCCACGCCCAGACCACCGCCAACGTCGATATGGTCGACCGGCAGGCCCAGCGCACGCAGCTCACCGTAGTAACGGATGGCTTCCTTGAAGCCGTGTTGGTAGTCCGCCAGGTTGGCGATCTGCGAGCCCATGTGGAAGTGAAGCAGGCGGATACCTTGGTCCAGGCCGGCATCGCGGAAGCGCTGTACCACCGAAATCAGCTGGGCGGCGGACAAGCCGAACTTGGACTTCTCGCCACCGGTGTCGGCCCACTTGCTCGAGGCCAGCGACGACAGGCGCACGCGCAGGCCGACTTGCGGCTTGACCTTGAGCTCGGCGGCCTCGTCGATCACCAGGGCCACTTCCGACTCTTTCTCGATGACGATGAACACGTTGTGGCCGAGCTTCTGGCCCATCAGCGCCAGGCGGATGAACTCGCGGTCCTTGTAGCCGTTGCAGACGATGGTGCCACCCTTCGGCGCCAACGCCAGCACTGCCAGCAGCTCGGGCTTGGAGCCGGCTTCCAGGCCAATGGAGACGTTCTGCGTGGCGATGATGTTTTCCACCACCGCTTCCTGCTGGTTGACCTTGATCGGGTATAGCGCGGTGTACTTGCTCTGGTATTCCAGGCGCGCGATGTTGGCATCGAAGGCGCCGGTCAGCTGGCGCACGCGGTCTTGCAGAATGTCGGGGAAGCGCACCAGCAATGGCAGCGACAGGCCGCTCTGGCGCAGTTCGTCGACCTGTTCGAACAGGTCGATCGGTGCGCTTTTCGGGCCGTTGGGGCGTACTTCGACGCGCCCGGCTTCATTGATGGCGAAATAACCAGCGCCCCAATGGCGGATGCCATAAACACTGCGGCTGTCGGCCACGGTCCATTGGCTACCATCGTCTTTGCGTGTGCGTCGTACGGACATTCAAGTCCCCTATAGATAAGTCGAAGACACTGCCCCGCAAGGAGGCGGGCGCAGTGTAAAAGCCAAAAATGACGATTCGTCCGTGCCCTGGATAGACCCTGGTCACGGCAACGAGTTTAGAAAGCACTGGGCAAAAAATCGCGTGGCCGCATCAGCCGCCGGATTTTTTCGCCTTGAAGCCCTGCTTGGTCAGCTCACCGATCAGCAGTTCGACATGGTCGCCCTGGATTTCGATGACCCCATCCTTCAGGGCGCCACCGGTACCGCAGCGGCGCTTGAGGGTAGAGGCCAGCTCCTTGAGCTGATCGAGCGGCAGCGGCACGCCGGTGACGGTGGTCACGGTCTTGCCGCCGCGGCCCTTGCTTTCGCGGCGCACACGGGCAATGCCATCGCCTTCGGGGATGACCTGCTGCTTGCAGGTACAGGCATCCACCGGCTGGCTACAGTCGGGGCAGTGCCGACCGGTGTCGGTGGAGTAAACGAGACCGCCAAGGGCGGCGAAGGAAGAAGCTTTCTTGGCCACTTTTGTTCCTCTGTGCTGAGGACAAAAACTGGTCGGCCCCAGGGGGTTGAGCCCGACCGCGAAGCCCCACTCTGGCAGGGGCGGCGCTACCACCGCAAGACCTGCGGCAGCCCGAAAAGGGCGCGCAGTGTAACGATAAATCCGGCTGTTGCTAAGTACCGGAATGCGGCATTTTGCGAATGTTTTGCGACCCCTTCGCGGGTAAACCCGCTCCCACAGGTACTGCGCAGGTTTCACGACCTGTGAAATCCCTGTGGGAGCGGGTTTACCCGCGAAGGGGCCGGCATGGGCCACGCATCTATTTGAGGCTGGCTTTATAGCGCTGCAACGCCGCCAACGAGTCCGGGCAATACGGCTTGGTCAGGCTTTCTTGCTCAGCCTGCTCCATGCCAATGAACCGCGCCTCGATCACCTCTTCCGGCTGTAACCGCAATGGCGCATCCGACACCGCCGAATACACCGCACACCACAAGTGGTTATCCGGCTGGTCAAAGTAGAACCGCTCATGAAAACGCAGCTCCACACCGTCGACCCCCAGCTCCTCGGCCAGCTCCCGCGCCGCCGAATCGGCATACGACTCCCCGGCCGTCACCATGCCGCCTGCCGCCACATCCCAGTAACCCGGGTACAGCGCCTTGCTCAGGGTACGCCGGTGCACGCACAGCTCACCGGCACTGTTGAACAGCAGAATGAACGTGCAACGCCCTATCAGGCCGCGCTCACGCAGTTCGGCCCGGGGCAAGGCACCCAGCACCCGGTCGGCTTCGTCCACCCAGGTGACCAGTTCTCGGTCGGAAGCCGCCCGGTGGGCGGCCTCGTTCGGGCTGATCGCCATCTTCAACCCTGCGACAGCAGCTGACGCAAGTCGATGACCGCCGCGTTTGCCCGGGAAATGTAGTTGGCCATGACCAGTGAGTGGTTGGCCCACATGCCGAAGCCGCTGCCGTTGAGCACCATCGGGCTCCACAGGGCCTCCTGCGAGGCTTCCAGCTCACGGATGATCTGGCGCACGCTGACCGTGGCGTTCTTCTTCGCCAGCACGTCGGCAAAGTCCACCTCGATGGCGCGCAGCAGGTGCGACAGCGCCCAGGCCTGGCCACGGGCTTCGTAGAACACGTTGTCGATCTGCAGCCATGGGGTTTCCACCAGTTCCTCGTCCACCTGCGGCGCCTGGCCGGCGACCAGCGACTCAGTCTTCAGCGTGGTGTTGAGCTTGACCCGGCCAACGCTGGCCGACAGGCGCTGCGACAGCGAGCCCAGGCGGGTGGCCACGTCACCCAGCCAGTTGTTCAGGTTGTCGGCACGGGTATAGAAGATTGCGCCCTTGTCGCCGGCAGCCAGACGGGTCTGGTAGCGGGTCAGCGACTTGATGCCCTCTTCGAACTCCGACTCGCTCGACGGCAGGATCCAACTCTTGTTGTCGAAGTTGAAACGCGGCTCGGCCTTGGCCAGGTCGGCGTCTTCGGTCGACTGCGACTGCGAACGGGCGAAGTCCTTGCGCAAGGCACGGGAAAGGTCGCGCACCTGGACCAGCACGCCATATTCCCAGCTCGGCATGTTGTCCATCCACAGCCCTGGCGGGAAGCGGTCGTTGGAAATGTAGCCACCCGGCTTGTTCAGCAAGGTGCCGGCCACGGTCTTGAGGGTTTCGATAGTGGTGTAGCCCACCACCATCTGCTGGCCGGTACGCTCGGCTGCGGCCTGGGCGTTCTGCTGCACCGGGAACAGCTCCGGCTCCTGGCTCCAGTACCAGCCCAGGCCGATGCACACCAGCAGGTACAACCCGATCAGGGTCCCCAGGGCACGGCTCCAGAGGCCGCCAAGATAGCTACGGGCGGCGGCGCCACGGCCGTCGACACGCTCGCGGGGCTCGGCTTTGGCCTCGCGGTTTTTCCAGTCCAGCATGGCTTTGTCCTTAATCAGTCACGACGGTTCAGGGGCTTGGACCACAGGCCTGCGCCAGGGTGCCACGGCAAGCCCGCGTGGCAGCACTATAAAGCAGACACCGCCTTACGCATAAGCGACCAATCGGTCAGCAACTGAATATTCGTTCTGGCCGCTTTGTTGACGCAGGGCACTCACGCACCTGAAAAGAACTGCTAGCATAGAGCCATCATTGCCCCTGCATACCCCAACCTACAAGTAGCCAGGACATGAGCCAAGCAGCCGAGCCGAGCCCGCTGTGCCCCGCCCAACAGCTGACGCGTAGCGGCCTGCGCAAGGACGACCCGCTCGATCAGGTGCTGCTGCCGCCCCTGCGCAAGCCGGTGTACATCCTGCTGCAGGACCACGAGCGCGCCCAGCGCCTGGCCCAGCAACTGGAATTCTTTGGCCTGGTGGTGCAGGCGCTTGCCAGCGCTGCGGCGTTTCAGGCCTCGATCAGCGAATACCCGCCCTCGGCCATCATCATGGATGTCGACTTCAACGGTGCCGGCCAAGGCCTGCTGTTGGCTGCCCAGATGCAGCAGGGGCTGGCCCGACATATACCACTGCTGTTCTTCAGCCATCACGAAACCGACACCCCGACCCGCCTGGCCGCCGTGCGCGCCGGTGGCCAGGACTTCCTCACCGGCACCCTGGAAGCCTCCAGCCTGTTGGAAAAGGTCGAACTGCTGACCAATGCAACCCAGCACGACCCGTTGCGCGTACTGGTCATCGACGACTCACGCACCCAGGCGCTGTACACCGAGCGCGTGCTGGCCAGCGCCGGCATGATCACCCGCAGCCTGACCGACCCGATCCGCACCATGGCCGAGCTGGCTGACTTCCAGCCCGATCTGATCATCCTCGACCTGTACATGCCGGCCTGCACCGGCCCCGAACTGGCCAAGGTGATCCGCCACAGCGACCGTTATGTGAGCGTGCCGATCATCTATCTGTCTGCCGAGGACGACCTGGACAAGCAGCTGGATGCCATGAGCGAAGGCGGTGATGACTTCCTGACCAAGCCGTTTCGCTCTCGCCACCTGATCACCACCGTGCGCAACCGCGCCGCCCGCGCCCGGCACCTGAAGGCGCGCATGGTGCGCGACAGCCTGACCGGGTTGTACAACCACACCCACATCCTGCAATTGCTGGAAGACTGCAGCTTCCGCGCCCGTCGCGAGCAGCTGCCGTTGTGCTTTGCCATGCTCGACATCGACCATTTCAAGAAGATCAACGACCGCCACGGTCACCCCATGGGCGACCGGGTGATCAAGAGCCTGGCGCTGTTTCTCAAGCAGCGCTTGCGCAAGACCGATTTCATTGGCCGTTACGGCGGTGAAGAGTTCGCCATTGTGATGCCCAATACCGCGCTGGACGCGGCGCACAAGGTGCTGGACGAAATCCGCCGGCGCTTTGCCGAGATCCTCTACCCGGCGCAGCCACGGGACTTGCAGTGCACCTTCAGTGCAGGGGTGGTGCAGTTGGATGAGGGGCTGGATGCGCTGACCATGGCCAGTGCGGCGGACGAGGCGCTGTATCGGGCCAAGCATGCCGGGCGTAATTGTGTGGTGCGTGTAGAGCCCTGAATCAGGCTTTGCCTGTGCCGGCCTCTTCGCGGCTAAAGCCGCTCCCACAGGTACTCCACCGGACTGAAGGATTGCGCAGTCCCTGTGGGAGCGGCTTTAGCCGCGAAGAGGCCGGAACAGATTAAAATAGAGGCACTGTGCCACTTTATTATGGCGCCAGCCCCCTGTCGTCATCACCCCGTCACAAAATCGCAATAACTTCAGCCACCGACCTCTCCCTCCCCCGCAGGAAGCTCGCGGCTATGCGCCTGAAGTGGCTGACCAATTTCAACACCCTGTTGCTGGTAACCGTGTGTATCGCCCTAGGCGCCACCTTGTGGTGGTCGCAACGGGCCCTGGAGCGCCCCTACCAGTTGATGGAGCGCTACTTGGGCCTGTCCCAGCAGTTCCAGAACCAGGCGGCCCGCAACATCCAGGCGTACCTGGGCAGCGGCGATGCCCTGCGCCATGCCGCGGCGATGGAGGCCAACCAACAGTTGCAGGCCGCGCTGGCCGAGTGGCCCAGCGAACTGGCCGACAAACTGCGCCCCAGCCTGGACAGCCTGCAGGCCTTTACCGCCGAGGAGCTGCTGGCCGCCGGCAAGCTGGCTGGTGACCCGCAAGCCCTGCTGCTGCAAGCCGAGCGGGAACTGGGTGCCAACTTCGAACAGCTGGCTAGCTACGCCCGCGACAGCGGCAGCGCCGACGCCAACCGCTACCTGGTGCCACTGCTCGACGCCACCGTGCACCTCGGTCGTCTGTCGCTGGCCCGGGACAAGCTGGTCAGCAGCGGCCGTCCGGAGCTGGCCGACGAAGTGGAGCGTGAGCTGCAACTGATCCGTGCCCAGGCCCAGGCGATCGATGCCTTGCCCTTGCTCGGCGTAACCCGTAGCGCCGAGTCCGGTGCCGACGACTTCGCCGCGATGATGGGCCTGGAAACCCAGGCCAGCGCCCAGCAGGAAGACATTGCCGTCGGCCTCAAGCGCGAACTGCAGAGCCTGCTCGGCCGCTACCCGGCCGAGCTGCAGCGCACCCGCGAACAGATCGAGCGCCGCGTCGCTCTGGCTGCCAGCACCGGCCAACGCCTGGAGGCCGTGCAACAGGCCATTGCGGCACTGGAGCCCGAGGTACGCGGCCAGCATGCGAAAATTGCCGGCGAAGTGCGCATCATCCAGGGTCTGATGATCGGCCTGATCCTGCTTATCGCCCTGCTGATCGACACCTTGCAACGCCGCCTGGCGCGCACCCTGACCGGCCTGGCCCCGGCCCTGTCGCGCTGGGCCGAGGGTGACTTCGCCGAGGCCATCGCCCTGGGCAGGACCAACCGCGAACTGCGCGACATCCAGGAATCGCTCAACCGCCTGCGCCAGTATCTGGTAGAGCTGGTCGGCACCATCCGCCACAACGCCGAGCAGGTGGCTGGCAGCAGCCACGCCCTGGCCGGCATGAGCGCCGCCCTTCATGACGGCGCCGAACGCCAGGCCGGCGATACCGGGCAGATCCGCGATGCCTTGGGTGAACTGGAAGCGACCATTCAGCAAGTGGCCGGCGACGCCAGCGCCGCAGCCGACGCCAGCCGCGATGCCGGGCGTGCAGTGGAGCAGGGCCAGGCGGTGATCGGCCAGAGCCTGTCGGGCTTGCGTGAGTTGGTCGACGAGGTGCAGGGCAACGCCCGCATGATCGAGCAACTGGCGGAGGAGTCGGCCACCATCGGCGGCGTCCTGACGGTGATCCGCTCGATTGCCGAGCAGACCAACCTGCTGGCGCTGAATGCCGCGATCGAAGCGGCCCGCGCCGGTGAGATGGGCCGTGGTTTTGCCGTGGTGGCCGATGAGGTGCGTTCGCTGGCACAGCGCACCACCGGGGCGACCGGCGAGATTCAGGCACTGATCGACCGCTTGCAGCAGGCAGCCAGAAGCTCGGTAGCCGGGATGCGTGCGCAGCTTGAGCATGCCGAGGCCACGGCCAACCAGGCCCAGGCGGCGGACGGGGCGCTGGACGAGATCGTCTGTGCCATTCGCACCATTTCGGACACTGCGGTGCGGATTGCCGATGTCACGGCGCAGCAGAGTGGTGCCGTGAGTGAGATTCGCGACCACAGCGAGCGGATTCATGAGCTGGGTGAGGACAACCTGCAGCGCATTGGCGAGGGGCGAGAGCAAGGCGAGCAATTGCTGAGTTTGGGGGGTGAACTGAACCGGGCGGTGCGGGCCTTCAGAGTCTAGGTTGGCCTGTGCTGGCCTCCTCGCGGGTAAACCCGCTCCCACAGGGATAGCCTATGCGGTCGAGGTGGGAGCGGGTTTACCCGCGAAGAGGCCGACACAGGCAGCACATGAGCCAGCGGCCATGTGTCGCCCCCGCCACCAGCATGGCCCCAACCCGCACCAACTCCGCTATCATGCCCAGCACGTTCCACCTCGCGAGTCCGCCATGCGCCGCCTGTTTTTCCTGCTGTTCCTGCTGCTGGCCAGCCCTGCCTTCGCCACGGGCCTGCTCGACAACCGCCCCAGCGCCACCCTCGGCGCAGCTTCGCTGGCCAACAACGCCGACTTCCTGCCGGTACACGAAGCGTTCAAGCTCAGCCTGGTCCAGGCCGATGCGCAAACCATCAAGCTGCGCTTCGTCGCAACCGACGGCTACTACCTCTATCGCCACCGTTTCCAGTTCCGCACCGAACCGGCCGACATTGCCCTGGGCACACCAAGCATCCCCAAGGGCGAGGCCAAGCACGATGAGTTCTTCGGCGATGTCGAGGTGTACCACGGCGTGCTCGATATCGAGCTGCCGCGCAATGACCCGCGCGCCTTCACCCTGCTGGTGGGCTACCAGGGCTGCGCCGACAAAGGCCTGTGCTACCCGCCAGAAACCGCACGCCTGAGCATCGATGGCGAAGGCGGCAAAAGCACCCCGGCCGGCGGTGAACACGCCTGGACCTGGAAGTCGCTGCTGCTGTTCTTCCTCGCCGGGGTCGGCCTGACGTTCACCCCCTGCGTGCTGCCGATGCTGCCGATCCTTTCCGGCGTGGTGCTGCGCGGCCAGGCTGGCGGCCTGCGCGGTTTGGCGTTGTCGCTGGCCTATGTGCTGCCGATGGCGGCCAGCTTCGCGGTACTCGGTGCGTTGATGGGGTTGTTCGGCGCCGGCCTGAACCTGCAGGCGCGCCTGCAGTCGGCCTGGGTACTGGTGCCCTTCGCGCTGTTCTTCGTGGTATTCGCCCTGGCCATGTTCGGCCTGTTCGAACTGAAACTGCCGCAAGCCCTGAGCAACCGCCTGAACAATGTCGCCAGCCACACCCGGGGCGGCTCGCTGCTGGGCGCGGCAATACTGGGCGTACTCTCCAGCCTGCTGGTTTCGCCCTGTGTGTCGGCGCCACTGGCCGGTGCGCTGCTGTACATCAGCGCTAGCGGCGATGCCTTGGGCGGCGCACTCAAGCTGTTCGCCCTGGGCCTGGGCATGGGCGCACCATTGCTGCTGGTGGCTACCGGTGGCGCGGCCTGGCTGCCGAAAAGCGGCCCCTGGCTGAACACGGTGAAGAATGCCATCGGCGTCCTGCTGCTGGGCTTGGCCATCGGCTTGCTCAGCCGAGTGCTGCCAGGCCCGCTGACCTTGCTGCTGGTCGGTTTCCTCGCCGCTGGCGTGGCGCTGTTCCTCGGTGCCCTCGAGTTCGTCGTCAAGACCGCACGCCAGCGCCTGGCCCAACTGCTCGGCCTGGCCCTGCTGGTGTACGCCCTGGCCTGCTGGTACGGCGCCCTCAGCGGCCAGGGCGACCCACTGCGCCCTCTGCCGCCGGCAACCCTTGTGGCCACCGGCAACGGGCCGGCGGTGCAGGCGGATAGCTGGCAGACCATCACTACCCCCGCTGCACTGGACGCTGCCCTGGCCCAAGCCAAGGCAGCCGGCCAGCCGGTGCTATTGGACTGGTACGCCGATTGGTGCATCAGCTGCAAAGTGATCGAACGCGAGGTGCTCACCGCGCCGCAGGTGCAAGCGCAACTGGCCGGCTTCAAGCTGCTGCGTTTCGACATCACCGAAAGCAATGCCGAACAACGCAGCCTGCTCGATCGCTACCAGCTGTTCGGCCCGCCCGCCCTGCTGTTCTTTGCCGCGAACGGTAGCGAAATAACCGCTGATCGGGTCATTGGCGAGATAAATGCCAGTGAATTTGCGCAAATTCTCACACGCGTGCGCGGTAAAGTCGGTCTATAACTTCCCGCGAGCTGTGAAAAATCCAGAAATCAGTGACCAAATTTAATTATTTGGTCACATACTTCGCGCGAACCTCGGACATCGTGCTGGCTATTGCCGGGAACTGGACACTTGCCGTCGCTTTACGGCACACTCGCCGCGCTGTGTCGAATTGCCCTACAAATCCAAGGAATCCGCAGATGGCAACGCTACTGGTGCTCCACGGCCCCAACCTCAACCTGCTCGGTACCCGCGAGCCTGGCCACTACGGCGCCGTGACCCTGGCCCAGATCAACCAGGACCTGGAGCAACGTGCCCGCGCCGCAGGCCACCATCTGCAGTACCTGCAGAGCAACGCCGAATACGAACTGATCGACCGCATTCACGCCGCACGCAATGAGGGTGTGGACTTCATCCTGATCAATCCGGCTGCTTTCACCCACACAAGCGTCGCATTACGTGACGCATTGCTTGCGGTGAGCATCCCATTCATCGAAGTGCACCTGTCCAACGTGCACAAACGCGAACCGTTCCGCCACCACTCCTACTTTTCCGATGTTGCAGTAGGGGTGATCTGCGGCCTGGGCGCCAGCGGTTATCGCCTGGCCCTGGAATCCGCGCTGGAACAACTGGCTGCCAACGCACAGCCCAAATGATGAAAACCCTGGCCTCAGTGGGCCAGGGTTCGAGAGAAACGTTTCAGATACGTTTTTTTGTATTTCGCCCCCTGACCGAACCTTTGGGAGTTGATGATTAATGGATATCCGTAAAGTCAAGAAACTGATCGAGCTGCTGGAAGAGTCTGGCATCGACGAACTGGAGATCAAGGAAGGCGAAGAGTCGGTCCGTATCAGCCGTCACAGCAAGACCCCAGCTGCCCAGCAGTACTTCGCACCGGCTCCGGTAGCCGCTGCCCCTGCTGCTGCCCCGGTCGCCGCCGCTGCCGCTCCGGCCGCTGAAGCCGCTGCCGCCGCCCCGGCCCTGAAAGGCACCGTGATCCGCTCGCCGATGGTAGGTACCTTCTACCGCAAGCCTTCGCCGACCTCGCCGAACTTCGCTGAAGTTGGCCAGACCGTGAAGAAGGGCGACACCCTGTGCATCGTCGAAGCCATGAAGATGATGAACCACATCGAAGCCGATGTCGGCGGTGTCATCGACGCCATCCTGGTAGAAGACGGCCAGCCGGTTGAGTTCGACCAGCCGCTGTTCACCATCGTTTGAATCGCGGAGAGCCAACGATGTCTGGGAAGCTCGAAAAAGTCCTGATCGCCAACCGCGGGGAAATTGCCCTGCGGATCCTGCGTGCCTGCAAAGAGCTGGGTATCAAGACAGTCGCCGTGCACTCCACCGCCGACCGTGAACTGATGCACCTGGGCCTGGCAGACGAGTCGGTCTGCATCGGCCCTGCATCGTCCAAGGATTCCTACCTGCATATCCCGGCAATCATCGCTGCCGCCGAAGTGACCGGCGCCACCGCGATTCACCCGGGCTACGGCTTCCTGGCGGAAAACGCCGACTTCGCCGAGCAGGTGGAAAAATCCGGTTTCGCCTTCATCGGCCCGAAAGCCGACACCATTCGCCTGATGGGCGACAAGGTTTCGGCCAAGGACGCGATGATCAAGTCGGGCGTACCGACCGTACCGGGCTCCGATGGCCCGCTGCCGGAAGATGAAGAAGTCGCCCTGGCGATTGCTCGTGACGTCGGCTACCCGGTGATCATCAAGGCCGCCGGTGGCGGTGGTGGTCGCGGCATGCGTGTGGTGCACAAGGAAGAGGACCTGATTTCCTCGGCCAAGCTCACCCGTACCGAAGCCGGTGCAGCCTTCGGCAACCCGATGGTCTATCTGGAGAAGTTCCTGACCAACCCACGCCACGTGGAAGTACAGGTACTGTCCGACGGCCAAGGCAACGCCATTCACCTGGGTGACCGTGACTGCTCGCTGCAGCGCCGTCACCAGAAGGTACTGGAAGAAGCGCCAGCCCCGGGCATCGACGAGAAAGCCCGTCAGGAAGTGTTCAAGCGCTGCGTCGATGCGTGCATCGAGATCGGCTACCGTGGTGCGGGTACTTTCGAGTTCCTGTACGAGAACGGCCGCTTCTACTTCATCGAGATGAACACCCGCGTGCAGGTTGAGCACCCGGTGTCGGAGATGGTGACCGGTATCGACATCGTCAAGGAGATGCTGAGCATCGCCGCTGGCAACAAGCTGTCGTTCCGCCAGGAAGACGTGGTCATCCGTGGCCATGCGCTGGAATGCCGTATCAACGCCGAAGACCCGAAGAAGTTCATCCCGAGCCCAGGCAAGGTGAAGCACTTCCACGCCCCGGGCGGCAACGGCGTGCGTGTTGATTCGCACCTGTACAGCGGTTACTCGGTTCCGCCGAACTACGACTCGCTGATCGGTAAGCTGATCACCTACGGCAAGGACCGCGACGAAGCCATGGCGCGCATGCGCAATGCCCTGGACGAGATCGTCGTCGACGGCATCAAGACCAACATCCCGCTGCACCGCGACCTGGTGCGTGATGAAGGCTTCTGCAAAGGCGGCGTCAACATTCACTACCTCGAGCACAAACTGGCTAGCCAGGAGTGATCGCGTAGTGTGATGTACTGAAAACCCCGGACTTGTTCCGGGGTTTTTTATGGATCACTGGTTTGGCAGAAACCCTGTAGGAGCAGCCTTGTGCTGCGAAGAGGCCATTACTTCCCGAACAAATTTTTTGCTCATGCCGGCCCTTTCGCAGCACAAGGCTGCTCCTACAGGTCCGCGTGACTCAGCCCTTCATCCGCGGCATCTCGATGTGGTGCTCATGCACCCGCCGGTACAAGGTTGCCCGCGATATTCCCAGAGCCCGCGCCGCATCGGCCGGCTTCCAGCGATGGCGGATCAGCGCATCCAGCAGCAACTGCCGGGCCGGACAGGACATGCTGCTTTCAGCCGACGCGACTACCTCGCCGCGCACCTCCTGCGGCAGGTCCTGCACCTGCACCCGCCCGTCCTCGCTCACCGCACATGCATAGCGCAACACCTGCCGCAGCTGGCGCAAATTCCCCGGCCAGCGGTAAACCAGCAGCGCCTGCAGCGCATCATCCGCCAACACCACCTCGACTCCGCAGGCCTCGGCTTCCTCGGCCAGCAACTGGTGAATCAACCCCAAGCGGTCCTCACGCTCGCGCAGCGGCGGCAACTCGAAGCGGGCATTGGCCAGGCGGAAGTACAGGTCCTCACGAAAACGCCCATCCTCCACCATCGCCGCCAAATCGCGGTGGGTCGCGCAAATCACCTGGATATCCACCCGCTCCCGCCGCGCCGCGCCCAGCGGCGCCACTTCACCCTCCGCCAGCACGCGCAGCAACCGGGTTTGCAGGTTCAGCGGCATGTCACCGATTTCGTCGAGGAACAGCGTGCCGCCATCGGCCTGCTGCAACAGCCCCTGCATACCTTTGCTGGAAGCCCCGGTGAAGGCCCCGGCCACATAGCCGAACAGCTCGCTCTCGATCAGGCTTTCCGGGATGGCCGCGCAGTTCAGGGTGACGAACGGGCCATCGCGACGAAGGCTTTGCTGATGCAGCTGGCGGGCGAATACCTCTTTGCCGGCCCCCGTCTCGCCTTGCACAAGCACCGCCAGATTGCAGTCCTTGACCCGCGTGGCCAGGCGCAAATGCTGCTCGATACGGGCGTCCTGGGCCTGGCGCAACGGCTGCGCACGCTGGCGCTGGCGGGGTGCGCTGACCCGGCCGTACAGCCCACCCAGGCCCGGCAGGCGTTGAGCGGACGATGCGTTCACGCGGCGCAACTGGTCCATGTCGAACAGCTCGCCAATGTGCTCGGGCAAACGCCCCAGGTGCTCCACCAGGCGCTGGCGCGCCAGGCTGTTGATCGCCTGCAGGCGGCCATCGCCATCCCAGGCCAGCAGGTAGTCGGGCTGGCTTTCCACATAGCCCGGCGTGCCATGGGCACGCATTACCCAATGGCCCTGGGCACTGTGCATGAAGAAGGCATTTTCGATCTCGCGCGCAGTCTGCTCGACCAATTGGCGGATCAGGTGCTGGCTGCGGCGGTCGTCTGGCGACTGCAAAGCCGAGACATCCACCACGCCCAGCAACTCGCCCAGCGGGTCGAACACCGGTGCCGCCGTACAGGTCAGGCCAATGAACGCAGCGCGGAAGTGGTCGCGCTTGTGCACCGTGACCGGCGCCTTGCTGGTCAACACCGCCGCCACGCCGCAGGTGCCCTCCTCGCCCTCCGACCAGCAGGTGCCCAGGTACAGCCCGGCCTTGCGGCAATCGTTGCGGATGGCCGACTCGACCCGGTAATCGATGGTGCGCCCCAAGGCGTCGGTGAGCAGCACGCAGTAGTCGGCACCGCGCACCCGCTCATGCAGGCGGGCCACGGCATCGCTGGCGATACGCAGGAACAGTTCGGCGCGCTCGCGGCATTCGTTGAGCAGGCTTTGGGACAGGATGCGCGGCCCCTGCTGGGATCCGGGGTCGAGGCGGTACAGCTCCATGGAACGGCGCCATGAATCGAGGATCAGCGGTGGCACCGGCGCCTGCGGCAGGCGGTCGGCATTCTTCAGCACCCTGCTGACGCAGTCGACATGGGCTCGGGAGTTCGCGGCAAGCATTCAGGCCCTCCGGTTCTCGTTGCTGTTTTTATCGTTGTCCGGTCATTAAGCGCTTCCGGGCATGCCCCGACAAGCACTGCGTGATTACCGGCCGGCTTGAGACGCAGCGTCTCAGCGTCTCGGCAACGTCGGCCCCGCACTGGCACCGGGCGTCTCGCCAGCAGAACCATCAGCACCTGCCGGAGCGCAATAAAACCTCTCTATTGCGGGCACTTCAGCCAATTCAGAAGAAGCTGGCACCGTGCTTGCTCCTGCCCTGGCAAACAAGAATACGAGGTGCGCCATGCCGCTACCCGCCCCGACCGTCGGGATCATTGCCAACCCTGCCTCTGGCCGCGATCTGCGCCGCCTGACCGCCAACGCCGGGCTCTATTCGAGTACCGACAAGGCATCGGCGATCCAGCGCCTGCTCGCTGCCTTCGGTGCTACCGGCATCGGCCAGGTGCTGCTGCCCAGCGACATGACCGGCATCGCCGCTGCCGTGCTCAAGGCCAGCCAGGGCCCGGTCGCCCAGGACCAGCACTGGCCGGCCATCGAGATCCTCGACCTGCCGCTGACCCAGACCGTTGCCGATACCCGCCTGGCCACCCGGCGCATGGTCGAACGCGGCGTGGCGATGATTGCAGTGCTCGGCGGCGACGGCACCCACAAGGCAGTTGCTGCCGAGGCCGGTGACGTACCGCTGCTGACCTTGTCCACCGGCACCAACAATGCCTTCCCCGAACTGCGCGAGGCCACCAGCGCCGGCCTGGCCGGCGGCCTGCTTGCCAGCGGCCGGGTACCAGCCAGCATCGGCCTGCGCCGCAACAAGCGCCTGCTGGTGAAGGTGCCCGAACAACAGCTTGCCGAATGGGCACTGGTGGAGGTGGCGGTATCGCCCCAGCGCTTCATCGGCGCTCGGGCACTGAGCCGCAGCGAAGACCTTTGCGAAGTCTTCGCCTGTTTCGCCGAACCCCATGCCATCGGTCTCTCGGCCCTGTGCGGCCTGTGGTGCCCGGTCTCGCGCCAGGACCCGCACGGTGCCTGGGTACGCCTGAACCCCGGTGCTGAACAAGCGCTGCTCGCACCACTGGCACCCGGCCTGCTGCAAGGCTGCGGCATCACCGCCAGCGGCGCCCTGACGCCCGGCGTAGCCCATCGCCTGAGCCTGGCCAGCGGCACCCTGGCGCTGGACGGCGAGCGCGAAATCGAATTCGCCGAGCATGACAGCCCCACCATCACCCTCGACCACCAAGGCCCATTGAGCGTGGACGTCGAGGCCGTACTGGCGCACGCCGCCCGCCATCACTTGCTGGCCGTGCCCCGTGGCCATCGGCTGCACCCTGCAACCCCGTGTTGAGACAACCCCGGAGAACAACAAGATGTCCAATCAACTCAGTACCGAACAACTGCTGCATGCCTATGAAGTGATGCGCACCATCCGTGCCTTCGAAGAACGCCTGCACGTCGAGTTCGCCACCGGCGAGATCCCTGGCTTCGTGCACCTGTATGCCGGCGAAGAGGCTTCCGCCGCTGGAGTCATGGCCCACCTGCGCGATAGCGACTGTATCGCCTCGACCCACCGCGGCCACGGCCACTGCATCGCCAAGGGTGTGGACGTGTACGGCATGATGGCCGAGATCTACGGCAAGAAGACCGGCGTGTGCGGCGGCAAGGGCGGTTCGATGCACATCGCCGACCTGGAAAAAGGCATGCTCGGCGCCAACGGCATCGTCGGTGCCGGCGCTCCGCTGGTGGCCGGGGCGGCGCTGGCGGCCAAGATCAAAGGCCGCGACGATGTATCGGTGGCCTTCTTCGGCGATGGCGCCTCCAACGAAGGCGCCGTGTTCGAAGCCATGAACATGGCCTCGATCATGAACCTGCCGTGCATCTTCGTGGCCGAGAACAACGGCTACGCCGAAGCCACCGCCTCGACCTGGTCGGTTGCCTGCGACCATATCGCCGACCGCGCGGCCGGGTTCGGCATGCCCGGTGTCACCATCGACGGTTTCGACTTCTTTGCCGTGTACGAAGCCGCCGGCGCTGCCATCGAACGTGCACGTTCCGGGCAAGGCCCGTCGCTGATCGAGGTCAAGCTCAGCCGCTACTACGGCCATTTCGAAGGCGATGCACAAACCTACCGCGCCCCGGACGAAGTGAAGAACCTGCGCGAATCCCGCGACTGCCTCATGCAGTTCCGCAACAAGACCACCCGCGCCGGCCTGCTCACGGCTGCGCAACTGGACGCCATCGACGCCCGCGTCGAGGACCTGATCGAAGACGCCGTGCGCCGCGCCAAGTCCGATCCCAAGCCACAGCCCGCCGACCTGCTCACCGACGTCTACGTCGCCTACCCCTGAGCCGCGGATTACAAGAACAACAGGAGAATCACCATGGCAAGAAAGATCAGCTACCAGCAGGCCATCAACGAAGCCCTGGCCCAGGAAATGCGCCGCGACAACACGGTGTTCATCATTGGCGAAGACGTTGCCGGCGGCGCCGGTGCCCCCGGCGAGGATGACGCCTGGGGGGGCGTGCTGGGCGTGACCAAGGGCCTTTACCATCAGTTCCCGGGGCGCGTGCTCGACGCGCCACTATCCGAAATCGGCTACGTCGGCGCCGCCGTCGGTGCTGCCACCCAGGGCCTGCGCCCAGTGTGCGAGCTGATGTTCGTCGACTTCGCCGGCTGCTGCCTGGACCAGATCCTCAACCAGGCCGCCAAGTTCCGCTACATGTTCGGCGGCAAGGCGGTCACCCCGCTGGTGATGCGCACCATGTACGGCGCCGGCCTGCGCGCGGCGGCCCAGCACTCGCAGATGCTCACCTCGCTGTGGACGCACATTCCCGGCCTGAAGGTGGTCTGCCCGTCCTCGCCGTACGATGCCAAGGGCCTGTTGATACAGGCGATCCGCGACAACGACCCGGTGATCTTCTGCGAGCACAAGCTGCTCTACAGCATGCAGGGAGAGGTGCCGGAAGAGGTGTACACCGTACCGTTCGGTGAGGCCAACTTCCTGCGTGATGGCGACGACGTGACCCTGGTCACCTATGGCCGCATGGTGCATGTGGCGCTGGAGGCCGCCAACAACCTGGCCCGCCAGGGTATCGACTGCGAGGTGCTGGACCTGCGCACCACCAGCCCGCTGGATGAGGACAGCATCCTGGAAAGCGTGGAAAAGACCGGCCGCATGGTGGTGATCGACGAAGCCAACCCGCGTTGCTCCATGGCCACCGACATCAGCGCGCTGGTGGCACAGAAGGCCTTCGGCGCGCTCAAGGGCCCGATCGAAATGGTCACCGCCCCGCATACTCCCGTGCCGTTCTCCGATGCCCTGGAAGACCTGTACATCCCCGACGCGGCGAAGATCGAGGCTGCGGTACGCAAAGTGATCGAAGCCGCAAGGAGTGCCGCATGAGCCAGATCCATACCCTGACCATGCCCAAGTGGGGCCTGTCGATGACCGAAGGCCGGGTGGATACCTGGCTGAAGCAGGAAGGTGACGAAATCAACAAGGGCGACGAGGTGCTGGACGTCGAGACCGACAAGATCAGCAGCAGCGTCGAAGCCCCGTTCAGCGGTGTGTTGCGCCGCCAGGTGGCCAGGCCTGATGAAACCCTGCCGGTCGGTGCCCTGCTGGCGGTGGTAGTGGAAGGCGAAGCCGAAGAGGCTGAAATCGATGCCGTGGTGCAGCGCTTCCAGGCCGAGTTCGTTGCCGAGGGTGGCGCCGACCAGGCCCAAGGGCCGGCGCCACAGAAGGCTGAAGTGGCTGGCCGGCAGTTGCGCTGGTTCGAGCTGGGTGAAGGCGGCACGCCGCTGGTGCTGGTGCACGGTTTTGGTGGCGACCTCAACAACTGGCTGTTCAACCACCCGGCGCTGGCTGCCGAGCGACGGGTAATCGCCCTCGACCTGCCGGGCCATGGCGAGTCGGCCAAGGCCCTGCAACGGGGCGACCTGGATGAGTTGAGCGAAACCGTACTGGCCCTGCTCGACCACCTGGACATCGCCAAGGCCCACCTGGCCGGCCACTCCATGGGCGGCGCGGTCAGCCTGAACGTGGCGCGCCTGGCGCCGCAACGGGTGGCCAGCCTGAGCCTGGTGGCCAGTGCCGGGCTGGGCGAGGAGATCAACGGACAGTACCTGCAAGGCTTCGTCGCTGCCGCCAACCGCAATGCCCTCAAACCGCAGATGGTACAGCTGTTTGCCGACCCCGCACTGGTAACGCGGCAGATGCTGGAGGACATGCTCAAGTTCAAGCGACTGGAAGGCGTGGACGACGCGTTGCGCCTGTTGGCATCGGCCATCGCCGACGGCGACCGGCAGCGCCACGACCTGCGCGGGGTGCTGGGACAACACCCGGCCCTGGTGGTGTGGGGCGGCAAGGACGCGATCATCCCGGCCAGCCATGCCGAAGGGCTGGAGGCTGAAGTACTGGTGCTGCCCGAGGCTGGCCATATGGTGCAAATGGAGGCGGCCGAACAGGTCAACCAGCAACTGCTCGCGTTCCTGCGCAAGCACTAAGCCCTTTCCGTGAGCCTGGAGAACAACAATGAACGACCTGAGCCACACCCACATGCGCGCCGCCGTCTGGCATGGCCGCAATGATATTCGCGTCGAACAGGTGCCCCTGCCGGCCGACCCTGCGCCCGGCTGGGTGCAGATCAAGGTGGACTGGTGCGGCATCTGCGGCTCCGACCTGCACGAATACGTCGCTGGCCCGGTATTCATCCCGGTGGAGGCACCGCACCCGCTGACCGGCATCCAGGGCCAGTGCATCCTCGGCCACGAGTTCTGCGGCCAGATCGCCAAGCTGGGTGAAGGCGTGGAAGGTTTTGCCGTCGGTGACCCGGTGGCTGCGGACGCCTGCCAGCATTGCGGCACCTGCTACTACTGCACCCACGGCCTGTACAACATCTGCGAGCGCCTGGCCTTCACCGGCCTGATGAACAATGGCGCCTTTGCCGAACTGGTCAACGTGCCCGCCAACCTGCTGTACCGGCTGCCGCAGGGTTTCCCGGCTGAGGCTGGGGCGCTGATCGAACCGCTGGCGGTGGGCATGCATGCGGTAAAGAAGGCCGGCAGCCTGCTTGGCCAGACGGTGGTGGTAGTCGGCGCCGGCACCATCGGCCTGTGCACCATCATGTGTGCCAAGGCGGCTGGCGCGGCGCAGGTGATCGCCCTGGAAATGTCCTCGGCACGCAAGGCCAAGGCCAAGGAGGTTGGCGCCAGCGTGGTGCTGGACCCCAGCCAGTGCGACGCCCTGGTGGAAATCCGCAAGCTCACTGCCGGGCTCGGCGCGGATGTGAGTTTTGAATGCATCGGCAACAAGCACACGGCCAAGCTGGCCATCGACACCATCCGCAAGGCGGGCAAGTGCGTGTTGGTGGGGATATTCGAGGAGCCTAGCGAGTTCAACTTCTTCGAACTGGTGTCCACCGAAAAGCAGGTGCTGGGCGCGTTGGCGTACAACGGCGAGTTTGCCGATGTGATTGCCTTCATCGCTGACGGCAGGCTGGACATTCGCCCGCTGGTGACCGGGCGGATCGGGCTGGAGCAGATTGTCGAGCTGGGCTTCGAGGAGTTGGTCAACAACAAGGAGGAGAACGTGAAGATCATCGTGTCGCCGGGCGTGCGCTGATTGCACCTCAAAGGCAACACGGAACCTGTGGGAGCGGGCGTGCCCGCGAAGCAGGCGACGCGGTGCCTGGCACCGGCTTCGCCGGTGTTCGCGGCTAAAGCCGCTCCCACAGGGATTGCGCAAAGCTGAAATTCACCGCAATACCTGTGGGAGCGGGTTCACCCGCGAAGAAGACCACACGGTGCCTGGCACCGGCTTCGCCGGTGTTCGCGGCTAAAGCCGCTCCCACAGGGATTGCGCAAAGCTGAAATTCACCGCAATACCTGTGGGAGCGGGTTCACCCGCGAAGAAGACCACACGGTGCCTGGCACCGGCTTCGCCGGTGTTCGCGGCTAAAGCCGCTCCCACAGGGAGTGCGCAAAGCTGAAATTCACCGCAATGCCTGTGGGAGCGGGTTCACCCGCGAAGAAAGCCACACGGTACATGGCACCGGCTTCGCCGGTGTTCGCGGGCACGCCCGCTCCCACAGGTTCAGTGCCAGCTTTTCAATGCAGTGCAGGCTCGAGAGCTGCGCCAGCACATGCGTTCGCTGTTTCAGGATCCCATTCTGCGTCATACTCGGCAGACCTATTGCCCGGTTCTCGCCATGCGTTCACTGCTCCCCGTCACCCTGGTCCTGCTGCTCGCCGCCTGCGGCGATGGCGAATCGCTGCTCCCGCCGGACGCGCGCCTGCCTGACGGTGGGCGGTACCGGGGGCAGGTGGTCGATGGCCTGTTGCAAGGCGAGGGCCGGATCGACTACCCCAACGGCAGCTGGTACGCCGGTACCTTCAAGGACGGCCAATGGCACGGCCAGGGCGAATGGCACGGCCGCAACGGCGAGGTGTATCGCGGCCAGTTCGCCGCAGGGCTGTTCCAGGGGCTGGGCGAGCTGACTACCCCGGGCAGCCACTATGCCGGCACCTTCAGCCACGGCCGCCGCGACGGCGAAGGCACCCTCAAGCAAGCCGACCAGACCTACCGCGGCCAGTTCAAGGACGACCTGTACGAAGGCGCCGGCGAGCTGGAACTGGCCGACGGCAGCCGCTACCAGGGCCTGTTCGCCAAGGGCAAGCCCAACGGCGCCGGGGTGCGCAGCGATGCCAGCGGCAACCAGTTCAGCGGCCACTTCATCAATGGCCAGCTGGAAGGCAGCGGCACCTACGATAGCGTTGACGGCGAGCAGTACATCGGCGAGTTCAAGGACAACCGCCTGGAAGGCCGTGGCCGCTACGAAAATGCCGATGGTGATGTGTGGATCGGCGAATTCAAGGACGGCTCGCTGGTTGGCGAAGGCGAACTGCTGGGCAGCGATGGCAGCCACTACAAAGGCACCTTCGCCGACTGGCGCCTGTCGGGCCAGGGCAGCCTGCAGCTGGCCGACGGCAGCAAGTATATCGGTGGCTTTCTCAACGATGCCTACCACGGCCAGGGCCGGCTGATCCTGGCCAACGGCAAGGTCGAAAGTGGCACCTGGAGCAACGGCGTGCGCGTACGGGACCAGAACGGCAAGCTGTTGCCTGACCCGCTGGACCTGGCGCTGCTCAACCAGGGCCATTTGCTGGATGAAGCGTTGGCCCGGGTACCGCGCTCGGCGCCACCAGTTCAGCTATACAGCCTGGTGGTGGCCGGCGATGGCCAGCAGAGCGTGTTCATGCGCGAAGCCGACTATGTCAGCAACATGCTCAAGGTGCGCTTTGGCGCCAGTGGCCAGGTGACCCTGGTCAACCACCGCGACCACATGACCACCCGAGCCATGGCCACACGCGAAAACCTGACCCGCGCCGCCCGCACCCTGGCCGAGCGCAGCGGCCCCGAAGACCTGGTGTTCATCTATCTCACCAGTCATGGCAGCCAGGACCATCAGCTGGTACTCGACCAACCGCGCCTGCAGCTGGCCGATCTGTCTGCCGACGAGCTCGCGAGCGCGCTGGCACCGCTGAAGAACCGCGACAAGGTGATTGTCATATCCGCCTGCTATTCAGGGGGCTACATCACGCCGCTCAAAGATGAGCGCACGCTGATCATGACCGCCGCCCGGGCCGACCGCGTGTCTTTCGGTTGTTCGGAAGAAGCCGATTTCACCTATTTCGGCGATGCCCTGTTCGCCGAAGCGCTGAACCAGACCGACGACCTGAAACAGGCGTTTGAACTGGCGCGCGCCAGCGTTGCCGAAAGAGAACAAAGGGAAGGTTTCGAGGCCTCCGAACCGCAGCTGTGGGCGCCGCCGAAGGTGCTTGAGCACTGGCAGCACCTGCGCCGGCAACAGGCCGAAGAAGCATTGCGTAACGCCGCACAGGCCAACGTGGGGGAACAGGCGCAAACGCCCGGCAGCCACTAAGCTTGTGTGTAACAAGGGAGAGACATCATGTATTTGACGCCTCAGCATGTCCTGCTTGCCGGTGCCACGGGTCTGACAGGTGAACACCTGCTTGACCGTCTGCTCAACGAGCCCACCATCACTCGCGTACTGGCGCCTACCCGCCGGCCATTGGCCGAGCACCCGCACCTGGAAAACCCGGTAGGCGACCCGGCTGTGTTCCTTCCACAACTGGGTGGGCGGGTCGATATCGCCTATTGCTGCCTGGGCACCACGCTGAAGCAGGCCGGTTCCGAATCGGCCTTCCGCGCGGTGGACCTGGACATGGTGGTGGCTTTCAGCAAGCGTGCCCGGGAGTTGGGCGCGCGGCATCTGCTGGTGGTCAGTGCATTGGGCGCCGACCCGAAATCGTCGATTTTCTACAACCGGGTCAAGGGTGAGATGGAGGAGGCTCTCAAGGCTCAGGATTGGCCGCAGCTGACCATCGTGCGGCCGTCGTTGCTGCTGGGTGAGCGGGTCGAGCCGCGGCTCGGCGAACAGTTGGCTTCGCCGTTTGCCAAGCTGATACCCGGGAAGTATCGGGGGATCGAGGCTTGTACCTTGGCCCGGGCGCTGTGGCGGCTGGCGCTGGAGGAAGAGGACGGGGTGCGGATTGTGGAGTCGGATGAGTTGCGCAGGTTGGGCAAGAAGTAGGCTTCACTTGTGATGGCCTCTTCGCGGGCACGCCCGCTCCCACAGGTACAGTGATCACATGAAGATTACACAGATCCTGTAGGAGCGGGCGTGCCCGCGAAAGGGCCCTTACAGGCCACCAGTGGCCTGGAAGCCCACACCGGCCGCTGTCAGCAACGACAACGGCAGCAACAAGGTATCGAGCAACATGCTCCCCGGCAGGTCCAGCCCCGGATACGCTGGCGCCTCAGCCCCGTAATGAACCCGCGGGCAGCACCCGCCATTGATCACATACAAGTCCAACCGGGTACCGGCATACACCACCGGTGCCCCGGGCTTGTTGGCATCCAGCGTGCGCACCGTGGCGCAGCCACCGAGCAGCACCAGCGCCAGCAAGCCCACCAGCGCTCGCTTCAATCATCCACCCCGAAGTGGTGCTCACCCCAGCGCGGCAACATGTCCTGGGGAATGTTCAGCAGGTTGAGAATGCGCGCGACCACGAAGTCGACCAGGTCGTCGATGGTCTGCGGCTGGTGATAAAAGCCCGGCGCCGCCGGCAGGATCACCGCGCCCATCTGCGACAGCTTGAGCATGTTCTCCAGGTGGATGGTGGAGAACGGCGCCTCGCGCGGCACCAGGATCAGTTGGCGGCGCTCCTTGAGGGTAACGTCAGCAGCACGTTCGATCAGGTTGTTGCAGGCACCAGTGGCAATCGCCGACAAGGTCCCAGTGGAACAGGGCACCACTACCATTGCCGCCGGGGCGCCGGAGCCCGAGGCCACCGGCGACATCCAGTCTTCCTTGCCATACACGCGGATCTGCCCGTCGGCAGCGCCGGTATATTCGGTGAGGAAGGCCTGCATCGCCTGTGGCTTGGCCGGCAGCACCACGTCCGTCTCGGTAGCCATCACCAGTTGCGCGGCCTTGGAGATCAGGAAGTGCACCTCGCGGTCCTCACGCACCAGGCAGTCGAGCAGGCGCAGGCCATACTGGGCACCAGAGGCGCCCGTCATGGCCAGGGTGATGCGTTCCGGCCCGCTCACTTCAGTGCCTCGGCCAGCTTGCCGTGCAGGCCGCCGAAGCCGCCGTTGCTCATGATCACCACATGGGTACCTGGGCGGGCCTGGCCCTTGACCCGCTCGATGATCGCTTCGAGGCTGTCGGCCACCACGCTGGGCACTTTGCATTGCGCGGCGGTGGCAGCCAGGTCCCAGCCAAGGTTGGCCGGGGCGTACCAGATCACCTGGTCGGCGTCGTTGACGCTTTCCGGCAGGCCGTCACGGTGGGCACCGAGCTTCATCGAGTTGGAGCGCGGCTCGATCACGGCGATCACCGGGGCTTCGCCAACGCGCTTGCGCAGGCCGTCCAGGGTGGTGGCGATGGCGGTCGGGTGGTGGGCGAAGTCATCGTAGATGGTCACGCCCTGCACTTCGGCAACCTTCTCCATACGCCGCTTGACGCTCTTGAAGGCGCTCAGGCCTTCGATGCCCATGGCTGGCACCACGCCTACATGGCGCGCCGCTGCCAGGGTAGCCAGGGCGTTGGCGACGTTGTGCTGGCCAGTCAGCGCCCAGTCCACCACACCCTGCGCTTCGCCGTCGAACAGCACTTCGAAGCGCGAGCCGTCGGGGCTGAGCAGACGGGCTTGCCACTGGCCACCTTCGCCGGTGGTCTGCACCGGGGTCCAGCAACCCATGCCGATCACCCGCTCCAGCGCCTGTTCGGTGGTGGGGTGGATGACCAGGCCTTCGCTGGGAATGGTGCGTACCAGGTGGTGGAACTGCCGCTCGATCGAGGCCAGGTCGGGGAAGATGTCCGCATGGTCGAACTCGAGGTTGTTGAGGATCGCCGTGCGCGGGTGGTAGTGGACGAACTTCGAGCGCTTGTCGAAGAAGGCGCTGTCGTACTCGTCGGCTTCGACCACGAAGAACGGCGTATCGCCCAGGCGCGCCGACACCGAGAAGTTCTGCGGCACACCGCCAATCAGGAAGCCCGGGCTCATGCCAGCGTGTTCCAGCACCCAGGCCAGCATGCTGCTGGTCGTGGTCTTGCCGTGGGTACCGGCAACGGCTAGCACCCAGCGGCCCTGCAACACGTGGTCGGCCAGCCACTGCGGGCCGGAAACATAGGGCAGCCCCTTGTTCAGCACGTACTCCACCGCCGGGTTGCCACGCGACATGGCGTTGCCGATGACCACCAGGTCTGGCGCCGGGTCCAGCTGGGCCGGGTCATATCCTTGGGTCAGCTCGATGCCCTGGGCTTCAAGCTGGGTGCTCATCGGTGGATAGACGTTGGCGTCCGAGCCGGTGACGCGGTGGCCAAGTTCCTTGGCCAGCACCGCCAGCGAGCCCATGAAAGTGCCGCAAATACCGAGAATGTGAATATGCATGGTCGACCTCGCAAAACATCGAGGCAGGGTAGCCCAGGGCGCGACAAATCGCACCAGATGTTTCGCTCAGTCGGCTCTGGTGATGCCGTGTTTGCGCAGTTTTCGATACAAGGTATTGCGGCTGATGCCCAAGTGCTCGGCGACACGGGTGAGGTGCCAGTGTTTTGCATCTAGCGTCTCCAACAATGCTTGCCGCTCCGCATCCTGTAGGAGCGGCCTTGTGTCGCGATCGGGCTGCGACGCAGCCCCTGCAGATTGGTCGGCGCTGCTGAGACCCTGGGGCCGCTCTGCGGCCCTTTCGCGACACAAGGCCGCTCCTACAGGGACGGTGCTGTTGCGGAGAATGGTGGGGAGATCCGGGAACACGATGCGGGAGTCTTCGCAAAGCGCCACCAGGGTACGCAGCACGTTGCGCATCTGCCGCACGTTGCCCGGCCAGGCGAAGTCGAGCAGTGCCTGCCGCGCCCTGGGCTCGATATCGATCGGTTCTCCCTGCGCCTCCTGACGCAGCAGAAAGTCCAGCAACTGCGCCTTGTCACTGCGCTCGCGCACCGCAGGCAATGCCACTTCCAGACCATTCAGCCGGTAATACAGGTCCTCGCGGAAGCTGCCCTGCTCCACCCGCTCCAGCAGGTCACGGTGGGTCGCGCTGACGATGCGCACGTCTACCGCCTGCGGCTCGCCACCGATCGGCACCACCTGGCGCTCCTCCAGCACGCGCAGCAGGCGGGTTTGCAGGGCCAGTGGCATGTCGCCAATCTCGTCCAGCAGCAAGGTGCCGCCATCGGCCTGCAGCAGCTTGCCGCGCATGCCTTCCTTGCGTGCACCGGTAAAGCTGCCGCCGCGGTAGCCGAACAGTTCGCTCTCGATCAGGCTTTCCGGGATCGAGGCGCAGTTGATGGCGACGAACGGCTTGCCGCGCCGCTCGCTGGCCTGATGCACGGCCTGGGCAAAAGCCTCCTTGCCACAGCCGGTTTCGCCGCGCAGCAACAGCGGCACATCGCGCTCGAACACCCGCACGCTGCGGCGGAAGTCGTTTTGCAAGGCGGGGTCGAGCAGGCAGATAAGCGGCTCCACTTCCCGCGTGGGCCGCGGCTGGGCGGCTGGCACCGACCACACCGGTGCGCGAGCCTGGCCACGCAGGCTGGCGAACACCTGGCGCCCGTCCAGGGTATGCAGCGGCCACGCCGTGCTGCCGCCAGGCGTGGCGCGGCTGAACAGTTCGTCGTGGCTGCAAGCGAAAAAGCGTTCCAGCGGTTTGCCCAGCACGCCACCACGCACCGTGCCCAGCAGGTTCAGCGCGCTCTGGTTGGCGGCGCAGATGCGCCCGTCACCGTCGAACGCCAGCAGGCCTTCGCTGAACAGGCCGACCGACTCGGCCTGCAGGTGAAAACGCAGCAGCCATTGCTGTTCGAAATGGCGCAGGAAGTAGCAGCTTTCGATCATCTTCGCCGACAGGTTGACCAGGGCCATGGTGTGGAACTGGCTCTGCCGGGAAACGTCGGGCCGCGCCGAAGACACATCCAGCACTGCCAGCAGCTCGCCATGCGGGTCGAACACCGGGCTGGCCGAGCAGGTCAGGCCGGTGTGGCGACCGCGGAAGTGCTCGTTCTGGTGAATGGTCAGCGCCTGGCGCTCGACCAGGCATGTGCCGATGCCGTTGGTGCCCTCGCGCGCCTCGCTCCAGTCAGCGCCCAGCCACAGCCCGGCACGCTCGAAGCTGCGCCGCTCGGTCGGCGCGCTGACGCAATTGAGGATCACCCCACGGGCATCGGTCAGCAGCACCGCATGGCCGGCCCCGGAAAGCTGCTGGTGCAGGCTGTTCATTTCATGGTCGGCAATCTGCAGCACCTGGCGCAGGCGCTCGCGGCTTTCCAGCAGGCGCCCATGCTCGAGCACCACCGGGGCCTCGATCACCGACGGGTCGAGGTGGTAGTCCTCCAGGCAGCGTAGCCAGGAGCGGGCGATGGACGGGTCACTGCCACCCTCCCCGGCCCCACCATGGGCGACGGTATGGACTTGCTGGGCATGGCGACTGAAATGATTGCTCTGCATTGTTGTAGTTCTCCGCAGATAGAGAGTCTCGCCAGCATCCTCCACCCGGGAAGGCTTTGCAATGCACCCTCCGGTTACGTGTCGCAAATGGCACAAAGTGTCACCCCCGCGCGTACCGGCGCTGGCACAGAGATCGTGGGCCAGGCCCAAAGAACCGAGCCAAGTCATTGATTTGCCTGGCGCTCGAAACGCTGGCCCAACCTTTGCTCTACGCTTTCCAACTCCCTAACAAACACAATAGCCAGGAGACACACCATGCGTTACGCACATCCCGGTACCGAAGGCGCGAAGGTTTCCTTCAAGAGCCGCTACGGCAACTACATCGGTGGTGAGTTCGTTCCTCCGGTAAAGGGGCAGTACTTCGAAAATACCTCCCCGGTGAATGGCAAGCTGATCGCTGAATTCCCTCGCTCCACTGCCGAAGACATCGACAAAGCCCTGGATGCCGCCCACGCTGCGGCCGACGCCTGGGGCCGCACTTCAGTGCAGGACCGCTCCAACGTTCTGCTGAAGATCGCCGACCGTATCGAGCAGAACCTCGAACTGCTGGCCATTACCGAAACCTGGGACAACGGCAAGCCGATCCGCGAAACCCTCAATGCCGACATTCCGCTGGCGGTCGACCACTTCCGCTACTTCGCTGGCTGCATCCGCGCCCAGGAAGGCGGCGCCGCGGAAATCAACGAAGGCACCGTGGCCTATCACATCCATGAGCCACTGGGCGTGGTCGGGCAGATCATCCCGTGGAACTTCCCGATCCTGATGGCCGCCTGGAAACTCGCCCCGGCCCTGGCCGCCGGCAACTGCGTGGTGCTCAAGCCTGCCGAACAGACCCCGCTGGGCATCACCGTGCTGCTGGAAGTGATCGGTGACCTGCTGCCAAAAGGCGTGCTCAACGTGGTGCAAGGCTATGGCCGCGAAGCCGGTGAAGCACTGGCCACCAGCAAGCGCATCGCCAAGATCGCCTTCACCGGCTCGACCCCGGTTGGCTCGCACATCATGAAATGCGCCGCCGAGAACATCATCCCGTCCACCGTCGAACTGGGCGGCAAGTCGCCGAACGTGTATTTCGAAGACATCATGCAAGCCGAGCCAAGCTTCATCGAGAAGGCGGCCGAAGGCATGGTGCTGGCGTTCTTCAACCAGGGCGAGGTATGCACCTGCCCGTCACGGGCACTGGTACAGGAGTCGATCTACCCGCAGTTCATGGAAGTGGTGATGAAGAAGGTGCTGCAGATCAAGCGCGGCGACCCGCTGGACACCGACACCATGGTCGGAGCGCAGGCCTCGCAACAGCAGTTCGAGAAGATCCTGTCGTATCTGGACATCGCCCAGAAGGAAGGCGCCGAGTTGCTGACCGGTGGCAAGGTCGAAAAACTGGAAGGCTCGCTGGCCACCGGTTACTACATCCAGCCGACCCTGCTCAAGGGCAACAACAAGATGCGCGTGTTCCAGGAAGAAATCTTCGGCCCGGTGGTCAGCGTCACCACCTTCAAGGACGAAGCCGAAGCCTTGGCAATCGCCAACGACACCGAGTTCGGCCTGGGTGCCGGCGTGTGGACCCGCGACATCAACCGTGCCTACCGCATGGGCCGTGGGATCAAGGCTGGCCGCGTGTGGACCAACTGCTACCACCTGTACCCGGCGCATGCCGCGTTCGGTGGCTATAAGAAGTCGGGGGTCGGGCGTGAGACGCACAAGATGATGCTCGACCACTATCAGCAGACCAAGAACCTGCTGGTGAGCTACGACATCAATCCGTTGGGCTTCTTCTAAACCGCGTCGCCTTCTTCGCGGGTAAACCCGCTCCCACAGGTACTGCGCTTGCTTAAGGCGCTGTACACCCCCTGTAGGAGCGGATTCACCCGCGAAGAGGCCAGGCCTGCATATACAAAACCCAGAGCGGTAACCGTGCACCAACGCTCTGGCTCGCTTCCTGCAGTACCCATCACCATCGGCCCGGAACCCGTCCGGCCACCAAGAAAAACAACAGGTGAAACTATGCCAAGCGATCATTCCGCCGGCTCGCCGGCAGGCTCTTCCGTCGACTTCGAAAAAGTCGGCTCGGACTATTTCCAGCAACGTGAACTGAAAAAAGGTGCCGCCGGCTGGGTCCTGCTGGTCGGCCTGGGCGTGGCCTACGTCATCTCCGGCGACTATGCCGGCTGGAACTTCGGCCTGGCCCAGGGCGGCTGGGGCGGCATGTTCCTCGCCACCCTGCTGATGGCCACCATGTACCTGTGCATGTGCTTCTCGCTGGCCGAACTGTCGTCGATGATCCCCACCGCAGGCGGCGGCTACGGCTTTGCCCGCAGCGCATTCGGCCCCTGGGGCGGCTTCCTCACCGGCACGGCGATCCTCATCGAGTACGCCATCGCCCCCGCTGCCATCGCGGTGTTCATCGGCGCCTACTGCCAGTCACTGTTCGGCATCGGTGGCTGGATGATCTACCTGGCGTTCTACATCGTGTTCATCGGCATCCACATCTTTGGCGTGGGTGAGGCGTTGAAGCTGATGTTCATCATCACCGCCATCGCAGCCATCGCCCTGGCCGTGTTCCTGGTGAGCATGGTGCCCCATTTTGATGCAGCCAACCTGTTCGACATCGCCAAAACGGACGCTGTGGGCGCCAGCAGCTTCCTGCCGTTCGGCTATGTCGGCGTGTGGGCGGCCATCCCCTATGCCATCTGGTTCTTCCTTGCCGTAGAGGGCGTGCCGCTGGCTGCCGAAGAAACCAAGAACCCCAAGCGTGACCTGCCCCGCGGCCTGATCGGCGCCATGCTGGTGTTGCTGGCCTTCGCCCTGCTGATCCTGGTGGTCGGCCCCGGCGGCGCAGGGTCCGAAGCACTGAAAGCGTCCGGCAACCCGCTGGTAGAAGCCTTGTCCAAGGCCTACGGCGGTAGCACCTGGATGGGCGGCTTCGTCAACCTGGTCGGTCTGGCCGGGCTGATCGCCAGCTTCTTCTCGATCATCTACGCCTACTCCCGGCAGATCTTCGCCCTGTCCCGCGCCGGTTATCTGCCGCGCAAGCTGTCGGAAACCAACAAGAGCAAGGCCCCGGTACTGGCCTTGATCATCCCCGGGATCATCGGCTTTGCCCTGTCGCTGACTGGCCAAGGTGACCTGCTGATCCTGGTGGCGGTGTTCGGCGCTACCCTGTCGTACGTGCTGATGATGGCCGCGCACATCACCCTGCGCATCCGCCGGCCGAAGATGGAGCGCCCATACCGCACCCCCGGTGGCATCTTCACCTCGGGCCTGGCACTGGTACTGGCCTGCATCGCCGTGGTCGCCGGCTTCCTGGTCGACCCACGGGTGGTGATTGGCGCCGCAGTGATCTATGCGGTATTAATTGCCTACTTTGCTTTCTACAGCCGCCACCACCTGGTCGCGGGTACACCGGAAGAGGAATTCGCCGCGATCCAGAAGGCCGAAGAGGCCTTGCACTGATCGCCGCCACCCGCCGTGGGGCAACCCACGGCTCTGGAGACTCTGTATGGCAAGTTTCGTACACACGGTCGGCCACCTGGTCTACCGCTTCGACAGCCTCAAGGAAGTGATGGCCAAGGCCAGCCCCGCCCGCTCGGGGGACTACCTGGCGGGCGTGGCGGCCAGCAATGATGGCGAACGGGTCGCCGCGCAGATGGCCCTGGCCAATATCCCGCTGACGCATTTCCTCAACGAAGCGCTGATCCCTTACGAAGATGATGAAGTCACGCGCCTGATCATCGACACTCACGACGCCCAGGCCTTCGCCCCGGTCAGCCACCTGACCGTGGGTGGCCTGCGCGACTGGCTGCTGAGCGAAGAGGCCAACGAGGACAGCCTGCGCAGCCTGGCACCCGGGCTGACGCCGGAAATGGCCGCAGCGGTGTCGAAGATCATGCGCGTGCAGGACCTGGTGCTGGTGGCACAGAAGATCCGCGTGGTCACCCGGTTCCGTGGCACCATGGGCCTGCGCGGGCGCCTGTCGACCCGGCTGCAGCCCAACCACCCGACCGACGAGCCGGCCGGCATCGCCGCCAGCATTCTCGACGGCCTGCTGTACGGCAACGGTGACGCCATGATCGGCATCAACCCGGCCACCGACAGCATCGCCTCGATCTGCGCCCTGCTGGAGATGCTCGACGCCATCATCCAGCGCTACGACATCCCCACCCAGGCCTGCGTGCTGACCCACGTCACCACCTCGATCGAGGCGATCAACCGTGGCGTACCACTGGACCTGGTGTTCCAGTCCATTGCCGGCACCGAGGCGGCCAACGCCGGGTTCGGCATCAACCTGAACGTGCTGCAGGAAGGCTACGAAGCGGGCCTTTCGCTGAAACGCGGCACCCTCGGGCAGAACCTGATGTACTTCGAAACCGGCCAGGGCAGCGCGCTGTCGGCCAACGCCCACCACGGCGTCGACCAGCAGACCTGTGAGACCCGCGCCTATGCCGTGGCCCGCCACTTCAAGCCGTTCCTGGTCAACACGGTGGTCGGTTTCATCGGCCCCGAATACCTGTACAACGGCAAGCAGATCATCCGCGCCGGCCTCGAAGACCACTTCTGCGGCAAGCTGCTGGGAGTGCCGATGGGTTGCGACATCTGCTACACCAACCACGCCGAAGCCGACCAGGACGACATGGACACCCTGCTGACCCTGCTGGGCGTGGCCGGGATCAACTTCATCATGGGTATCCCAGGCTCCGACGACATCATGCTCAACTACCAGACCACCTCGTTCCACGACGCGCTGTACGCGCGCCAGACCCTGGGCCTTAAGCCTGGGCCGGAATTCGAGGCATGGCTGGCCCGCACCGGCATCTTCACCCAGGCCGATGGCCGGGTGCGCTTCGGTGACAACCTGCCGCCGGCCTTCCGCCAGGCCTTGGCACAGCTTGCATAGGGATGACCATGGACCACCGCACGCCTACCCCCGAAAACCCCTGGCTGGCCCTGCGCAACCTGACCCCGGCGCGCATTGCCCTGGGCCGTACCGGCACCAGCCTGCCTACCGGTGCGCAACTGGACTTCCAGTTCGCCCACGCCCAGGCACGCGATGCCGTGCATCTGGCCTTCGACCATGCCGGCCTGGCTACCCAGCTGAGTGACCGCGGGCGCGAAAGCCTGGTGCTGCACAGCGCCGCCAGCGACCGCAACCAGTACCTGCAACGCCCGGACCTGGGGCGACGGCTGAGCGAAGATTCGGTTGCCGTGCTGCGCCAGCATGCCCAGGCCAACCCCGGCGGGGTCGACCTGGCCATCGTCGTCGCTGACGGCCTATCGGCGCTGGCCGTGCACCGCCACACGCTGCCGTTTCTGGCGCGCTTCGAGGAACAGGCCGCCGCCGACGGCTGGACCAGCGCCCCGGTGGTGCTGGTGCAGCAGGGCCGCGTGGCAGTGGCCGACGAGGTCGGTGAACTGCTGGGCGCACGGATGACCGTGATGCTGATCGGCGAACGCCCGGGGCTCAGCTCGCCCGACAGCCTTGGCCTTTACTTCACCTATGCACCAAAGGTCGGCCTGACCGATGCCTACCGCAACTGCATTTCCAACATCCGCCTGGAGGGCCTGAGTTATGGCATGGCGGCGCACCGCTTGCTGTACTTGATGCGCGAAGCCTGCCGGCGCCAGCTTTCCGGGGTGAATCTAAAGGACGAGGCCGAGGTCCATAGCCTGGAGAGCGAAAACAGCACCGGCCAGAAAGGTAACTTCCTGCTCGGCAAAGGATAAAAAACATGTCACGGAAGGCGGATTGCACTTGCGCCAAGCATTGGGCAGCATGCCTTTGAAAGCTGCTGGCAATCCGCTGTTTCCCCTAATGGACTCTGAGGGCCGCACATGCGCATCATCAAGGCAACCCTGGAACACCTCGATCTGCTTACGCCGATGTTCGTCAAATACCGCGAGTTCTATGGGCAGCTACCCTACCCCGACAGTTCGCGCAGCTTCCTGGAAAAGCGCCTGAAGCGGGATGAGTCGGTGATCTACCTGGCGCTACCCGATGATGATGACGGCAAGCTGCTGGGCTTCTGCCAGCTGTACCCGAGCTACTCGTCGCTGTCGCTGAAGCGGGTATGGATTCTCAACGATATCTACGTGGCCGAGGACTCGCGGCGCATGCTGGTGGCCGACCACCTGATGCGCGAGGCGAAGAAAATGGCCAAGGAAACCAACGCCGTGCGCATGCGGGTGTCGACCAGCGCGGACAATGAGGTAGCGCACAAGACTTACGAATCCATCGGGTTTCGTGAGGATAACGAGTTCAAGAGCTATATCCTGCCGATCAGCCAGGATTGACCTGCACCGGCCCTTTCGCGGGCTCGCCCGCTCCCACAGGTACAGCACAGCCTTAGGAAGCAGTGATATCCCTGTGGGAGCGGGCATGCCCGCGAAAGGGCCGGTACAGGAATACCCCCTGCCGTAACCCCCCGCTACAAACTCCCCGGGCATGATCCTGACTTAGCCGTATAATGGCCCACCTGTCGTGTGTGAAAATTTACCCATCCGCAGGTAACCGAGCCTACGCCCAAGAACACAGGTGCTGTACATGGATTTCAACCCGCTGGACCTTATCCTGCATCTCGATGCCTACCTCGATCTGCTGGTCACCAACTACGGCCCCTGGATCTACGCCATCCTCTTCACCGTGATCTTCTGTGAAACCGGGCTGGTGGTCATGCCCTTCCTGCCTGGCGATTCGCTGCTGTTCATTGCCGGCGCCGTGGCCGCCGGTGGCGGCATGGACCCGTTGCTGCTGGCCGGCCTGCTAATGGCCGCCGCGATCCTCGGCGACAGCACCAACTATGTGATCGGCCGCACGGCGGGCGAGCGGTTGTTCAACAACCCCAACTCGAAGATCTTCCGTCGCGACTACCTGCAGCGTACCCACGACTTCTATGAACGCCACGGCGGCAAGACCGTGACCATGGCGCGCTTCCTGCCCATCCTGCGCACCTTTGCGCCGTTCGTCGCCGGCATCGCCCACATGCACTACCCGCGCTTCCTCGGTTTCAGCGTCGCCGGTTCGCTGCTGTGGGTCGGTGGCCTGGTGACCCTGGGCTACTTCTTCGGCAACGTGCCATTCATCAAACAGCACCTGTCGCTGATGGTGGTGGGCATCATCATCCTGTCGCTGGTACCGATGATCCTCGGCCTGCTGCGTGGCCGCCTGGGCCGCACGGCCAAAGCGCACTGAAACTTGCCGATGTGGTCGTTCAGCGCCTGGCGGCGCAAGCGCACCCTGGCGCGCTATCCCATCACCCCCCAGCAATGGCAGGCCGTGCGCGAGCGCCTGCCGATCCTGGACGGCATCACTGACGAAGAGGATCGCTGGCTGCGTGAAGCCTGCATCCTGTTCCTGCTCGACAAGCACCTCACCTGCCTGCCCGGCGTCGAGCCGGATGACGAGCAGCGCCTGTTGCTGGCCGCCCAGGCGCAGTTGCCGCTGCTGCACCTGGGCGAGCTGAACTGGTACCAGGGTTTCCACGAAATCATCCTCTACCCCGACGACTTCAAGAGCCCCCAGCGCCACCGCGATGCCAGTGGCGTGGAGCACGTGTGGGACGGTGAGCACAGCGGCGAAGCCTGGCAGCAGGGCCCGATCATCCTCGCCTGGAGCGGCGTGCTGGCCAGTGGTGGCTGGGAGGCCTACAACCTGGTCATCCATGAACTGGCGCACAAGCTCGACATGCTCAATGGTGATGCCAACGGCCTGCCGCCGCTGCACAGCGGCATGCCCGTGGATGAATGGGCAACCGCCATGCAACAGGCCTATGACGACCTCAACCGCCAGCTGGACGCCAACCCCGACGCCGAAACCGCCATCGATCCATATGCCGCAGAGAACCCCGCAGAGTTCTTTGCCGTAACCAGCGAGTACTTCTTTAGTGCTCCCGACCTGCTGCAACAGGCTTATCCACAGGTCTACCGCCAGTTGTCGCTGTTCTACCGCCAAGACCCGCTGGCGCGCCTGTGCCGGCTGCAGGCCGAACACCCGGAATACCGCGAAAGCCACGCCTGACGGGGCCGCACATCAGGCCAGGCGTGGCATGCCCATGCAGAATGTGCCTATAATCGCCGCCACTTTTTGGTCAAACACGGGGGCACTGCCCAATGAGCTACAGCAAGATTCCGGCGGGCAAAGACCTGCCGAACGACATCTACGTCGCCATCGAGATCCCGGCCAACCACGCGCCGATCAAATACGAGATCGACAAGGACAGCGATACCCTGTTCGTCGACCGTTTCATGGCTACCCCGATGTTCTACCCAGCCAACTACGGCTTCATCCCGAACACCCTGGCCGATGACGGTGATCCGCTGGACGTGCTGGTCGTTACCCCTTACCCGGTAGCCCCAGGTTCGGTTATCCGCGCCCGTCCGGTCGGCGTGCTGAACATGACCGACGACGGCGGCGGCGACGCCAAAGTCATCGCTGTTCCTCACGACAAGCTGTCGCAGCTGTACGTCGACGTGAAGGAATACACCGACCTGCCAGCCCTGCTGATCCAGCAGATCGAGCACTTCTTTGCCAATTACAAAGATCTCGAGAAGGGCAAGTGGGTCAAGATCGAAGGCTGGGAAGGCGCTGACGCCGCCCGCGCCGCGATCACCAAATCGGTTGCTGCCTACAAGGGCTGATGCCGGTTGCATGAAGAACCCCGCCTCGGCGGGGTTTTTTTATGCCTGATGGATGGCTGGTCGCCCTGGCACTGGATGACCTGCCTGCGCAGCACTTTTGTGGGAGCAACTGTCTTGCTCAAATTCTAGATGCCGGCCCGCTCCCACAGGAACCGCGCACTTGCCTGGGAGAGTAAAAAATCCTACGCAGTCCTACTCCAACGCCCTACAAACAGGCGCTTTTCACACAAGCCCCATCAACATCCGGTTCATATCCTTACTGGCACCCCGCCGCTACACTCGCCGCCATGAACACATCCGGTGACAGACTCAAAGCCCTCCTCCACGAATGTGGCCTGACCCCTTCCGATTTCGCCGCACAGCGCAGCGTCACGCCCCAGCACGTCAACAACTGGCTCAAGCGCGGCGTGCCCCTGGCCCGGCTGGACGAAATGGCGGACCTGTTCTGCGTGCATCGTCGCTGGTTGCGCACGGGCGAAGGCCCCAAACACCACAACCCGATCCTGCGCACCTGCCCACCGGAGCCGGCGCCCGCCAACCCGCGCACGCCGCTATCGGCGCAAGGCGGCCGTACATTGAAGGTGCCCTTTTACGAGTTGCACAACGGCCTGCTGTCGCCCGTGGCCGGCAAACACCTGTGCCTGCCCGCAAAAGCCCTGAAAGGGTTGGGAGTGCATGCCGACGACGCCATCTGCCTGGCCATGCCCGCCAGCAACATGACCCCGCTGATTCCGCTGCAAGCTACCCTGGCCATCGACCTGAGCATGACCCAGGTGGTCGAGGGCGAAACCTATGCCCTGCTGCACAACGGCGTGCTCAGGGTTAACAACCTCAGCCTCGGCCAGCACGGCACGCTGTACCTGCACAGCCATGATCGGCGCAACTATGCGGTCGAACGCTACACCGCCGCCCAGCGCCAGACACAAGGGCTGAAGATCCTGGGCTGGGTGTTCCACTGGTCGCATTTCCGCCAGCAACGGCCCGACTGAAACAACCTGTGCCATTTTTTGCTGGGCATCCTGCGCGCGCCCTTGTATGCTACGCCGCACATTCAGCCCCGACCGGCGCAAGCCGCGGTCCAGAGGGCTCGGCGATATCCCACACGGGCATCTGCCATCTCTTTCAGGCCCTTGATGGCCACACAGTTAAGGCGATTGCGGCTTACCATAAATTAGTCGGAAGCGTCCCCGAGAAGCCGGCCACAAGCCGGCTTTTTAATGCCCGCCATTCCCATCCTCTGAAACTTTCTGCAGCCTTCCCATGGCCAGGGAATCGCCGCTGCGTGAGCGAAAAAAATCTCATTCGCCATTTATCTGACACTATACTAACGCTCATCCGAAAATCGTCGGATAAATGACGTTTCGCGTGGAGCTTTCACCCTCCTGATCTAGGCTCAAGCCATATGGGAGGAGGTGTAGTCCATGCGCAAATTATTGATTGGCTCGTCGATCCTGGCTTGTCTCGTGGTGTTGGGCGGCTGGTTGAGTCGACCGCAGCCGGTGCCGGTCAGGCTGCTGGAAGTTGAGCGGGGGCCGGTGGAGACGGTGGTGGCCAACACGCGCGCGGGTACGCTGAAGTCCTGTCGACGCTCGCACCTGTCCTTCAATGTCGGCGGCCAGGTTGCCGAGTTGCTGGTCAGCGAGGGCCAGCGGGTCCAGCCGGGTCAGGTGCTCATGCGCCTGCGGCAGGACGAGCAACAGGCCAGGCTACAGGAATCCGAGGCGCGGCTGGAGGCCCAGCGCAACAGCCGCGAACAGCGCTGCCAGCAAGCTCTGCTGGACCGGCGCGACCTTGATCGCCTGGGCCAGTTGGCCGACCGCAAGTTGATTGCCGCCGACCGCCTCGATCAGGCCACGACCAAGGCCAACCTGGCGAAACTGATGTGCAGTGCCAGTGCCGTGCTGATCCGCGAGGCCGACGCCAACCTGCAGCTGCAGCGTTCACTGCTGGAACAGACAACTCTGCGTGCACCTTTCGCCGGCATCGTTGCGGAAATCAACGGCGAACTCGGCGAGTTCGTCACCCCTTCGCCGCCAGGTATTCCCACGCCTCCAGCAGTCGACCTGATCGACGACAGCTGCCTGTATGTAGAGGCACCGATCGATGAGGTGGACGCTGCCCGGGTTCACCCAGGAACCGCCGTACGGATCAGCCTGGATGCCTTCCGTGGTCAGCATTTCACCGGCCGCGTCAGCCGCATCGCGCCCTATGTGCGCGAACTGGAGAAGCAGGCGCGCACCGTCGATGTCGAGGTGCGCTTCGACCAGCCGCCGGCAGACCTGGCCCTGCTCACCGGCTATAGCGCCGATGTCGAGATCCTCCTGGAGCAGCACGCGGGCGCCTTGCGCATCCCCACCGAGACCCTGCTGGAGGGGCAGCGCGTGCTGCGATATGACCCAAGCGCCCGGGTGTTGCGCGAGGTGCAGGTGCAAACCGGGCTGAGCAACTGGCGCTGGACCGAGGTGCTTGCAGGGCTGGACGAGGACGCACGCATAGTCGCCAGCCACGAGCAGGAAGGGCTCAAGGATACCGTGGCGGTGATCCCGGTGGATGCCGCGGAGACCGAGAAATGATCCGCCTGCGCGGCGGCAGCCGCAGCTTCCAGTTGGGCGAACAGCAGGTGATGGGGCTGGATGGCCTGGACCTGGACATCGCCGCCGGTGACTACATGGCGGTGATGGGCCCGTCGGGCTCGGGCAAGTCGACCTTGCTGAACATCCTCGGCCTGCTCGACGCGCCGAGCGCCGGCGAATACTGGCTGCAGGGCGAGGCCACGGCGGCCCTGAGCGAGGCGCGCCGCGCCCAGTTGCGCAGCCGGCTGATAGGTTTCGTGTTCCAGTCCTACCACCTGATCGCACGGCTGACGGTGCTGGAAAACATCGAGCTGCCGATGGTCCTTGCCGGCATTGGTGCGGCACAACGGCGCAAGCGCAGCAGCCAGTTGGTGGCACGCCTGGGGCTGGGCGAGCGCATTGCCCACCGCCCGGCCGAGCTGTCCGGTGGCCAGCGCCAGCGCGTGGCGATCGCCCGGGCGATGGTCATGCAGCCGGCGCTGCTGTTGGCCGACGAACCCACCGGCAATCTCGATAGCCAGGCCGGCGCAGAGGTCTTCAGCCTGCTGGAGGAGCTCAACGGCGAGGGCCTGACCCTGATAGTGGTGACCCACGATGCCAACCTGGGCGCCCGTGCACAGCGCCAGCTGCACATGCGTGATGGGCGGATCCACAGTATTGCGCCGCAGTGGGCGCTGGCCTGATGCGCGCTGCCGATGCCCTGGGCTTCTGGCTAGGTGCCTTGCGTGGGCATCGCTCACGCAGCCTGATGCTACTGCTGGCCATCGCTATCGGGGTGGTCGCGGTCAATCTGCTCACCGGTCTTGGCGCGGGGGCGCGGGCCTTCGTCCTGAACGAGTTCTCGCTGCTCGGGCGCGACATACTCATCGTTTTCCCAGGGCGCAAGGAAACCACCGGGCGAATGCCGCCGCTCACCGGGCTGACGCCACACGAGTTGACCTTGCAGGATGTCCAGGCCATCACCCGGTTGCCGGGCATCCGCCGGGTCGCGCCGCAGCAGGCCGGGCAGATGGAGGTGATAGTCGGCAACCGCAATCGTGAAGTGCTGACGCTGGGCACCACCCGGGACTTCTTCGCCATTCGCCAACTGACCGTCGTACAAGGCCAACCCCTGCCGACGCTGGACCCTGAGCAGGCCGAAGCCGTCTGCGTGATCGGCGGCAAACTCCGGCGCGAGCTGTTCGGGGCTCGCCCGGCCCTGGGTGAATGGTTGCGCGCTGGCGACCGGCGCTTCCGGGTGGTCGGCATTCTCGGCGAGCGGGGCGAATCGCTGGGGATGGATTTCGCCGAGATGTTGATCATCCCGGTGGCCAGCGCCCAGGCCTTGTTCAATAGCGAAGGGTTGTCGCGGGTGTTTGTCGAGGTGCATGGTCCGAGCTTTCTCGACCGTAGCAAGCAGCTGATACTCGCCGCGCTCAAGGAGCGTCACGAGGATGAGGAGGACGTTACCCTCGTCAGCCAGGACAGCCTGCTCAGCGCCTTCGACCAGATACTCGCGGTGCTGACCCTGGCGGTGGCCGGCATTGCCGCGATCAGCCTGCTGGTGGCAGGCATCCTGATCATGAACGTGACCTGGATTGCAGTAAGCCAGCGCAGCGCCGAGATCGGCCTGCTCAAAGCCATAGGCGTGACGGCGGCGCAGCTGCGCCTGCTGTTCCTCGGCGAGGCGGCGCTGTTGGCCCTGACAGGGGCACTGGCAGGGCTGCTGCTGGCCGAAACCTTGCTCTGGCTGGGGCGCCTGGCGTTCGATCTGCCGCTCTATGCCCCCTGGTGGGCGCGGGCTGGCGCAGTGCTGCTGGCACTCGGCACGGCGCTGCTGTTCGCCTGGCTGCCGGCCGCTCGGGCCTCGGCGCTGGAGCCGGTGGCAGCGCTACGCCCGCCAGGGGCGCACTGATGCGCTGGCAAGATGGTTTCCGGCTGACCAGCTCGGCGCTGACCTGCCGCCCGCTGCGCAGCCTGCTGACCCTGCTCGGGGTAGCGATCGGCATAGCCGCCGTGGCGCTGCTCACGGCCATAGGCGAAGGCGTGCGCGGCTATGTGCTGGAGAACTTCTCGCAGTTTGGTACGCGGATCATCACCATGCGCCCGGGCAAGACCCAGACCAGCGGCCTCGGCGGCCTGCTTGGCAGCGTGCGGCCACTGACCATCAGTGACACCGACGCCCTGCGGCGCTTGCCGCATGTCGAGGCGGCGGTGCCGATCATTCAGGGCAGCGGGAATATCCAGTTCGGTCAACTGAGCCGGCGCAGCGACATTCTCGGTGGCGGCCATCAGATGGCGCAGGCCTGGCGCATGCAACTGAGCCTGGGCGAGTTCCTGCCCCCGGCCCGTGACGGCCGTTCGCCGCCCTATGTGGTGCTCGGCCATCAGCTGCGTACCGAGCTGTTCGGTGCGCGCAACCCGCTGGGTGAGCTGATCCGCGTCGGCGGCGTACGTTTCCGGGTGATCGGCGTGATGGCGGAGAAAGGCCAGTTGCTCGGTTTCAACCTTGACGATATCGCTTACATCCCGGTGGACTGGGCGGAAGGCCTGTTCAACCGCACCGGGGTGGTCAAAGCCCATGTGGTGTTTGGCGCCGGTACCACTTCACGGGCGTTGAGCCGGCAGATTCGCGAGGTGCTCGGCGAAAGACACGGTGCGGAGGACTTCAGCCTGACCACCCAGGACGACATGCTGCGCAGCTTCAACCGCGTTCTCGGCACCCTGAGCCTGGCCATTGGTGCCTTGGGGGGCATTTCGCTGTTGGTCGGCGCCGTCGGCATTCTCACCATCATGACGACCACTGTGGGCGAGCGCACGGCAGAAATCGGCCTGTTGCGGGCGATTGGCGCCAGTCCGCGGCAGGTACTTGGGTTGTTTCTCGCTGAAGCGACGCTGCTGTCCCTGGCCGGTGGCCTGCTTGGCCTGCTGTTGATGGGCCTGCTGCTGGGGCTACTGCACCTGGCCATGCCCAGCCTGCCCTTGGCGCTGCAACCGCTGTTTCTGCTGCTGGCGCTGCTGCTGGCGGCGGTGCTCGGCATTCTCGCCGGCCTGGCCCCGGCCGTGCGGGCGGCTCGCTTGCATCCGGTCGCGGCGCTGCGCATCGAGTAGCGGCCAGGCCAAAGACCCCCTTGATGGGGCTGCTTTGCAGCCCTTCGCGGGCACGCCCGCTCCTACAGAATACATAACCCAAAGATTTCGCAGGGCCTTGTGGGAGCGGGTTTACCCGCGAACACCGGCAAAGCCGGTGCCATATACCGTGTCGCATTCTTCGCGGGTGAACCCGCTCCCACAGGGCGCGCGGCGCGCTTACTGAATTTGACCCACCACAAGCTGACAGAAAAGTAATCTGAAACTCAGCCAGCTGACAGCGCAGGTCCGCTAGCGTTAAGGAAGATTGTGGGGGCTTCTAGCCCCACGGGCTGGGGCGTTGAACCGCCTGAATACCAGCAACTTTTCGACTGACTGGACGCAACGGCATGCAAAGCAAAACCACCAGACGCTCTTTCGTCAAAGGCCTGGCCGCTACCGGACTGCTTGGCGGGCTTGGCATGTGGCGCGCGCCGGTCTGGGCCGTGACCAGCCCGGGCCAACCGAGTGTGCTGAGCGGCACCGACTTCGACCTCTACATCGGTGAGCTGCCGGTCAACATTACCGGCGCTTCGCGTACAGCGATGGCCATCAACGGCTCCATTCCCGGGCCCATCCTGCGCTGGCGCGAAGGCGATACCGTCACGCTGCGTGTGCGCAACCGCTTGCAGCAGGACACCTCCATCCACTGGCACGGCATCATCCTGCCGGCGAACATGGACGGCGTGCCGGGCCTGAGCTTCCATGGCATCGCCCCCGACGGCATGTATGAGTACAAGTTCAAGGTCCAGCAGAACGGCACCTACTGGTACCACAGCCACTCCGGTTTCCAGGAGCAGGTCGGGGTGTATGGCGCCCTGGTCATCGACGCGAAAGAGCCTGAGCCGTTCACCTATGACCGGGACTACGTGGTCATGCTCAGCGACTGGACGGATGAAGACCCTGCACGGGTGCTGTCCAAGCTCAAGAAGCAGTCCGACTACTACAACTACCACAAGCGCACGGTGGGCGATTTCGTCAACGATGTGAGCGAAATGGGCTGGTCCGCCGCGGTAGCCGACCGCAAGATGTGGGCCGAGATGAAAATGAGCCCCACCGATCTCGCTGACGTGAGCGGCTACACCTACACCTACCTGATGAACGGCCAGGCCCCCGACGGCAACTGGACGGGCGTGTTCAAGCCGGGCGAGAAAATCCGCCTGCGCTTCATCAACGGCTCGGCCATGACGTATTTCGATGTGCGAATTCCCGGCCTGAAGATGACGGTTGTCGCGGCGGACGGGCAGCATGTCAGACCCGTTGCGGTCGACGAGTTCCGCATTGCCGTTGCCGAAACCTACGATGTCATCGTCGAACCCGAAAGCGAGCAGGCTTACACCATTTTCGCCCAATCCATGGACCGTACCGGGTATTCCAGGGGCACTCTGGCGGTTCGCGAGGGCTTGCAGGCCCCTGTTCCCGCTGTCGATCCACGGCCGACCATTTCCATGAGCGATATGGGCATGGACCATGGCGGTATGGGCGGCATGGATCACGGCAGCATGGCCGGCATGGACCACGGTGACATGGCTGGCATGGACCACGGCAGCATGGACCATGGCAGCATGGCCGGCATGGACCATGGCGAAATGGCTGGCACCAGCGCGCCCATGCAGAGCCACCCAGAGTCCGAGACCAACAACCCCCTGGTCGACATGCAAACGATGACCCCGACGCCAAAACTGGGCGATCCGGGCATCGGCCTGCGTGACAACGGCCGCCGTGTGCTGACCTATGCCGACCTGCGCAGCACCTTCCCGGACCCGGACGGCCGCGCGCCTGGTCGCACAATCGAGTTGCACCTCACCGGCCACATGGAAAAGTTCGCCTGGTCCTTCGACGGCATCAAGTTTTCCGATGCCGAGCCACTGCGCCTCAAGTATGGCGAGCGCCTGCGCATCACCCTGGTCAACGACACCATGATGACTCACCCCATCCACCTGCATGGCATGTGGAGCGACCTGGAGGATGAGAACGGCAACTTCATGGTGCGCAAACACACGATCGACATGCCGCCTGGCTCAAAACGAAGCTATCGCGTCACGGCAGATGCCCTGGGGCGTTGGGCCTATCACTGTCACCTGCTGTTCCACATGGAAATGGGCATGTTCCGCGAAGTCCGTGTGGACGAATGAACTGGAGATCCGAGATGAGCAAACCAATGAAACGAAGCGCGTTTTTCCTCTCTGCTGCGATAGCCGGCCTGTTTGCAGTTTATGCCCCATCATCCTGGTCCGACGGCAACGATCAGCAGTCTGCCGATGCCAAGGAAGCCAGGAGTGCTCAAGGCATGGACCATGGTGCGATGAAGGGCATGGACCATGGCGCCATGAAAGGGATGGATCACAGCTCGATGAAAGGTATGAACCATGACGCCATGAAGGGTATGGACCATGGTTCGATGCAGGGCATGGACCACGGCAAGATGATGGAATCCCATGGCAGTAACAAAGCCAAGGCAGGGAAAGATGCTCAATAGCCTGGCACGACCATCGCTGCTGGCACTGACCGTTACGCTGGGGGCGCTGGGCGCTGCGCCCAGCTTCGCCGCTGAAGAAATGGACCATTCGATGATGGACCATGGCGAGATGGATCATGGCAGCATGCAGGGCATGGACCATGGCGCGATGAATCATGGAGCTATGAATCATGGAGCTATGAATCATGAGGCTATGAATCATGAGGCTATGAATCATGAGGCTATGAATCATGAGGCTATGAATCATGAGGCTATGGACCATTCGACAATGAACCAAGGCTCGGCGGATACACCGACAACAAGCCGTACCCCGATCCCGGTCCTGACCGACGCCGACCGCCAGGCAGCCTTCCCCCCATTGGGTGGGCATCAGATGCACGACAGTGCTATCAACAGCTTCTTCCTGCTGGATCAGCTCGAGTACCAGGATGCGGATGAAGGCAGCACGCTGGCCTGGGATGCTTCTGGCTGGGTAGGCGGCGATATCAACCGGCTGTGGATCCGCTCCGAAGGTGAACGTACCAACGGTGTCACCGAAGATGCCGAATTGCAGCTGCTGTACGGCCGCTCGATCAGCCCATGGTGGGATGTGGTTGCCGGGGTGCGCCAGGACTTCAAGCCTGAATCTCCCCAGACCTGGGCGGCGTTCGGTATCCAGGGCATGGCGCTTTACGACTTCGAAGCCGAAGCCACCGCGTTCATTGGCGAGAACGGCCAGACTGCCGCTCGCCTGGAAGGCGACTATGACATTCTGCTGACCAACCGCCTGATCCTGCAGCCGACCGCTGAAGCCAATTTCTATGGCAAGAACGACCCTGGGCGCGGTGTGGGTTCCGGCCTGGCAAATACCGAAGTCGGGCTGCGCCTGCGCTATGAAATTGTCCGCCAGTTCGCCCCCTACATCGGCATCACCTGGAGCCGCTCCTACGGCAAAACCGCCGATTTCGTCCGCGACGACGGTGGTGATGTGGATGAAGCGCGTTTCGTGGCCGGTATTCGCATGTGGTTTTGAGAACCAGACATGAAAAGAACAATAACAACGCTTGTTGCAGCAGGCGCAATGGCCAGCGTGGCCGTGCTGGGTGCTGCGTACTCCGGCCTGGTCAATGTGGGGGCCGATGATCCCCATTTCCCCGCCGTGCATGCCTTTCTGGCCATGGCACGGGACCGCTCGATCGCAGTACGGGCCAGGGACATCGAGGTGCCAGACCTGAAAGATGAAGCGCTGATTCGTACCGGCGCCGGTAACTACAATGCCATGTGCATCGGTTGCCACCTTGCCCCTGGCGTCGAGAAGACCGAGCTCAGCCAGGCTCTGTATCCATCACCCCCCAACCTGACCAAAAGCGGTATCGGTGGCGACCCTGCTGCGGCGTTCTGGATCATCAAGCACGGTATCAAGGCCTCCGGCATGCCGGCCTGGGGCAAGAGCATGGGCGATGAATACATCTGGGGCATCGTCGCCTTCCTGGACCAGCTACCCCAGTTGAACGCCGAGCAGTACAAAACGATGGTCGCGGCCAGTGGCGGCCACCAGCATGGTGGTGGCGAAAGTGAAATGCACAATCATGAAGGCCAGCACCGCGGCAACGTGCCTGGCCACCACAGTGAGCAGGCCTCGGGCGCAGGCCAGCATGATGAGGGGCATTCAAAGGCCCATACTCATCGTGATGGCAAGCAGCACATGCATAAAGACTGAAGGCAGCTTCGCCTTGCCCTCAGTTGTCACTCAGGGTATGCAGCACGCGATCCGCCAATGCCAGGCAACTGGTCAACCCCGGTGACTCGATGCCAAACAGGTTCACCAGCCCCGGCACTCCATGCTCGGCGGGCGTACTGATGACAAAGTCCGCCGCCGGGTCCTGCGGGCCGCTGATTTTCGGGCGGATGCCGCTGTAGGCCGGTTGCAGGCTGGCGTCGGGCAGGTCGGGCCAATAGCGCCGTACGGCGGCATAGAAGCTGTCGCCGCGCCGGGGGTCTACCGGGTAGTCGATATGTTCCACCCACTCCACATCCGGGCCGAAGCGCGCCTGGCCGCCCAGGTCGAGGGTCATGTGCACGCCCAGGCCGGCGTGCTCCGGTGCGGGGTACACCAGGTGCCGAAATGGCGCACGACCGCTCAGGCTGAAATAGCTGCCTTTGCATAGATAGGCCTTGGGCACATGAGCCGGATCGAGGCCGGTGATGTGCCCAGCGACTTCAACTGCCGATAACCCGGCGCAGTTGACCAGCCGCTGGCAGGTCAGGCTCATCGGCTCGGCACCGCCCATGTCCAGGCTGAAACCGGCCTCGATCACCCGCGCGGCAAGCAGTGGGGTATGCAGTACCAAGGTGGCGCCTGCGGCCTCGGCGTCACCCAGCAGGGCGAGCATCAAACCGTGGGAGTCGATGATGCCGGTGGACGGCGACCACAGCGCGGCGACACATGACAGCGCCGGCTCCAACTCACGCGCCTGGTCGGCGTCGAGCCATTGCAGGTCATCGACACCATTGCGCCGGCCCTGCTCCAGCAGGCGCTGCAAGCCTTCGACCTGGGCCGCATCGGTGGCGACGATCAGTTTGCCGAGGCGTTGGTATTCAACGCCCCGACTGTCGCAATAGGCATACAGGCGTTGCTTGCCCTCGACACACAACTGCGCCTTGAGGCTGCCATCGGGGTAATACAGGCCGGCGTGGATCACCTCGGAGTTGCGCGAGCTGACCCCGACGCCAATGCCCTCGCCCGCCTCGACCACCAGCACTTCATGGCCAGCCTGGACCAAGGCGCGCGCCACCGCCAGGCCGACCACGCCGGCCCCGACCACCACACACTCGATATCAACGCTCACCTGCACCTCGCTTGTCGAAAGGCTTGACTGGCCTGTATCACCCCAGGCGCCACTCTAATCAAGCGGGCCATCAGGTGTATACCGACAGGTTTGCAGCGCCTGTGAGACCGAGCGCCGCCCGCGGGCGGCGCT
>NZ_JWLN01000029.1:0-92493 GCF_000814065.1 Pseudomonas sp. C5pp | reverse complement strand
CGGTCTGACAGGCGCTGAAACTGCCGCGGCGAACACCTTGCGGCCCTCATGCGACCTAAAGGCAAACGCTCACTGCCCCATGCCCAATTCAGCATCATCCATCAGCGCCTTGGCCATCGCACTCAGGTAGTGCGCAGCCCAGATCATCATCGGCTTCTCATCCATCAGGCCGGTGATGGTCAGTTCGCGGACATAGCCCATCAACTCTGAGGACTGCTCGCGGGCATCGCGGCAGGGGATGCCGGGCTCGATGCGGAACAGTGGATGGGTGCCGTGTTCGCCTTGGTAGAAGGTGGTTTTGCCGACGGTGAACTGGGTTTCTTCTGTGGTCATTTTTGAACCCCCTGAAAATTCTCGACTACCTGGACGGGCCCTTTCGCGGGTGAACCCGCTCCTACATGGACCACCGATCGTTGTAGGAGCGGGTTTACCCGCGAAAAGGCCGGCCCAGACAACACATCACTCAAGCCTCAGTGCAAAGTCCGAGGCTGAGCGGGCAGCAGCATGGCCTGATGCACAACGGTCGCAGCGCACAGCGCATAGTCCGTGGCCTGGATCAGGGTGTCTTCAAGGGAATGAATATCGTGGGGTGGATCGGGGACAATCTTAAGCATGATGACACTCTCTATAGGTTGGCTAGAGCTGCCACTCATGACTTGCAGTGTTATGGGTGGCAGCCACGTACGGGTCTGCAAGACCGGCAGAGAGCAAAATCCGGCAGGTTCGAAAACCTCCCGTACGCAGCCACCATTAAGCGCGTGCAATGGCATGCCATTGGCATCGGTGATCGGCATTTTGCTCTGGACAGGCTTGCAGGCCCGGTCGCTGATTTGGCAACGACTGGGCCACACTAGGCCGCCAGGAGCACCACCGCAATGGCTCAAGGGCGCTAGGAAGCTATTTCAGAAATGGCCTACGCGCAACGGGAAAAATCTGATTATCAGAAGTCATACCGCGCCCCAACCATCATGCTCCGTGACGGCCCGTAGAAGTTGAACGTCGAGGTCGACCCCACCCGCGACAGGTAGTCCCGGTCGAACAGGTTATTGATGTTGAAGGTGGCCGTCAGCTTCGAGGTAACCGGATAAGACAGCATTGCATCCACAGTCGCATAGCCTGGCGCGTCGATGCGCACACCGCCGTTCTCGGAATAGAAGTTGCTCATCGCCGAAATACCGCCACCAATGGCCAGGCCGTTCAGCAGCCCTTGGCTGATGGTGTACTTGCTCCACAGCGATGCCTGGTTGCGCGGCATGATGAAGAAGGTGGTTTCGGCATCGCCCTTGAGGGTTTCGGTTTCCATCCAGGTGTAGCCGGCCAGCACTTCCCAGTTTGGCGTCAGTTTGCCGCTCACTTCCACTTCGGCGCCTTTCACACGGGTCTTGCCGGATGCAACAGAGTCAGTGGTAGCCACACCGTCGGCGTCATACACGGTGGTCGCGCGGTTCTTGTCCGTAAGACGGAACACCGAGAAGCGAGTATTCAGGTCGCCGCCGAAGTAGCTGCTCTTGAGACCGAACTCGTACTGCTCGCCCTCACGCGGCTTGAGCACCCGGCCATTGCTGTCGGTGTCGGACTGCGGCTTGAAAACCTGCGAATAGCTGGCGTACAGCGCATGGTTCTCGGTCAGGTCATAGACCAGGCCGCCATACGGGGTGAAGTGGCCATCCACGCGCTTGCTGTCGTTGGTGGTGGCGCCGCTGCTGAGGGTAGTGGTGTAGAAATCACCGCGGTACCAGCTGAAGCGGCCCCCGGCGATCAGCGCCAGACGCTCGACCGGGCGGAAGGTGACCTTGGAGTAAAGGCCGTATTCCTCTTCCTGCATACCGGTCTCGGTGCTGTAGTTGGGCGATGGCTTGGCGAACTGCTTCGGCGAGTATGTGTTGACGTTGATGGCGCCCAGGTTGGTTGTGCCGTTGAGGTATTCGGTGTCGTAATTCTTGTAGTCGCTGCCGACCACAAATTCGCTGACCTGGCCGAAGGTTTCGAACGGCTGGCTGTAGCTGGCGTCCAGCGAGTAGGTGTCCTGGGTGAAATCGCGGGCGCTGGCGCGCTCGGAGTTCGCGCCAGTGGTGGCGTTGGTCGCGGTGAAGGCGTACAGGTAATTGGTGTCGCGATGCGAGCCACGGGCTGCGACACGGCCATAGCCGCCGTTGTCGAAGCGGTGAGTCAGCTCAGCGACCAGGTCGGTGGTCTTGCCGTCGAAGTAATTCCAGTCAGCCCCCAGGAACTTCGAATGGCTGAAGTCGGGCACTTCGCCGGACAGCGTTGCCGGGTAGCCATTGTGCGGGGTGATGTTCTTCACTTCATGAATCAGGCCGAACGACAGGGTGGTGGCGTCGTCCAGGTCGATGTCCAGCGCACCGTAGTAGCTGTTGCTGGTGTTGGCGTTGTAGTCGACCTCGCCATTGGTGTCGTCCCGCGAGGCGATGAAGCGCCCGCGCACGCGGCCGGCATCATCCAGCGGCCCGCTCAGGTCGATTTCTTCGTGGTTGGTGTCCCAGGTGCCATAGCTGCCTTCGACGTGCCCCTGGAACTCGGCGGTCGGGCGCTTGCGCACCATGTTGACGATACCGCCCAGTTCGCTGGTGCTGCTGAACAGCCCGGCCGGGCCACGCATGATCTCGACACGGTCGAATGCCGCCAGCGACGGTACTGTACCGAAGATGCTGGCCATGGGCGCCGGCAGCCCGTCGATATTGAACTCGCTGTACTCGTAGCCACGGGCGTAGATCGACGAACGGCCACTGTCGTTGGTCAGGGTTCGCAGGCCGGCGGTGTACTTGGCCAGGTCATCGAGGTGCACGAACCGACGGTCCTTGACGTAGTCCTGGGTGTAGACGGTGATCGATTGCGGAATGTCCTTGAGCGCTGCGGGGGTCTTGGTGCCCACGGTGGCGGCATCCACGCTGTAGCCGCCAGTTTCTTCCGACGGCAGCATGTCGTACAGGCGGTTGCCTTCGATGGTCAATGCCGGCAGATCAAGCGCGCTGCCCTCGGCAGACGCCTGAGTCGCTACCGTCTCGGCCAGTGCCGACAACGAAAACGGTGCCAGCAGCCCCAGCGCCAGCCAGCCCCGAACCCGTCGCGAGTCCCCCAAACTTTTGAAACTGCTCATGACACACCCTTCCCCAAATGGTAGTAATTCGCAAACGAAACAAGTTGCTTTTTGCGAACGATACCGAAGGGAAATCGGGGGTGCAGCAGGATTAACCTTCTTAACACATCCAGGCGTTGCCCTCGCCCTGCCCGCAATGGGATGATTCGTAACTGATACGAATTCTCATTCAAGGCTCGCTGTGCCCACTTCACTTCTCCTCACCGAAGACGACCCACGCCTGCGCCAGGACCTGGAACGCCATTTCCTCAAACGGGGTTTCCGGGTGCACGCATGCGCCACCGGCGCCCAGGCCCTGAATGCCATACAGCAATCACAGTTCGAGCTGGTGCTGCTGGATATCATGCTGCCGGGCATCGACGGCCTCAGCCTGCTCGACGAGTTGCGCCAGCAGCAGGCGGTGCCAGTCATGCTGATGTCGGCGCTGGGGGCCGAGCAGGATCGCATCAGTGGCTTTACCCGGGGCGCGGACGATTACCTGCCCAAGCCCTTCAGCCTGGCCGAGCTGGACGCCCGGGTCGATGCATTGCTGCGGCGTGTGGCGTTCGATCGCGGTACGGCGCTGCGTGCCGACGTCGGCGAGGTGATGCTCGACCAGGACCGCCAGGACGTTATCCACAACGGCAAGGCTGCCGGCCTCACCGCGTCCGAATTCCGTTTGCTGGCCACCCTGCGGGCCCACCCCGCCGAAGCCTTGAGCAAACCATTTCTCTACCAGACCGTGCTGCACCGGGCCTACACCCGCCTGGATCGCGGCCTGGATGTGCATGTGTGCAACCTGCGCCGCAAGCTGGCCGACATCGATGCCCAGCACCTGCAGATCCAGGCCGTACGCGGCCAGGGGTACATCCTGGTCGACACGGAACAAGCCTGATGCGCCGTCATCCCCTGCTATGGAAACTGGCCGTACTGCAGGTTGGCTTCTGCCTGTTGCTGACCTGGCTGATCTGGACCTGGGGCCTGTCGGTGGAGCGCAGCACCTACTTCCTGTCCCAAGCCGAGCAGGACCACCTGGCGCGCTTTGCACAGCAAGCCGAACAGGCCTGGGAGCAAGGCGGCGCGGAGGGGGCCGAGGCCTGGCGCAGGCAACTGGAACAGGCCGAGGGCACTTGGGTGGCGCTGGTCGGGCCGCACCTGCAGAGCCTTGGCAGCACTCCACTGAGCGCTGAGGAAGCTAGCCACCTGACTTTCATGCGCAAGCTCGACTGGCCGATGAGCCGGCGCCTGCAGGATGAACTGCCCTACGTCAGCATCGAGTTCCCGCAGCACCCCGAGCACGGTCGCCTGGTAATGCAACTGCCCGAACACCTGTTGCCTACCGGCCTGACCCCATGGACCCATGTGATCACCCATGGCGTTGCCCCCACGCTGCTCGCCCTGCTGCTGGTTCTGGCGCTGTACCGCCACCTTGTGGTGCCACTGAACCGCCTGCGCGACCGCGCCGACGCCCTGCGTGCCGACGACCTCGACAGCCCGGCCCTGCCCCTGCAGGAGCGGCGCGATGAGCTTGGTGAACTGGCGCAGGCCTTCGAGCACATGGCCGGGCGCCTGCGCCAGAGCCTGGAGCAGCAGCGCCTGTTGCTGCGCACACTGTCTCACGAACTGCGCACGCCGCTGGCGCGGCTGCGCATCGCCCATGACAGCGGCTTGCCGCCGGCCCAGTTGCGCGAGCGCCTGGACCGCGAGGTCGCCGACATGCAGAAGCTTCTGGAGGACACGCTGGACCTGGCCTGGATGGACACCGAACAGCCCAGCTTGCCGACCGAACCGGTGTTGATGGTTTCGGTGTGGGAAGCCTTGTGCCAGGACATCTGCTTCGAAAGCGGCTGGGACCGCGCCCGCCTGCCCTGCTCGCTCGGCCCCGACTGCGTGGTGCAAGCCCACCTGGACAGCCTGGCCCAAGCCCTGGAAAACCTGATGCGCAATGCCATCCGCCACTCGCCGGTCGAGGGCCGGGTCAGCCTGGATGGCTGGTTGGAAGGCGACTGCTGGCACTTGCGCCTGAGTGACCAGGGCCCCGGGGTGCCGCACGCCGAGCTCGAACGCATCTTCAAGCCCTACCAGCGGCTGGCCGACAGCGGCGCGGGCTTCGGCCTGGGCCTGGCCATCGCCCGCCGCGCCATCGAACTGCAAGGCGGTCGCTTGTGGGCCAGCAACGGTCACCCGGGCCTGTGCCTGCACATGACTTTGCCGATGGCCCGGGACTGTTTAGAAAGTTAATGCGCTTTACGCTCAATCAGGACTGATTATCATCTAGGCGTTCCTGCCTTGCGCTCCTTGCAAAGCCCTGATGAGACACCTGATGAGCAAGATGACCCTGACGCTGGCTTTGGCACTGGCCCTTGCGGCTCCTGCTGCCCTGGCGCAGCCCGAGCATCGACAGAGGATGGATACCTCGCTGCTGCAGCGCCAGGACCTGGCCTACCGCTTCAGCCAGCTCGACCTGGACTCGGCCGATGGCCAGCGTCATTACCGCTTGTGGGTCGGCAAACCAGACCGCCCGGCGCCAGCGGCGGGTTACCCGGTGCTGTGGATGCTCGATGGCAACGCCGCGCTGGGGGCGCTGGACAGCCTGCTGCTGGGCAAGCTTGCCGCCGGCCAGGCGCCATTGCTGGTGGCCGTGGGGTACCAGACCGATCAGCGGATCGAGCGGGTCGGGCGCACCTATGACTACACCCCGGCGTTGCCTGGGCAGGCTGAGCAACTGGACCCGTTGACCGGGCAACCGAGCGGTGGCGTGGACGAGTTCCTCGATCTGCTGAGCGAGCGCATGCGGCCGCTGGTGGCGGGTATGGCACCGATCGACCTGCAGCGGCAGACGTTGTGGGGGCATTCCTACGGTGGGTTGGCCGTGCTGCATGCGCTGTTCACCCGGCCTGGGGCTTTCAGTGACTATGTGGCGGCCAGCCCTTCGCTGTGGTGGCATGACGGTGCGATCGTGCGTGAGGCGCAGGGGCTTGACCAGCGCTTGGGTAGCAGCCGGCCTCGATTGTTGCTGATGCGCGGGAGTGAGGAGCCGGCTAACCCGCGCATGCCGGTGCAAGGGGATGGAGAACGGGCGGCGCGGGAGCTGGTGGCAGACCTGGCCAAGGTGCCGGGGTTGCAGGCACGGTTCGAGCGGATTGACGGGCTGGGGCATGGGCCGATGTTACCGGCCTCGCTGAAGCGGGTGATTGAAGGGATGTCACAGTAGAGCCGATGACGACCTGAATACATTGAAATAAAGGGGCACCATGATGTCTGGGCGAAGTACCGCCTTGCCGCCAGAAATGGCCTATAGCCATCACTCATGATTTACTGATACGGTTCATTCATGTGCTCTCGAATCATGGATGAACGATGCGTCAAAGATACCATTACCTTATTGAGATAGACCTGAAAAACAGCGAAAAGCCAGAAACACTTTTTTCTGGGTTTATCGATTACAGCGGCGGCGGTTCGTATCAAGACCAACTGGTAATCACAAACCGAAAAATCTCGATAAACTGCACCCGGGCCTCAAAAATCGATTTGAATGGCGTATTCAACAACTACCAAAGCGCACTGTATGGGCAGATCACTAAAGCCATATTCTTCTACATCTGCAGAAAAACGACAATCCCAGAACTAACCTCCATAACCATATCAACCCAATATCGCGACCGCCCAGCCGGTGTAAAGAAGATCGAAGATACCGATTTCAAAAGCCACGCCAAGCTCACATCCGGATTCCTTTCTGGCTTCAAGATTGATCGACTTGAAGCCATCCTCGCAGAGTCAGAAAAAGGTGCAGGTCTTCTTAAGGCTGTATCTCACCTGACTCGTTCGAAAACCAAACATGACATTTATGACCGATTTGACTCTCTGTGGAAGTCATTCAATGCACTGTATCGGACTATCGCCAAGAAAAGCACTGAACTCGAATGCCAACAGACGACCAGATCACTTCTCCTAGATCATGCCCGAGCGTCGGAAAGCTCGAGAACCTTGCTGGGAAACATAACGGCAGATGAGCTACGCAAGAAACTCCGCTGGAGGCAGCTGATCCTCAACGATTACGAACATGACGGCAAGGCAGGCGCATTCAAAGATTTCGTACTGAGGTACACAGACGCCAGACTCATGCAAGTATTCAAAGAGACGTTGTCTTACCGTAAGGATTCACTCACCAAAGCCCAGCACATCGGCGCCGTAGAGGCACATATAGAGAAACACCTCAAGGCAGGGTTATCGAAAAACCAGGAAGTCATTGCCATCCTGTGCATCAAGTATGCTTACTTCGTTAGAAACAAATCCGCACACGGAGAGCGCCTTGACAGGATCATTGGCCTGAGCAACAAAGAAGTCATTGAGGTGAAATGGCTCAGTGACCTACTCGAGTGCTTGATAATTGATCTTATAAATGCCAATGACCTCTATTAAACTCAGGACCGGTTGAGGAAGAAACCGCGATACTGACCTAGGCTGCCCTGTTAAGCGAAAGCACCAAACTGGGCAAGCGGTACCGCCAAAGGTCGTAGAGCCGTCGGTTGCCAGCGAGGAGGCAATGTGCTGTATGCTTGGCGGGTCTTCAGGGCGGGGTGGAAGTCCCCACCGGCGGTAAATCGAAAGATGAGCCCGCGAGCGCCCCGGCCATGCCGGGGGTCAGCAGATCTGGTGAGACTCCAGAGCCGACGGTCATAGTCCGGATGAAAGAAGGCGTCAGGCAGGGGCCATCCGGGCGCCCCTGCGCGCGCATTTTGTTCGCCCCGAGACGTTCATCGATCATTCACGAGGAGCGTTTCATGTCCACCACGCACCACCCGCAATTCCCCAATGTCAGCGCCGCCATCGCCGCCTTCCGGGCCGGGCGCCCTGTGCTGCTGCTCGACGACGACGACCGCGAGGACGAAGCGGACATCATCGCCGCCGCCGAGAACATCTCGCTGCAGACCATGGCCATGATGATTCGCGATTGCAGCGGCATCGTCTGCCTGTGCCTGGACGAGGCCACCGTCGACGAACTGCAACTGGCACCCATGGTGCAGAACAACCAGGCACGCCATGGCACCGGCTTCACCGTCACCATCGAGGCGGCGGAAGGCATCACCACCGGGGTGTCCGCCCAGGACCGCATCACCACCATTGGCGCGGCATTGCGCTCTACTGCGGACCAGCGCCATATCGTCAGCCCGGGGCATGTATTCCCGCTGCGCGCCCGCAATGGCGGGGTGCTGACCCGCCGTGGCCACACCGAAGGCTCGGTAGACCTGGCACGCCTGGCCGGGTTGCGCCCGGCGGCAGTGCTGTGCGAACTGATGAACCCCGATGGCACGATGGCCCGTGGCGAGCAGGTGGCGGTGTATGCGCGGCAATACAATCTGCCGGTGCTGACCATCGAGGAACTGGCGCGGTACCGTGAGGCCATGCTGGAGCTCGAGGCAGAGCCAGCCTGATCCACCGCACGGGGCCGCTTTGCGGCCCATTCGCGGGTAAACCCGCTCCCACAGGGACCGCGCAGCCCCGGAACCGGTGCAGTACCTGTGGGAGCGGGTTTACCCGCGAAGAGGCCGGCAAGTGCAACCTCAGGCTGCCGGAAGTTTGCTCCCCCCGCCCCGCTCTGCTAGTGTCGCGCCGTTCTGAATGCCACCGAGACAGTCGCCATGGCCCGCAAAAAAGCCTCCCTCGATTTCGAGCAATCCCTCGCAGACCTGCAAGCACTGGTCGAGCGCCTGGAGAACGGCGAGTTGTCGCTGGAAGAGTCGCTGGCCGCCTTCGAGCAAGGCATCGCCCTGACCCGCGATTGCCAGGGTGCCCTGGCCCAGGCCGAACAGAAGGTGCAGATCCTGCTGGAACGAGATGGCGAACTGGCTGCCCAGCCCTTCGACGCGGAGCCGGAAGCATGATCGGCACCTACCAGGCCAGTTGCCAGGCGCGGGTCGACGCCGCCCTCGAACCGTTGTTCGTCGCCCCGACCAAGGAACTCGAACGCCTTTACGCCGCCATGCGCTACAGCGTGATGAACGGCGGCAAACGCGTTCGTCCGCTGCTGGCTTACGCGGCCTGCGAAGCCTTGGGCGCCCCGGCCGAACAGGCCAACGGCGCAGCCTGTGCGGTGGAACTGATCCACGCGTACTCGCTGGTGCATGACGACCTGCCGGCCATGGATGACGACGACCTGCGCCGCGGCCAGCCGACCACCCACAAAGCCTTCGATGAAGCCTGCGCTATCCTCGCCGGCGACGGTTTGCAGAGCCTGGCCTTCAGCGCCCTGCTCGACCCGCGCCTGAGCCCGCAGGCTGACAGCATTCGCCTGGCCATGGTCCAGGCCCTGGCCAAGGCTGCCGGCCCGGCAGGCATGGTCGGTGGCCAGGCCATCGATCTGGGCTCGGTTGGCCTGAAGCTGGACCAGCAGGCCCTGGAATTCATGCACCGGCACAAGACCGGCGCGCTGATCGAAGCCAGCGTGCGCCTCGGCGCCCTGGCCAGCGCCCGCGCCGAACAGGCGCAACTGGATGCCTTGCAGACCTATGCACAGGCCATCGGCCTGGCGTTCCAGGTGCAGGACGACATCCTTGACGTGGAAAGCGACACCGCCACCCTGGGCAAACGCCAGGGGGCCGATATCGCCCGTGACAAACCGACCTACCCGGCGCTGCTGGGCCTGGAAGCGGCCAAGGCCTATGCGATCGAACTGCGCGACCAGGCGCTGGTCGCACTGCAAGGGTTCGGCGAAAAGGCCGAACCGCTGCGGGCGTTGGCGCGTTACATCGTCGAACGCCGCAATTAAGCAACGACACCAATCCCTGTGGGAGCGGGTTTACCCGCGAATGCGATGTTGAGTTTACCGCCGCATTCGCGGGTGAACCCGCTCCCACAGGGGCCGCGTAACCCGTGGTTGAATGGGCAGTATTTCCTACAATGGGGTAAACTGCCGCGTCTTCACACACCTATAACGACTCGCCTGATGCCCACGACGTTTCAAGAGATCCCCCGCGAACGCCCGGTCACGCCGTTGCTCGACCGCGCTGACACGCCTGCCGGCCTGCGCCGGCTGGCCGAAGCCGACCTGGAGACCCTGGCCGACGAACTGCGCCAGGAACTGCTCTACACCGTGGGTCAGACCGGTGGGCATTTTGGTGCCGGCCTGGGCGTCATCGAGCTGACCATCGCCCTGCACTATGTCTTCGACACCCCCGACGACCGGCTGGTGTGGGACGTGGGGCACCAGGCCTACCCGCACAAGATCCTCACCGGGCGCCGTAACCGCATGCTCAGCCTGCGCCAGAAGGACGGCATCGCCGCCTTCCCGCGCCGCAGCGAGAGCGAGTACGACACCTTCGGCGTCGGACACTCCAGCACCTCGATCAGCGCCGCACTGGGCATGGCCATTGCCGCCCGCCTGCAGAACAGCGACCGCAAGTCGATCGCGGTGATCGGTGACGGCGCGCTGACCGCCGGCATGGCCTTCGAGGCGTTGAACCACGCCCAGGAAGTCAACGCCGACATGCTGGTGATCCTCAACGACAACGACATGTCGATTTCGCGCAATGTCGGCGGCCTGTCCAACTACCTGGCCAAGATCCTCTCCAGCCGCACCTACGCGAGCATGCGCGAAGGCAGCAAGAAAGTGCTGTCGCGCCTGCCAGGCGCCTGGGAGATCGCCCGCCGCACCGAGGAGTACGCCAAGGGCATGCTGGTGCCGGGCACGCTGTTCGAAGAACTGGGCTGGAACTACATCGGCCCGATCGACGGCCACGACCTGCCGACCATGATCGCCACCTTGCGGAATATGCGTGACCTCAAGGGCCCGCAGTTCCTGCACGTGGTGACCAAGAAGGGCAAGGGCTTCGCCCCGGCCGAGATCGACCCTATCGGCTACCACGCCATCACCAAGCTGGAGCCGGCCGACAAACCCGCCGCACCGAAGAAAGCCAGCGGCCCGAAATACTCCGCGGTGTTCGGCCAATGGCTGTGCGACATGGCTGCCGCCGACAACCGCCTGGTGGGCATCACCCCGGCGATGAAGGAAGGCTCCGACCTGGTCGAGTTCAGCGAACGCTACCCGGAGCGTTACTTCGACGTGGCGATTGCCGAGCAACATGCCGTGACCCTGGCGGCCGGCATGGCCTGCGAGGGCAGCAAGCCGGTGGTGGCGATCTACTCCACCTTCCTGCAGCGCGCCTACGACCAGCTGATTCACGACGTGGCGGTACAGAATCTTGACGTGCTGTTCGCCATCGACCGCGCCGGCCTGGTCGGCGAAGACGGCCCGACCCACGCGGGCAGCTACGACCTGTCGTACCTGCGCTGCATCCCGGGCATGCTGGTGATGACCCCAAGCGACGAAAACGAGCTGCGCAAGATGCTCAGCACCGGCCACCTGTACAACGGCCCGGCGGCTGTGCGCTACCCGCGTGGCACCGGCCCGAACGCGCCGATCAGCGGTGACCTGGAGCCGCTGGAAATCGGCAAGGGCGTGGTCCGTCGCCAGGGCGAGAAAGTCGCCTTGCTGGTGTTCGGCGTGCAACTGGCCGAGGCCATGCAGGTGGCCGAGCAGATCAACGCTACCGTTGTGGACATGCGTTTCGTCAAACCGCTGGACGAGGCGCTGGTGCTGGAGCTGGCTGCAAGCCATGAGCTGCTGGTAACCATCGAAGAAAACGCCATCATGGGCGGTGCCGGTGCGGCTGTGGGTGAGTTCCTGGCCAGCCAGGCGATCGTGAAACCGCTGCTGCACCTGGGGTTGCCGGACATCTATGTCGAGCATGCCAAGCCGGCGCAGATGCTGGCTGAGTGCGGGCTGGATGCGGCTGGGATCGAGGCTTCGGTGAAGGCTCGGATGGCCAGGCTCGGGTTGTAATCCCTTGGGGGCCGCTTTGCGGCCCTTTCGCCGGCAAGCCAGCTCCTACCTCGACCGCGCCAGCCTCAAGCCATGCGCTATCCCTGTAGGAGCCTGGCTTGCCAGCGATGGAGGGCGCAGCCCTAGCAGAACCTCACCTGGGCGTTGGTGCTTTAGCCTCGAGCAACGCACACAAACGCGCCGTAGCTTCGATCATCTGCCCACTAGGCCGCTCCAGGCCCTTGTCTGGCACCACCAGTAAACGATCATCGGCAACTGCACGCAGTTGTGGCCAGGCCTTCCAACCCGCCAGCTGCGCCTGATCACCCGCCAGAATGACCTGCGGGTTGCGCAGCAGCACAGACTCCACATTTACCTGCGGCGCCGCCTGGGTGAGATCGGCGAAGACATTACGCGCGCCGCAAACGGCCAGGGCATCGCTGACCACCTGCCGGCCACCGAGCGTATACAGCGGTCGGTCCCAGACCTGGTAGAACACCTGCAAGGGCTCGTCCCGTCGATACTGCTGGCGCAGCTGCCGCAGCCGGTCACGCAGGGTCTGGGCATACCGATGGCCCTGTTCGGCACGGCCGATTCGTTCGGCGATGGCTTCGATCTGCTCGATCAGCTGGTCGATATCATGGGGTTCTGCGCTGTACGTTGCGATACCCAGGCGCTTGAGCTGGTCGCGTTGGGCCGGCGGCACGCTGCCCGGCCACAGCAGCAACAGGTCGGGGCGCAGGCTGAGCAGGCGTTCGAGGTCCAGTTGCCCCTGGCGCCCCACCGAGGGCAACTCGCGTAGCGCCGCCGGCCGTTCGCCACCGTCGAGCACACCGACCAGCAGGTCATCGGCCTGCAGTTCGAGCATGATCTCGCTCATCGACGGGGCCAGGCTGACCACTCGCAGGGGTTCGGCGGCCAGTGTGGAGCAGACGAGCAGCGCCAACAGGCCGGGCAGCAGGCGCATCAGCCGAGCTGGCGTGGAATGCGATAGAGGTACAGCACCACTGCGGTGGACAACGCCAGCAGGATCTGTGGCACCGCCTCGAGGCCGACCAGCACCGACAAGGCGGCGACCCAGGCCGGCAAGCAGGCATACAGCATGGCCAGGCGCCGCACCCGCGCCAGTTCGATCCAGGCGGCGGGCTCTTCACCAGTGCCGAGCACCTTGGATGTGGCGATGAGGGCGCGCTTGTAGGCACCGAAGCGCGGCAGGCTGAGGAACATGGTCGCCGCGCCGGCAATGAACAGTGGCATGGCCAGCACCGAGGCCAGCGCATCACCGCCACCGAAGGCCCAGGCCATCACTGGCAGCGGCACCAGGCCCACCGCCAGGTACTGCCACCAGGCCAGCGCCAGGCGCCGCTTGACCTCGGCGCGGGTCACGCCTGAGGCACCTCGCCCTGGTGCTCGTTACCCAGCATGTGGCCCAGCTTGCCGGCCTTCGTCGCCAGGTAGTAGCGGTTGTGCGGGTTGTGCCCGGTGTGCAGCGGTACGCGCTCGGCGACGACGATGTTCATGTCGGTCAGGGCTTTGACCTTGCGCGGGTTGTTGGTCATCAGGCGCAACGACTTCACGCCCAGGTGCTCCAGCATCGGCAGGCACATGGCGTAGTCGCGCTGGTCGGCGGCGAAGCCCAGGCGCTCGTTGGCCTCGACGGTATCGGCGCCACCGTCCTGCAACTCATAAGCGCGAATCTTGTTCAGCAGGCCGATGCCACGGCCTTCCTGGCGCAGGTACAGCAGCACGCCACGGCCTTCACGGGCGATGGCCTGCAGCGCGGCTTCCAGCTGCGAGCCGCAGTCGCAGCGCTGGCTGAACAGGGCATCGCCGGTCAGGCACTCGGAGTGCAGGCGCCCCAGCACCGGCTGGCCGTCCGCGATGTCACCCAGGCTGAGCACCACGTGCTCACGGCCAGTGGCTTCGTCGAGGAAGCCATGCATGGTGAAGGTCGCGAAGGGAGTCGGGAGTTTAGAGGCGGCAACAAAGACGACGGGCACGTTGTGCTCCTGGAATAAGTTTAAATTTCTCGTGGGCCGATTGTATCAGCAGGCTGGGGGATGTGGGCTGGCTGAATACCGTGGGGTAAGATCGAAAAGTTCGATGCTTATTAGGCCATCGATCAACCCTGCCCCCTACGCGGGCTTCTGTGGGAGCGGGTTTACCCGCGAAGAAGGTAACGCGGTGCCTGGCACCGGCTTCGCCGGTGTTCGCGGGTAAACCCGCTCCCACAGGGACCGCACAGGCCTTGGTGCTCTGCGCCTCAATGCGGTTTGCTATCCGGGCTGAACGGATACGGCTGCTGCCAGTGCTCGAAGATCGGCTTCAGCTCACCACTGCGCACCAGCTCGGCCATGCGCTTGTCGAACAGGTCGCGCAGGGCCCTGGCCTGGTCGCTGCGGGCAAAGGCCAGGTACAGCGGCAGTTCGGCCACATGGGTGCGGCGGAAGCGCTCGGGCTGAGAGGTCTGGCCGAGCACGTAGTCGATCTCGGTCAGCGCATCGATGTAGAAGTCCACACGGTCATGCTCGAGCATCGGCAGGATGCCTTCGCGGCGCTGGACTTCGCGGAAGTCATGCACATCGGGCAGATAGCTACCGAAGTCGTAGCCACGCACCCAGGCCAAGCGGTAGCGACCTATGGTCTGCCGAGTAGGCACTGGCTTGCTGACCAACCCTAGCGCGTAGATGTGGTCCATGTCGAAGTGCCAGCGCGGGTACAGGTTGTCGTCGTTCTCTTCCTTGTACGAGCCTACCCAAGCGTCAGCCTCGCCACGCTTCACCAGCCCGACCGCACGGCTGTAGGGCGCGCTCTGGGTCACTACCTTGACCCCGGCCGGCTCGAACACCTTGCGCAGCACGTCCCAGGCTACCCCGGTACCGTCGGCGTTGGTGTAGTCGAGCCACTCTTCGCTGACCAGGTGGATCTGTTTCGGCACATCCTCGGCAGCCGCCGCCCACGGGGCAAGGCTCAGCAGCATTGCCAGCAGCACGGTCCTCATGGCCATTCACACGCTCCCTGTATCAGGCAACCGCCCAAACCAGAACCTGCATCCCCAGCCAGGCAAACACGCCAGCCAGGATATCGTCGAGCATGATGCCAACACCCCCATGCACATGGCGGTCGACCCAGCGGATCGGCCACGGCTTGAGAATGTCGAAGAAGCGGAACATCAGGAACCCCGCCAGCAGCCACTGCCAGCCTTCCGGCACCAGCCAGAGGGTTATCCACATGCCGACGATCTCGTCCCAGACAATGCCTTCATGGTCGTGCACGCGCAAGTCATTGGCGACCTTGCCGCATAGCCAGAAGCCGAACAGCATGCTCACGCCCAGCAACAGCCAGTAGCCCCAGTCGGGCAGCATCTGCCACAGCGGGATGAACGGTATGGCCACCAGCGAGCCCCAGGTGCCCGGCGCCTTTGGCAAGGTGCCAGAACCAAAACCGAAGGCGATGAAGTGCCACGGGTTGCGCCAGACCGAAGGCGGAACAAACTCCGCAGGCACCTGGTTGGGGTGATCGGTCACGGTGTCTCCCTAAAATGTTGATAGCCGCGTTGCCGCGGGGTGATGTCCTGGCCCTGCCGGTCGCGCAGGCTCACACCCTGCCCTTCGAGCACCCGCCCGATGACATGGAATGCCGCCAGGCCTTGTGCCTGCAGGGATGAAAGCTCGGCTGGCGGCAAGGTGAACGCCAACACGTAGTCATCGCCACCGGTCAGCGCCGCGTGTACGGCCGCCTCGGTGCCGAGCAAGCCCTGCAAAGCGGATGACACTGGCACCTGCTCCAGGTTCACTTCGAGCGCCACGCGGGAGCCCTTGGCGATATGCCCGCAGTCGGCCAGCAGGCCGTCGGAAATATCCAGTGCCGAAGTTGCACGCCCGCGCAGCAACTGGCCCAGGGCGAACTGCGGCGACGGCGACCAGTAATGGTCGAGCAACGGTTGCGCCAGCGCGGCATCGGCCTGGCGCTGGCCCAGCACCAGCGGCAAAGCCCCTGCCGCGTTACCCAACTCGCCCCCGACGCAAAGCAGGTCGCCCGGGCGAGCGCCATCACGGCGCAACGCCTGCCCCACCGGAACCCGGCCGAACACGGTCATGGTGATACTCAGGGGGCCGCGAGTGGTGTCGCCACCGATAAGGCTTAGCTGGCAGTGGCCGGCCATGCGGTTGAGGCCGCTGGCGTAGGCTTGCAGCCAGTCGGCGCTGACCTCGGGCAAGGTCAGGGCAAGGGTGAAGCCGATGGGGGTGGCGCCCATGGCAGCCAGGTCGCTGGCCGCCACGGCCAGCGAGCGCTGGCCGAGCAACCAAGGGTCGCACAGAGCCGGAAAATGCACCCCGGCAACCAGGGTGTCGGTGGACACCGCCAGTTGCTCGCCGACAGGAAGGCCCAGCAAGGCGCAGTCGTCACCAATGCCAAGGGCCACGCCTTCACCGCCTTGCGCACAGGGCGCGGCGGCGAAGTAATGGCTGATCAGCTCGAACTCACCCATGGTCCGCAAGCGCCAGGATCAGCGCTTGTTCGCCTTGACTTCTGCTTCGCGCAGGTTCGGGGCCAGCTTGTCCAGCACACCGTTGACGAACTTGTGGCCGTCGGTGGCACCGAAGACCTTGGCCAGCTCGACACCTTCGTTGATCACCACGCGGTACGGTACGTCGACGCGTTTGATGAACTCCCAGGTAGACAGACGCAACACGGCCAGCTCGACCGGGTCGAGCTCTTCCAGTGCCAGGTCAAGGCATGGCTTCAGGGCGCTGTCGATTTCGCTCTTGATCGCCGGGACCCCATGCAGGATCTCGCGGAAATAAGCGCCGTCGACATCGGAGAAATCGTTATCGACCCGGAACTGCGCTTCGATCTCGTTCAGCGAATGCTGCGCCATGTGCCACTGGTACAGTGCCTGGGTCGCGAGCTTGCGGGCTTCGCGGCGCTTGGCACTCTTCGATGGCTTGCCGGCATCCGCAGGTTTTGGATCGCGCGGGTTGAAACGATCGCTTTCGTCGCTAATCACTTGGCCTCCAACTGCGCCAGCAGGCTGACCATTTCCAGAGCGGACAGGGCAGCTTCAGCACCTTTGTTGCCGGCCTTGGTGCCGGAACGCTCGATGGCCTGCTCGATGGAGTCGACGGTCAGTACGCCGAAGGCCACCGGAACACCGAACTCCATGGACACCTGGGCCAGGCCCTTGGTGCATTCGCCCGCCACGTATTCGAAGTGCGGGGTACCACCACGGATCACTGCGCCCAGGGCGATGATCGCGTCGTAGGCGCCTTGCTGGGCGACCTTCTGTGCCACCAGCGGGATTTCGAATGCACCCGGGGCACGGATGATGGTGATGTCGCTTTCGCTGACACCGTGGCGTACCAGGGCATCAACGGCACCGCTTACCAGGCTTTCGACGACGAAGCTGTTGAAGCGGCCAACCACCAAAGCATAGCGACCTTTGGGGGCGATGAAGGTACCTTCGATGGTCTTCAGGGTCATTCCGATATTCTCATCTTCAAGAGCGAGGCCGCATGTTGGCGGCCTCGACAGGGGTATGGACTCGAGCTGGAGGGCGTCACTGCCGCCTCAAGTCACTCGGAGGGCACGTATTCTACAACTTCCAGATCGAATCCGGATATCGCGTTGAACTTCATCGGCGAACTCATCAGGCGCATCTTGCGCACACCGAGGTCGCGCAGGATCTGCGAACCTGCACCCACGGTGCTGTAGGTAGTCGGTGCCTTGACTGGTGCATCGCCAGCGCTTTCGCGGATGTGCGCCAGCAACACGTCGCCGTCCAGCGGGTGCCCCAGCAGCAATACCACGCCGCTGCCGGCCTCGGCCACGGCAGCCATGGCAGCGCGCAGGCTCCAGCGGCCCGGTTGCTTGACCAGCAGCAGGTCGCGCAGTGGGTCCATGTTGTGTACGCGGACCAGGGTCGGCTCTTCGGCGCAGATCTTGCCCAGGGTCAAGGCCATGTGCACGTCGCCTTCCACCGCGTCGCGGTAGGTGACCAGGTTGAACTCACCAAGCTCGCTCTCGACCGGTTGCTCGGAGACGCGCTGCACGGTGCGCTCGTGGATCATGCGGTAGTGAATCAGGTCGGCGATGGTGCCGATCTTCAGGCCGTGCTCGGCGGCAAACACTTCCAATTCGGCGCGGCGCGACATGGTGCCGTCGTCGTTCATCACTTCGCAGATCACGCCGCTCGGCTCGAAACCGGCCATGCGTGCCAGGTCGCATGCGGCCTCGGTGTGGCCGGCACGGGCCAGGGTACCGCCGGGCTGGGCCATCAGCGGGAAGATGTGACCGGGGCTGACGATGTCTTCGGCCTTGGCGTCCTTGGCGGCTGCCGCCTGCACGGTGCGTGCGCGGTCAGCGGCGGAGATGCCGGTGGTGACACCTTCGGCGGCTTCGATCGACACGGTGAACTTGGTGCCGAAGCCCGAGCCGTTGCGCGGTGCCATCAGCGGCAGCTTCAGCGTTTCGCAACGCTCGCGGGTCATCGGCATGCAGATCAGACCACGGGCGTGCTTGGCCATGAAGTTGATGTGCTCGGGCAGGCAGCACTCGGCTGCCATGATGATGTCGCCCTCGTTTTCGCGGTCTTCGTCATCCATGAGGATGACCATTTTGCCCTGGCGGATGTCTTCGACCAGTTCTTCGATGCTGTTGAGCGCCACGCGGCACCCCCTTCTCAATCAGGATTTCAAGAAGCCGTTGGCGGCCAGGAAGCTTTCGGTAATGCCACTGCCCTTGCTCGGTTCGGCGGCCTTGTCACCCAGCAGCAGACGCTCCAGGTAACGGGCCAGCAGGTCGACCTCAAGGTTTATCCGACGCCCTGCACGGTAGTCGGCCATGATGGTTTCGGACAGGGTGTGCGGGACAATGGTCAGCTCGAACTCGGCGCCATTGACCTCGTTAACCGTCAGGCTGGTGCCGTCGACGGTGATCGAACCCTTGTGGGCGATGTACTTGGCCAGTTCCTTCGGTGCACGCACGCGGAACTGGATGGCGCGGGCGTTATCGCTGCGCGAGATGATTTCGCCGACCCCGTCGACGTGGCCGCTGACCAGATGCCCGCCCAGCCGGGTAGTGGGAGTCAGGGCTTTTTCCAGGTTGACCTTGCTGCCGCTCTTGAGGTCGATGAAGGCGGTGCGCTTGAGGGTTTCGACGCTGACGTCGGCCCAGAAGCCGTCGCCCGGCAGTTCGACGGCGGTCAGGCACACGCCGTTGACGGCGATGCTGTCGCCGAGCTTGACGTCACCCAGGTCGAGCTTGCCGGTTTCGACGTAGACGCGCACGTCGCCACCCTTGGGAGTCAGGCTGCGGATGGTGCCGATGGATTCGATGATGCCGGTGAACATTGGGTCTTCCTCAAAAACGTTTTGCGCAGGGCAAGCCAGGCATTATACGCGGGGTGCCGGCAGGGGGATGGCCGTGACCCGCCAGTCATCGCCCACTGCGCGCATTTCGGTAATTTTCAGCCGCGGCGCTTCGCTCATCTTGTCCAGTGGCCAGTCCAACAGCGGACGGGCCTGGGAACCAAGGAACGTGCCGGCGACGAAAAGCTGGTACTCGTCGATCAGGCCTTGCCGGGCGAAGGCGCCGACCAGGCCGGCACCGGCTTCCAGCAGGACTTCGTTGATGCCGCGGGCCGCCAGGGCCTGCAGCAACGCCGACAGGTCTACATGGCCATTGTCACCCGGCAAGCTGAGCAGTTCGTGGCCGGCAGCGGCATAGCGCGGGTCATCTGCGACAGCGGTCACCACCAGCGCCGGGCCAGCCTGGAAGAACGGCGCATCCAGCGGCAGGCGCAGGTGGCCATCGATCAGCACGCGCAGCGGTGTGCGGCTGAGAGCCAGGGCAGTGGTTTCGGCATCCAGGCCCAGCTCGGCGCCGCGCACGGTCATCCGCGCGTTATCGGCCAACACGCTAGCGGCACTGGTCAGTACCACGCTGGAGCGGGCGCGCAGGCGCTGCACCGCCGAACGGGCGGCCGGGCCGGTGATCCACTGGCTTTCGCCACTGGCCATGGCGGTGCGGCCATCCAGGCTCATGGCCAGCTTGGCGCGAACGAACGGCAGGCCATGTTCCATGCGTTTGAGGAAACCGGGGTTGAGTGCGCGGGCCTCGGCCTCGAGCACGCCGCTGGCCACTTCGATACCGGCCTCGGCCAGGCGCCGCAGGCCCTGCCCCGCCACTTGCGGGTTGGGATCCTGCATGGCGGCTACCACCCGTGCTACCCCGGCCTTGACCAGCGCTTCGGCGCACGGCGGCGTGCGGCCATGGTGGCTGCACGGCTCAAGGGTGACATAGGCACAGGCGCCACGGGCACGCTCACCGGCCTGGCGCAGCGCATGCACTTCGGCATGCGGCTCGCCGGCGCGTACATGCCAGCCTTCGCCAACCACCTCGCCATCGCGCACGATCACGCAGCCTACGCGCGGGTTCGGGTGGGTGGTGTACAGGCCCTTGCGCGCCAGCTCCAGCGCGCGGGCCATGTAGTGGGCGTCGAGGATGGCAGCTTGGCTGGGCATGATCACTCTTTAGCCGGCTCGCGAGCCAGGCGGTCGATTTCTTCGCGGAACTCGTCGAGGTCCTGGAAGCGCCGGTAAACCGAGGCAAAACGGATATAGGCCACTTCGTCGAGCTTGCGCAGCTCGGCCATGACCATTTCACCCACCACCAGCGATTTGACTTCACGCTCGCCGGTGGCACGCAGGCGGCTCTTGATATGCGCCAGCGCAGCTTCCAGGCGCTCGACGCTGACCGGGCGCTTTTCCAGTGCCCGTTGCATGCCGGCTCGCAGTTTTTCTTCGTCGAAGGGTTGGCGCGTGCCGTCCTGCTTGATCAGCCGGGGCAGCACCAGCTCGGCGGTTTCGAAGGTGGTGAAGCGCTCGCCGCAGGCGACGCATTCACGGCGGCGGCGCACCTGCTCGCCCTCGGCGACGAGGCGAGAGTCGATTACCTTGGTGTCGTTGGCACCGCAAAAGGGACAGTGCATGGTGGCAGGCAACAAAAAAAGGGAGGGCCATGGTAGCGCATCCCACTGGCAAGACAAGCCAAAGGGGTTAACATCCATGGGAAATCTGCCCGTGAAGGACTACCCCATGCACTACCGAGCGCTCGTCGTGCTGTGCTGCGCCGCCCTGCTCGCCGCCTGCGGCAGCGACAGGCCGAAGCCCGACACCCCTCCGGCACCCACGCCAGCCCGCACGGCCAAGCCGGCCGCAGTACTGGGCCCGCTGCCGGCCTACCAGCGCGAGCTGAGCGGCACCTTGCTGGAAATCCCCGCCGGTGCCGACGTGGAGCTGGCCTTGCTGGTCATCGACGAACGCGACCGCCCACAACGCTTGCTGGCCAGCAGCAACCTGACTGGCACCGGCCAGGCCCTGCCCTACCAACTGCGCTTCAACCCCGAGGCCTTCCCCGCTGGTGCCCGGGTCGAGCTGCGCGGCCGCGCCAGCAGCTCTGGCCAGCTGATCATGCACCTGCCGCCGGTGCGCATTACCCAGGCCCAGACCCAGGCCACCGGCCCGCTGCGTTTCGAGAAGGCGCCGTAAGTGGCGCCAGTCTCCCTACAACAGCCCCTGCAACAGGCCCTCAGCGGCCTGATCGGCGAAGCGCGTCTTGTCGTCAGCGAGCTGCCCGGCTGCGACCTCAAGCTGTGGCTGATCGACGACCAGAACATGGACCGCGCCTTCAGTAGCGAGGAGACTCGGCGCATTCTTGAAGATCCGCCCTACTGGAGCTTCTGTTGGGCCAGCGGCCTGGCCATGGCCCGTTATCTGGCCGAGCACCCGGAATGGGTAGCCGGCAAGCGCGTGCTGGATTTTGGCGCCGGCTCCGGTATCGCCGGTATTGCCGCCGCCCGCGCCGGTGCGCTGGAAGTGGTGGCCTGCGACCTCGACCCGTTGGCACTCGATGCCTGCCGCGCGAATGCCGCGCTGAACGGGGTGGAACTGGGTTACAGCAGCGATTTCTTCGCCGAGGACGACCGCTTCGATCTGATCCTGGTTGCCGACGTGCTGTACGACCGCGCCAACCTGCCGCTGCTGGATGCCTTCCTCGGCCGCGGGCGCCAGGCGCTGGTGGCCGACTCGCGTGTACGCGACTTCAGCCACCCGTTGTATCAACAACTGGGCGTGCTGGAAGCGCTCACCCTGCCAGACCTGGCCGAGCCGCACGAATTCCGCCGGGTCAGCCTGTACCACGCCAGCCGCGACACCTTATAGTGGTGTTATCCACGAGTTTGCGAGAGTCGCGATGACCCAAGACACGCCATACATTTTCGACGCTACCGATGCCACCTTCCAGCAACTGGTTATCGAGAACTCCTTCCACAAACCGGTGCTGGTGGATTTCTGGGCCGAGTGGTGCGCGCCGTGCAAGGCACTGATGCCACTGCTGGCGAAGATCACCGAGGGTTACCAGGGCGAGTTGCTGCTGGCCAAGATCAACTGTGACGTGGAGCAACAGGTAGTTGCCCAGTTCGGCATCCGCAGCCTGCCGACCGTGGTGCTGTTCAAGGACGGCCAGCCGGTGGACGGTTTTGCCGGTGCGCAGCCGGAATCGGCGATCCGCGCCATGCTCGAGCCGCACGTGCAACTGCCTGCCGCGCCTACCGCCTCGCCGCTGGAGCAGGCCAAGACGCTGTTTGCCGAAAGCCGTTTTGCCGAGGCCGAAGCGCTGTTGCAGGCGCTGCTGGGTGAGGACAACAGCAATGCCGAGGCGCTGATCCTGTATGCCCGTTGCCTGGCCGAGCGCGGGGAGTTGGGTGAAGCCCAAGTGGTACTGGATGCGGTCAAGACCGACGAGCACAAGGCCGCCCTGGCCGGCGCCAAGGCCCAGCTGACCTTCCTGCGCCAGGCCGCCAGTCTGCCGGAAGTGGCTGACCTGAAAAGCCGCCTGGCGCAGAACCCGCAGGATGATGAAGCGGCTTATCAGCTGAGCGTGCAGCAGTTGGCGCGCCAGCAATATGAAGCGGCGCTGGAAGGGTTGCTGAAGCTGTTCCAGCGTAACCGTGGTTATGAGAACGGGCTGCCGCAGAAGGCGTTGCTGCAGGTGTTCGAGCTGCTGGGCGGTGATCACCCGCTGGTCGGCGTGTATCGTCGCAAGTTATCGGCGGCGATGTTCTGACCTTAGGCCTATTGCGAGGGCTTTGCCCTCGTTCGCGGGCACGCCCGCTCCCACAGGGTACGCACTGAACTCAATACCGGTGGTATACCTGTGGGAGCGGGCATGCCCGCGAACGAGGCCAGCACAGGCAATACAGATTTATCCCACCCAGTGATACACCGGCGCGTCCACGCCACTTTCCACCTTGACTTCACGGCTATGCCGCAAGCGCACCAGCAGCCGTTTACCCGCCGCCGTACTCCCAGCCAGCCCTTCCAGCCGATCCAGCAATTCCGGCCCGCTCATCTGCCCTGCCAGGCGCAACACCTCACGTGCCGCAGTCCATTGCCCGTCATCCTGACGAGTTGTCGCCACGGTTTCCGCTGTTGCGGTCTGTGCCACCGCAGGCAATTCGATCCGCCGCCCCAGTTGCGCCCACTCTTCAGGCGCCAGCTCGATGGTCAGATCCACAGGCCAGTCACCAATCTGTCCACGAATTCTCATGCTGCATTCCCTGAACCCAAGTCAATGCCACCATCCTACCCCAACATGAAACCTGCGCCACGCAGGCTGGCAGCACACGGAAAAGTTGTTATAACATAACCCGATCTTCCCGCCCGCTCCGGAGTCGTCCATGCGTCGCCTGTTGCTCGCCTTGCCCTTCGCCCTGCTGCCCCTGGCCGTGGCCCATGCCCACGATGATGATCACGATCACGATCACGACCACGCCCACGGCACCCTCGGCGCCCACGAGCATGGCGTGGCCAAGCTCAATGCCGTGCTCGATGGCAACACCCTGGAGCTGGAGCTGGACAGCCCGGCAATGAACCTGGTCGGCTTCGAACACGCCGCCAACAGCGACGCCGACAAGGCCAAGGTCGCGGCGGTGCGCCAGCAGCTGGAGCAACCACTGAAGCTGTTCGGCCTGCCCGCCGCTGCCGGTTGCAAGGAAGACCAGCAGGAACTGGAAAGCCCGCTGTTCGGTGATGCCCCGAAAGCCGACGACGATGGTGACGACCACGAGCACAGCCACCAGCACAGCGACATCGGCGCCCATTACCAGCTGACTTGCGCCAACCCCGACAAACTGGCGCAGGTGGACCTCGCTCCGCTGTTCAAGGCGTTCCCGGCTACCCAGAAAATCACCGTTCAACTGATCGGCCCCAATGGCCAGAAAGGCGTGGAAGCCACACCGGCCAAGGCCGCGGTCGTGTTCTGAATGCGCCAGCCGTTGATCGAACTGCATGACCTGGTCTTCGCCTGGCCCGGCCAGCCGGCGCTGCTGGATATTCCGGCATTCCGACTGGAAGCTGGCGAAGCCCTGTTTCTCAAGGGCCCCAGCGGCAGTGGCAAGACCACATTGCTGGGCCTGCTGGGCGGGGTGAACGTACCGGGCCAGGGCCGCATCCAGTTGCTCGGCCAGGACCTCGGCCGCCTGGGCCAAGGCGCCCGTGACCGCTTCCGGGTCGACCACACCGGTTATATCTTCCAGCAGTTCAACCTGCTGCCGTTCCTCTCGGTACGCGAAAATGTCGAGCTGCCCTGCCGCTTCTCGCGCAGCCGCAAGGCCCGCGCCGAGCAACGCCATGGCAGTGTCGACCAGGCAGCCAGTACCTTGCTGGCCCACCTGGGCCTGGACGACCCCGCCCTGCTCGCCCGCCGCGCCGACAGCCTGTCGATCGGCCAGCAGCAACGGGTCGCTGCCGCCCGCGCACTGATCGGCCAACCCGAACTGGTGATCGCCGACGAACCGACCTCGGCGCTGGATGCCGACACCCGCGAAGCGTTCATCCGCTTGCTGTTCGATGAATGCCGCGCCGCCGGTACCAGCCTGCTGTTCGTCAGCCACGACCAGAGCCTGGCGCCGCTGTTCGACCGCCACCTGTCGCTGGCCGAACTCAACCGCGCCGCCAAGACCCGGGAGGCCTGATGTACCTGCTCCGCCTTGCCTTGGCCAGCCTGGCCAACCGCCGCTTCACCGCATTCCTCACCGCCTTCGCCATCGCCCTGTCGGTGTGCCTGCTGCTGGCCGTGGAGCGGGTCCGTACCGAGGCCCGGGCCAGCTTCGCCAGCACCATAAGCGGTACCGACCTGATCGTCGGCGCCCGCTCCGGCTCGGTGAACCTGCTGTTGTACTCGGTGTTCCGCATCGGCAACGCCACCAACAACATCCGTTGGGACAGCTATGAGCACTACGCCAAGGACCCGCGGGTGAAATGGGCCATCCCCATCTCGCTGGGCGACTCGCACCGTGGTTATCGAGTGATGGGCACTACCGGCGACTACTTCAGCCATTACCAGTACGGCCGCCGCCAGCACCTGGAATTGAGCCATGGCCGCGCGTTTGCCGATGATCCGTTCGAGGTGGTGCTGGGTGCCGAAGTGGCCGAGGCATTGCACTACAAGCTGGGCGACAAGCTGGTGCTTGCCCACGGCGTGGCCGCGATCAGCCTGGTCAAGCACGACGACAAGCCGTTCACCGTAGTCGGAGTGCTCAAGCGCACCGGCACACCGGTCGACCGCACGCTGCATATCAGCCTGGGCGGCATGGAAGCCATCCACATCGACTGGCACAACGGGGTGCCGGCCCGTGGCGCCGGGCGTATCAGCGCCGAGCAGGCACGGACCATGGACCTGCAGCCTGCCGCCATCACTGCGTTCATGCTCGGCCTGAACAGCAAGATCGCGACATTCAGCCTGCAGCGGGAGATCAATGAATACCGCAGCGAGCCGTTGCTGGCGATCCTGCCCGGGGTAGCCCTGCAGGAGCTGTGGAGCCTGATGGGAACCGCGGAGCAGGCGTTGTTCGTGGTGTCGCTGTTCGTGGTGCTGACCGGCCTGATCGGCATGCTTACGGCGATTCTTACCAGCCTCAATGAACGCCGCAGGGAGATGGCGATATTGCGCTCGGTTGGTGCCAGGCCGTGGCATATCGCAGGGCTGCTGGTGCTGGAGGCACTGTCGCTGGCGGCGGTAGGGATCGCTGCAGGGCTTGGCTTGCTGTATGCGGGAATCGCCCTGGCACAAGGGTATGTGCAGGCCAACTATGGTTTGTACTTGCCGCTGGCCATGCCCAGTGCTCATGAATGGACGTTGCTGGCTATCATCCTGGGAGCTGCGCTGCTGATGGGCAGCGTACCGGCGTGGCGGGCCTATCGGCAGTCGCTGGCCGACGGCTTGTCCATTCACCTCTGAGGGCGTGCAATGATCCAATACCTCACTGCCTTCTTCGCGGGTGAACCCGCTCCCACAAGGTCCACCACAAGCTTCAAAGCCTATGCAGGACCTGTGGGAGCGGGTTCACCCGCGAAGAGGCCAGTACAGGCAGTACAACTACTACTGGTCATGTTGCTTTCGCTGGCATCGCCCACCTGGGCCTCGGAACCCCGCGAACTTGACTGGCCCGCCCTCATCCCCGAAGGCGCCCCGGTCATCCCGCCTCAACTCGCGCCGTTGCACGACATGTCGCAGCTCAGCAACGCCCTGTCCGCCGAGTCCGCCCCGCCGGCGCGCCAGCAGGCCCCCGATGCACCAGTGGTAAAAAGCCTCGACGGCCAGCAGATCAAACTGCCCGGCTACATCGTACCGCTGGAGGTGAGCGAAGAAGGCCGCACCACCGAATTCCTGCTGGTCCCCTACTACGGCGCGTGCATCCACGTGCCACCGCCACCGTCGAACCAGATTGTGCACATCTTCAGTGAAATGGGCGTTCGCATAGAAGACCTCTACCAGCCCTACTGGATCGAGGGAAAGCTGCAGGTTAGAGCCTCCAGCAGCGAACTGGCCGATGCCGGCTACCAGATGGAAGCCGAGAAAATATACGCTTATGAGCTGAGATGAGAACTATTTCGAATTTGTGACGATGCTTCGTTGAGCTGGGTCAAACTTTCCGTTCAGACGCATCCGTACCATTGGACTACTCGATTACTCACGTCCTCTGGGAGCTTCCATGAACAAGTCCTTGCTCAGCGCCGCCCTCGCGGCCCTGGCGCTCGCTACCCCTGTTGCCAACGCCCACCAGGCAGGCGATGTCATCGTCCGTGCCGGCGCGATCACCACCGCGCCCAACGAGAGCAGCGGCGACCTGAAATTCGACGGCAACAAAGTCTCGGGCACCAAGGCAACCCTGGACAGCGACACCCAGCTGGGCCTGACCTTCGCCTATATGCTCACCGACCATGTCGGCCTGGAGCTGCTGGCGGCCACCCCGTTCAAGCATACCGTTGGCGTCAAGGGCCTGGGCGGCGGCCTGGACGGCAAGCTGGCCGACATCAAGCAGCTGCCACCGACCCTGTCGCTGCAGTACTACCCGATGGAACCGACCTCCAAGTTCCAGCCGTACGCCGGTGTCGGCATCAACTACACCCTGTTCTTCGATGAAGACCTCAGCAGCGCCCGCAAGCAGCAAGGCTTCAGCAACCTGAAGCTGCAGGACTCGGTCGGTTTCGCCGGCCAGCTGGGCATGGACTACATGATCACCGACAACCTGCTGGTCAACGCCGCGGTCTGGTACGTCGACATCGACACCAAGGCCAGCGTCGACGGCCCGTCCGCACTGGGCTACAGCAAGACCAAAGTCGACGTCGATGTCGACCCATGGGTGTACATGGTCGGCCTTGGCTACAAGTTCTGACCTGAACACTGCAGGGCGGCTTCGGCCGCCCTCGCGCGTTGCAGCCATAACCAGTACCCCAGCGCGACCGCGCTGATGCCCATCCCGAGCCCACACACCGCTGCCCAACCCCAATGGGCATACACCCAGCTCGCCAGCACTGCCCCCACTCCACTGCCAAGCGAATAGCAGCACATGTAGGCGCCGATCAACCGGCTGGCCATTGCGCCACGCCCCGCCAGCAGCAGGCTCTGGTTGGTGACATGCACCGCCTGCACGGCAAAGTCCAGCATCAGCACACCCAACCCGAAGGCCATCAGTGAATGCCCGACGAAGGCCGTGGGCAGCCATGACAGCACAAGCAGAATCAGCGCTACCCCGGTGGTGCGCTCCCCCAGCCCCTGGTCGGCCAGGCGACCGGCGCGCGCTGCCGCCAATGTGCCGGCAACACCCGCCAGGCCGAATAGACCGATCGCGGTATGGCTCAGCTCCAGTGGCTCGGCACTCAGGGGCATGACCATGGCACTCCAGAGCACGCTGAACGCAGCGAAGATCAACACGCCGAACAACCCGCGCTGACGCAGCAGCCGGTCGTGCCGGTACAGCCTGAACTGGGCAACGATCAGCGCCCGGTAGCCAGACCGCAGCGACACCGGTTGCCCCACGGGCAGGCTGCGCCACAGCACCAGGGCCAGCAGCATCAACAACCCTGCGGTAAACAGGTACACGCTGCGCCAGCCAGCCAGGTCGGCAAGCCCGCCCGAGACCAGCCGCGCCAGCAAAATGCCCAGCACTATGCCGCTGGTGACGGTGCCCACGGCCTGCCCTTGCTGGCCGGGGGCGGCAAGGCTCGCTGCATGCGCCACCATCACCTGCACCATGACCGCCATCAGCCCGGTGATAGCCAGGGCCAGCAGCAATAGCGCCCAGTTGGGCGCCATGCCTACCCCAGCCAGCGCCAGGGCCGAGAACAGCAACTGCCCGAGCAGCAGGCGCTTGCGGTCGATCAGGTCACCCAGCGGCACGATCAGCAACAACCCCAGGGCGTAGCCCGCCTGGGTCGCGCCAACTACCCACCCGATCTTCTGCTGCGCAACGCCAAGGTCAGCGGCCATCGACTCGAGCAGAGGCTGGGCGAAATACACTGTCGCCACCGCCATGGCGCTGGTAATGGCCAGCAGCAGGGTTATCCAGCGTGTCAGTGCAGGGCTCATCGGGCTGGTCTCGCCAATCTGGTTTCGAATTGAAACCATATGCTGGTTATTTAGCAAATGTGGTTTTAATATGCAACCAGATAATCACGAAAGACCCCGTCCATGCTCGATGAAAACAATGCGCAATGCCCCGTAGCCCGGGCGCTGGAGGTACTGGGAGACCGCTGGGCGCTGATGATCCTGCGCGACGCATTCGATGGGCTGCGGCGCTTCAGTGAATTCCAGAAGAACCTGGGGCTGGCGAAGAACATCCTCGCCTCACGGCTGAAGTGGCTGGTGGAGAGTGGGCTGCTGACGCTGCAGCCGGCGTCGGATGGCAGTGCCTACAAGGAATATGTGCTGACCGAGAAAGGGCGATCGGTGTTCCCGGTGGTGGTTGGCTTGAGGCAGTGGGGGGAGCGGTTTCTGTTCGAGGCGGGCGAGGTGCGTTCGGAGTTGGTGGATAGTGATACGGGGCAGGCGCTGGAAACACTGCAGGTGCGGGCCCGGGATGGGCGGGTGCTGGCGGCAGGGGATTGCCTGCGAAAAGTGGTGCGGCATGAGTGATTCTGGGGCTGCTGCGCAGCCCATCGCCGGCAAGCCAGCTCCCACCGTGACCGCGTACTCGCTCTTGGGGGAGCTGGCTTGCCGGCGATAGGGGCGCAAAGCGCCCCCAAGCATTTCAGCCCTTGCCCAGAAGCCGCGACAAGCCCTCGACCATCGGCGTCGCCTGCGGAAACTCGAACCGCGCCAACAAACGCTGGTTATCCGCCCGCGAATGGCGAATGTCACCCGAACGTGCCGCCACATAACTGACCGCCGGTAAGCTACCCACCACCTTCTCAAGCGCTGCCAGCAACTGGTTGAGCGAAGTGGCCTGGTTGAGGCCGATATTCACCGCTCCCTCCTCGACCTGCGGCTGCTCCAGCGCCTGCACCATTACCTGCACCAGGTCGCCCACGTAAAGGAAGTCCCGGGTCTGCTCACCATCACCGAACACGGTAATCGGCAAACCCTGCACAGCACGTTGGGAGAAGATGCTGATCACCCCGGAATACGGCGAGGACGGGTCCTGGCGCGGTCCGAAGATATTGAAGAAGCGGAACACCACTGGCTCCAGGCCATGCTGGCGACGGTAGAAGTCCAGGTACTGCTCACTGGCCAGCTTGTCCACGGCATACGGGGTCAGCGGCGCCTTGGGGGTGTCTTCGGCAATCGACTCGCCTTCACCATTGTTGCCATACACCGCCGCACTGGAGGCGAACAGCACCCGGCGCAGCCCATGCACGCGCATGGCTTCGCACACGTTGAGGGTACCGATGAAATTGCTCTGGTGGGTCCGCACCGGGTCCTCGACCGAGGCCTGCACCGAGGCCACCGCTGCCAGGTGCACCACGGCACTGCAGCCAGCCGTAACCTGTGTAACCAGCTCGGCATCGGCGACATCGCCTTCAACCAGTTCCAGCCGAGGGTGGTCAACCTGCAGGTTGCCCCGCTGGCCAGTGGAGAAATCGTCGAGAATGCGTACGGCGTAGCCTTTCTCCAACAACGCATCGCACAGGTGGGAGCCAATAAAGCCGGCACCGCCGGTGATCAGGATGGGGGCGTCAGCCATGGCGGTAGAACCGGTCCAGTAGAGGCGGCAAGCCGGCGCGCCAGGCGCGCGGCTTGATGCCGAAGGTATGAAGGATTTTCTTGCAGGCCAGTACCGCGTGCTGCGGCTCTTCGCTGGCATCCGGCCGTGCGGCATGTGCCTGCGGCGTCGGCGCCTGCACGGCCAGCTGCCGGTACTGGCCTGCCTCGGCGAGGATCGCCTGGCCCAGCGCCAGCGGCGTGGTCGCTTCGTTGCCGGCGTAATGGTAGGTGCCCCACAGCGGCGCACTGCAATCGAGTTGTTTGAGCACCGACAGAATCACCCGGGCGGCGTCGTCGACCGGCGTAGGGTTGCCACGCCGGTCATCGGCCAGCAGCAGCTCCTGGGGTTGCTCGGCGCGGGTCAGGAAGCGGCCCAACGCCCCGTCGATGCTTTCGTCGAGCAGCCAACCAAAGCGCAACAGCACGTGTTGCGGGCAAGCCGCGCGAACGCTCTGCTCGATGCGCCACAGGGCCTGGCCACGCAGGCCCAGCGGTACCGGCTCGTCCTTTTCGCTGTAGGCCGTGGCCCGAGAACCATCGAACACCCGGTAGCTGGATGGCTGAACCAGGGTGATCTGGTGGTGCTGGCACAGCTCTGCCAACCGCTCCACAGCCCGCTCCTGCTGGGCCAGGCGCTGCTCACTGACCGACTCGGCCTGGAACCAGTCGAAGTAATAGGCCAGGTTGACCAGTGCATCGGGACGATGATCGTCGAGCAGCTGGGTGAGGCTGGCCGGCGTCCAGCCGTTCTCGGGCGGACGCGGAGCCAGGAATGCGATGTCCTCCTCGGCCCCAAGACGAATCAGCGCTTGCCCGAGGGCATTGCCACCACCCAACAGCATTAGGCGCATACGCATAGAGTCAGCAGATCCGGAGAGGTTGATTGAAGGAAAGGGGTCATTTTGCGGTTTCCGGGCGGGGAAGTCCAACACCGGACCCGTTCGATGCCACAGGCGGTACTGAATTCAAAGTTCCACCTTTCAATACCGCAACACGCAGAAATCTCCTACGACATACCAGGAACGAGCTGACTTCCGCGCAACAGCACAACCGCATTGAATAGTTGACTCCCCCACTTGCCAGCCGGGGAGCTTCTCAAAAACAAGTACAGGGAACGTTCAATGCCTCGTTCGGAAGTTGCATACCTGGATTTCAGCCCGGAGCAAAGCAAAGCCATAGCCTTTGCAAGCCAGACCATTGCTGACTTGGGTGGCCCGGAGGCCAAAGGAGTAGCACTTCAGGCTCGTATATTCGCCGATCAACTCGAGCAAGCCTTGAGTGAGGAACAGCGTGCGCTGTTACAACGCTTCAGTGAGGGCCAGCTATCTGCCTTGATGTACAGGCAGATGCCTTGTGCCAACGAGCCAATACCAGAGTACCTGCCCGACATTTCCGCCCTGGCGCAAAACCCTCGCTGCCAATACCTTGCCTCCCGCAATCAACTGCTGCTGGAGCTCGTGCGCCACCGCAGTTTCGCCTTCGATATAGACAACGATGGTAAACAGGTTCGCCTGGTCGGCAACTTCAAGGGCGGTGGCCGCATCCCGCGGCTCGGCGAAGATCCCTGCCTGGAAGTTGAAACCAGCTCGCATGCGGGCTTGCGCTTGGGGCCGCACACTGAAGCGCCTTACAACTGCTCGACAATTTCCACCAATGCCAACTCCCCTGCTCCCTCTGCACTGATTCTGACTGCGCGCTGGAACCCCGCCAATGAACCTACGCATGTCTTCCCGCTCCGGGGAATCATTGAACGCCTGGGTAGCCTGGACACACTTGCGCTGACTTCAACGTCCTTCGATTTCACCCGCAGTGACTGCTTCGCTCACGGACAGGGCAATGCAGGCAAAGCAGTTTCAATGCTGCAATTCGAGCCCAATGGTGGTTTTTCTGTTCGTTACAACAGCTATCGCTTCAGCCTGAATGACCGCGCCTGCAGCGCAGCGGCGCGCGCTTTCGACGCCTTTCAGAAAGCACTGGATAACGCACGACCACTGGCGTTTGTCCTGCAGCCTGACAGCGCATTGTTGATCAACAACAGCCGAGCCTTGCACGGCCGCGACATGGTCCAGGACAACCGGCGGCTGCTCATCCGTCAATTCGGATACTCCCCCTTCGCAGTACCGTTGGTGCTCGCTGAAGACCCGCTGCTGGTGCGTGGCTGATCCCAGGAGAACACCCAATGATCGAATTCGACGTAACGCTTGTTCTGATCCTCGCACTGGTGGCACTGATGGCCGGCTTTTTCGATGCCATCGCCGGTGGCGGGGGCCTGATCACGCTCCCGGTGTTGTTCATTGCCGGTATCGAACCCTTGGCGGCAATTGCCACCAACAAGTTCCAGGCGGCTTCGGCTACGGTTTCGGCTACGTGCGCCTTCGCCCGCAAAGGCATGATCGACTGGAGACAAGGCAGTCCAATGGCTGTCATGTCGTTTATCGGAGGGGCGTTGGGTGCCTTGTCGATAACTTACGTGCCCAAAAGCGTTCTGCAGGCGTGCGTTCCACCTCTGCTGATCCTGATAGCCGCCTACTTTGCCTTCAGTCCAAAGCCGAATGAACGAGCGCGCAAGGCAAAGATATCGACCAGCCTGTTCTGCATTACGGTTGCACCAATCATTGGCTTTTATGACGGGATCTTCGGCCCTGGCGTCGGCTCGTTCTTCATGCTGGCCTGCGTGATCCTCTTGGGCCAGCACTTGATACAAGCCGTGTGCACCAGCAAGCTATTGAACGCAGCCTGTAACCTGGGCGCGTTGTCAGTCTTTTCACTGAGCGGGGCGATCATCTGGCCGCTCGCACTGGCAATGGCATTCGCTGCTTTTGTGGGGGCTCAACTGGGCGCACGCTGCGCAGTACACTTTGGCCCCCGTCTGATCAAGCCATTGCTGGTCTGTGTTTGCTGTATCATGGCAATCAAGTTGCTGCTCGACCCAGGCAACCCTGTTGGCGAGTGGTTACATCAACTTGTTCTCTGAAAAAAGCATCACTCGATTTCGAACAGACTGTTACGCAACGGCCCCACGCTAAGGCGCTCACGCACATCGTCATCTATGCGTGGATCATCCGGCTGGTACAGTTTTACCTGCCGGTAGACATTGATGCGATTGATCTCCTCTCCCAGGTAGTCCCACACAACCCGAGTGCAGGCCGGGTTTCGCCGGTCTCCGCTGGATACGCCGGCCTTCAGGCCGTTGAGCCGGGTAATGCGGCTTTTGAAACTGGGGATGAGGATAGTCTGGCTCATCTCGTTGAACGTCAGCGACTCGTAATCGACCAAGAACATCCGGTCCTGCAGCTGGAACGCCGCTCCCAGATAGCGACAACGCACCTCGGCATGGGGGTTGGTGGCGCTGGAACGCTCCTGGCGTTCCTGGCGTTCGAAAAGGAACTGCCCGCGCTCCTCCCACAGGTGCACCAATGACACCAGGACCGTACCCGGAACCGACATGCAGTTGGAATATTCCAGGTAGTAACCGCAATAGCGCGACAGGTTCCCCGCATGGGCGTGCAACGGGCGGAACAGATCACTGATCGGGTCGCCAGGCTGCTCGGCCGGGGTCGACACGCGGGCACCGATCAGGCGGCTGAACTGCTCGGGTGGCAAATGCAATTCGTAATCTTCTACCCCGAAGAAATCGCCGATGCGCTTGAGGTTGTAGGCCGTCGGGCGGCTTTGCCCACTCAGGTACTTGTTGAACTGCGCGCGGTTGATCGACAGCTGGCGGCAAACTTCGGAGATAGAGCGGTAGTGGCTGCAGGCCAGTTTGAGGTTGGTAGCGAAATGATCGCTCATGACTCGGGACTCAGGTGACGCGAATGGCGCAATTGTAGCATCAAGTTGCACCAAATCAGAGCAACCCGCGAAATTGTAACCGCTCTTGTCATAGCCAACCATGCGCCCCACGAATAGCGGTGCGCCTGCCGTCCGCTGATCTTTCCACACGAACAATAAGAATCGAGGTCATTTTCCAATGCTCGAAGTACTCAACGATTTCCTCTCGGGGAAACTTCTCATTGTGCTGATCGTAGGGCTGGGTAGCTACTTCACTATCCGCTCCCGGTTCGTCCAGTTCCGCCACTTCGGCCACATGTTCGGTGTGTTCAAGGAATCGCTGCGTGGCCAGGCAGGCCAGCTGAGCTCCTTCCAGGCCCTGATGCTGAGCCTGGCTGGCCGCGTTGGTGCCGGTAACATCGCCGGTGTCGGCATTGCCGTGACCCTGGGTGGCCCAGGTGCCGTGTTCTGGATGTGGGTCACCGCACTGGTGGGTATGTCCAGCAGCTTCTTCGAATGCACCCTGGCCCAGGTCTACAAGCGCGCCGATGGCGACGGCCTGTACCGTGGTGGCCCGGCGTACTACATCCAGCACGGCCTGAAGCTGAAAAGCATGGCCATCGTGTTCTCGGTCCTGCTGCTGGTCACCTACGGCTTCGCCTTCATCGGCCTGCAGTCGTACACCGTGACTCACTCGCTGCAGAACGCCTTCGCCTTCGACCCTAAGCACACCGGCATCGTCCTCGCCGTGCTGCTGGCCATCACCTTCATCGGCGGCATCAAGCGCATCGCCGCGGTGTCGGACCTGCTGGTACCGGTCAAGACCCTGGCGTACATCGGCGTGACCCTGTACGTGATCGGCACCCAGATCGAGCACGTGCCAGCCATGCTGGAAACCATCTTCAAGAGTGCCTTCGGCCTCGACCCGGCGTTCGGCGGCCTGCTCGGCAGCGCCATCGTCATGGGCGTGAAGCGTGGTGTGTTCGCCAACGAAGCGGGCCTGGGCAGTGCGCCAAACGTCGCAGCCGTGGCCGCCGTGAAACACCCGGGTGCGCAGGGCGTTGTCCAGGCATTCAGCGTGTTCCTCGACACCTTCGTGATCTGCACCTGCACCGCGTTGCTGATCCTGTTGTCGGGCTTCTACACCCCGGGCTTCGAAGGTGACGGCATCGTCCTGACCCAGAACTCGCTGGCCGCCGTGGTCGGTGACTGGGGCCGCGTGTTCGTCAGCGTGGCACTGTCGCTGTTCGTGTTCACCTGCATCCTCTACAACTACTACCTGGGCGAAAACAGCCTGCAGTTCCTCAGCCGCAATCGTGTGGTACTGATAGTATTCCGTGGCCTGGTACTGGCGCTGGTTGTATGGGGCTCGTTGCAGGACCTGTCGACTGTGTTCGCCTTTGCCGATATCACCATGACCTGCCTGGCCTTCGTCAACCTGGTGGCCCTGGCCCTGCTGTTCAAGGTCGGCCTGCGGGTGATGCGCGACTACGACGACCAGCGCAAGGCGGGCGTCGACCAACCGGTGTTCGACTCGGCCAAGTTTGCCGACCTGGACCTGGATCGCAATGCCTGGCCTGCCAATCCGCAGGTGGAAACAGCCACTGACAAAGCAGTCGGCGAAGTCCAGACTCAACGCTGATATTCTCCCCTGCCAGCCGCCCCGTCCGTGGGCGGCTTACCTTCTTCCGCTCACCGCTACGGATACTTCCCATGCGAGCAGTAAAGAATCTCCTCGTGCTCTATACCGGGGGCACCATCGGCATGCTCGAAACCCCCGAAGGCCTGGCGCCGGCCGGTGGCTTCGAAGCACGCATGCGCGAACACTTTGCCCAGTTGGCCGATGCACCCCAGGTGCAATGGACCTTGCAGGAACTGAACCCGCTGCTCGACAGCGCCAACATGCAACAGCACAACTGGCTGGCGATGCGCGATGCAATCGTCGCAGCGGTAGAGGTGGCTGGCCATGATGGCGTGCTCGTGCTGCATGGCACCGACAGCCTGGCCTACAGCGCCGCGGCGTTGTCGTTCCTGCTGCTGGGCCTTCCGGTGCCAGTGCTGCTGACCGGCTCGATGCTGCCGGCAGGTAGCGCGGACAGCGACGCCTGGGGCAACTTGTGCGGCGCACTGCGCCAGTTCGAACAAGGGCTGGAAGATGGCGTGCAACTGTACTTCCATGGGCAGCTGCTGCATGGCTGCCGGGCGTCGAAGCTGCGCAGCGAGGCGTTCGATGCCTTTGCCGCGCTGCCGCGCCATCGTGACAGTGAGCGCGCAACGGCGATCCCTGCCGAGCTTGGCTACAAGCACCCGCGCCAGCCGGTCAACCTGGCGGTAGTGCCGGTGTTCCCGGGCCTGCAGGCCGGGCATTTGCAGGCACTGCTGGGCAGCGGCGTGCAGGGTTTGCTGCTGGAATGCTACGGCAGCGGAACCGGGCCGTCGGATGACCAGGCGTTACTGGATGTGCTGAGCGCGGCACGCCAGCGGGGTGTGATGCTGGCAGCTATCAGCCAGTGCCCTGAGGGGTCGGTGGTGTTCGATACCTATGCGGCGGGTAACCGCTTGCGCGGGGCCGGGCTGGTCAGTGGCGGGGGCATGACCCGGGAGGCGGCGCTGGCCAAGATGGTTGCGTTGCTGGGGGCCGGGCTGGATGTCGAAACGGCAGAGCGGTGGTTTGCCCTGGACCTGTGTGGGGAACGGGCCTGAGTGTTGCCTGGTCTGGCCCTATCGCCGGCAAGCCAGCTCCCACAGGGATAACACGGTCTGTGGAGTACCTGCGGGAGCTGGCTTGCCGGCGATAGGGCCCTGACAGGCAAAAGAAAATGGCGGAAGGCAGCGGGAGTCGAACCTGCCCGGGAACGGCTGCCGTCCCCAACCGGGTTTGAAGCCCGGCCGCGCCACCGGGCGCGATTGCCTTCCTTGAACTCAGTGCCTGGCCTGCTGCTGGGCCAGGGCGCTTTCGGCGCGAATGTGACGCTGATCGGCCACCCTCCGGGTCAGGCCGATGCGGTCGAAGTACTCCAGAATCTGCACACTGCGCTTGCGACCGATGCCCAACATATCGCGAAACGCGGCAACCTGCACTATCGGCGTTTCACTGGCCTGCCCCAGCAGCAGCTCTGCCATGCGCTGTAGCGTCGCCTCGGGGTAGAACAGGTCGCGCACCACCTGGTGCACCAGGCCCAACCGGGCCAGCTTGCGCAGCAACAGGCGCACATCGGCTTCGGCACAATTTTCCTCGCTCGCCAGCGTCCGGACCCAGGGCGGATCGTATTGCCCCGCCAGCAACTTCGGTTGCAGACTCGCCCATAATGCACTGTCGGCTTCGCTCAACTGCACCTTGTGATCGGGCAGGTGCAGCCAAGGCCCGCTGCTGGCAATGGCGCCGTCTTCGAGCAACTCATCCAGCAGGCTGACAAAAGCGGGCCGCTCCAGCGGCAAGGCAGCAAAGCGGCGCAGGCGGTCGCGGTCCGGGCCGAGCTGGTCGGGCTCCTGTTCATGGAACCGCGCCAGCTGCTCCAGCACCTGGCGCTTGAGCGCCTGCCACCGGGCACTGGCAAACAGCAGTTGGCCCTGCCGCGTAGCCACCACCAGCACATCTTCCGGCAACTGCCAGGTTTCGCGCAGGCGATTGAACTGCCGTTCCAGACGTTGCGGGTCGATACCCCCGGGTGCGCTGGCAAGCAGTGCCGGCAAGGCCTGCTCCAGGTCCTCGGCATCACGCAGCACCTGCAATTGGCGCAGGCGCTCATCACTGCGACGCTGACGGCTTGGCGCGAACGGATCGAGTACCTTGCCGCCCCCCAGTGTGCGCTGGGCACGCTGATCGCGCAGCACCAAGCGGTCGCCGTGTACCGCCTGCAGCGGCGCGTTGAGCAGCAACTGGGCGAACATGCGCTGGCCTGCCACCAAGGTTTCACCCTCGAGCAAGGCTACCCGGGCCGTTACATCCTGGGTGCCCAGGTGCACGTGCACAGCGCTGAAATGCTCGAAGGTACGGGTCTCGCCCGGCAACAGGTTCAACTCGACATCCACCCGCACGCTAGGCGCATGCAGCCACTCGGGCACCAGCCAGCCCCCCCGGCGCACCTGCTCCACCGCCAGGCGTTCGGCAGCAATGTTCAGTGCCACCCGCTGGCCCGCTTCGGCCACCAGTGCGGCCTGGTTCTGCGCATGCAGGCCACGCACCCGCACCGGTTTGCCGGCCTTGCCCAGTAACAAGGTGTCACCGGCACTGACCCGCCCGGCCAGCGCCGTGCCCGTGACCACCACACCCGCACCGGTAACGGCAAAGGCGCGGTCGACGGCCAGGCGGAAACCGCCGCGCACGCTGCGCTGGCACACGCGCTGTTGCGCGGCCAGCAAGGCCTGGCGCAAGGCATCGATACCTTCGCCGGTCACACTGGACAACGGAAACTGCCGCGCACCGGCATATGGGCCCGGCGCCAGAAGTTCGCTGACCTGTGCCTGCACTTCGGCCAGGCGGGCCGGCTCTACACGGTCGCATTTGCTGATCGCCACCAGGGCTTGTGGGATGCCCAGCAACTCGATGATCGCCAGGTGCTCGCGGGTTTGAGGCATCACCCCGTCGTCGGCCGCGACTACCAGCAGCACCAGATCGATGCCATGGGCGCCGGCCAGCATGTTGTGGATAAAGCGCTCGTGACCGGGCACGTCGATGAAGCCGGTCAGCGCTGCGCCCTCGGTCAACGCCGCATAGCGATAGCCAAGGTCGATGGTCATGCCACGGGCGCGCTCCTCCTGGCGCTGGTCACCGGCCTGGCCGGTCAGGGCCTGGAGCAGTGCGGTCTTGCCGTGGTCGATGTGGCCGGCGGTACCAACGATCACTGTACCGGCCCCAATTGCAGGGCGGGCAACTGAGCCAGCCACTGGGCCTCGTCATCCAGTTGGCGCAGGTCCAGCCACAGGGCGTCATCGTCGATTCGGCCGAGCACTGGCACGGGCAGACCGCGCAAGGCGCGCTCCAGTACATGCAGGCTGCGCCCGCGCAACTTCTTCGACACCTGCGGGCGCAGGCACAATGCCGCACTTGGCAGGCGGGCCACCGGTTGGCTGCCACTGCCAATCATGCCCAACGCCGGCTCCACACTGACCGCCCATTGCTCGCCGAGGCGGGCTTTGATTTCAGGGGCCAGGCGCTCGGCCTGGGCCTGGATTTCTGCCTGGCTGCGGGTCAGCAGGCGCAAGCTGGGCAGGCGCTCGGCCAGGCGGTCGGGGTTGCGGTACAACGCCAGCACCGCTTCGAGTGCGGCAAGGGTGATCTTGTCGACCCGCAGCGCGCGCTTGAGCGGGTTCTTCTTGATTCTGGCGATCAGCTCCTTGCGCCCGACGATGATTCCGGCTTGCGGCCCGCCCAGCAGTTTGTCGCCGCTGAAGGTGACGATATCGGCGCCGTCAGCAAGGGCCTGACGCACAGTAGGCTCGGCGGGCAGGCCCCAGCGGGCAAGGTCAAGCAGGCTGCCGCTGCCAAGGTCTTCGAGCAACGGCAAGTCATGTTGGTGGGCGATACGCGCCAGCTCGGCGGTGGGCACCTGGGTAGTGAAGCCCTGAATGCTGTAGTTGCTGCAATGCACCCGCATCAGCAGGCCCGTACGCGGGCTGATGGCGGCCTCGTAGTCACGGGCGTGGGTGCGGTTGGTGGTGCCGACTTCGTGCAGCTTCACGCCGGCGCGGGCCATGATGTCGGGGATGCGGAAGGCACCGCCGATCTCGATCAGTTCACCGCGGGAGATGATCCCCTCCTTGCGCGCACCCAGGCTGTTGAGCGCCAGCAGCACGGCGGCGGCGTTGTTGTTGACCACGGTGACGGCTTCGGCGCCTGTCAGCTCGCGGATCAGGCCCTCGATCAGGTCGTCACGGTCGCCGCGCTTGCCGGTGGCCAGGTCGAACTCAAGGTTGAGCGGGTAGCGGGCGGCGGTCTGCATGGCCTCGATGGCCTCCTCTGGCAACAGTGCGCGGCCGAGGTTGGTGTGCAACACGGTGCCGGTGAGGTTGAACACTCGGCGGACCTGGCTGCGTTGCTGGGTGGCCAAGCGTTCGCCAGTGCGGCCCAGCAGGACTTCAGCGGCCAGTTCGGCGGTGCTGAGCTGGCCGGTGCGGGCGGGGTCGCGCAGATCGTCGAGCAGTTGCCGCAGGGTGGCGAGGACCGCGTCGCGACCGTGGCGGTCGATCAGCGGGAGGCAGGCTGGGTGGCGCAAAAGGGTGTCGATGGAGGGCAGGCGTGGGGTGTCGCTGGCTAGGCTGGAGGACATGCGGTACTACCTTGGACTGATCCGTTGTCTGTACTGGCCTCTTCGCGGGTAAACCCGCGCCTACAAGGGCCGCGCAAGCCTCAAAAGCTGCGCGGGCCCTGTGGGAGCGGGTTTACCCGCGAAGAAGGCGACTCGGTCTTACAGTGTAGACACTCTCCATTACCCGGGTGCGAGCATCAGGTTCGGTGCCAACCGATGGAAGCCCTCCTCGTCCAGGCGAATGTCCAGTGCCAGGCTGGCCAGGTCATCGGCCAGCGGCTCGGCCGCCGCATCGTTTTCCAGGTAGTTCTGCTTCAGGTAGCTCTCGCACTCCGGGCAGCACTCCGCCCGTAGCGGCGCCTTGCCCGGCGCATGGCGGTCATCGTCAAGGCTGGTATAGCGCAGGTCCTTGCTCGACTCGCAGTACACGCATTTGACCCGCACCACATGCCATTCGCAGGCACACAGCGAACAAGCCAGGTAGCGCAGGCCATTGTGCTTGCCGCGGTTGCGCACCACCCCGGCCATCGCCGGCGAACCGCAGGCCGGGCACTGGGCCAGGCTGTCGGCGGGCTTGAGCTCTGGCGCGGGCAGCGCCAGCAACCAGCTGGACCAGGCCGCCTGCAAGGCCGCACCAATGAACGGCACCAGCGCCGCAGGCACGGCATCGTACTGACCGGCAAGCAAGGCGATGCCCCAACCCTTGCGTTGACAGTCGTCACTGCTGCGCAGAACTTGCAGCGCCTCCCCTAATGGACCGCTGGCCTGCGGATTGAAGTGCTCGAGCAAGGCCTGCAACCAGACCAGCCACGGCCCTTCACGCACCAGGCTGTCCGCCGCCAGTGGCGGCAAACCATGACTTATGCACAGGCGCTGACGCTCCTCTGCCACCGGCATGCCAGCGGGCGGGTTATCCACAAGCTGCTGCTGGATACGGCACAAACGAGCCACCAGCTTCAGGTATTCGCCAAGGGCATTGCCCTCGGCCAGCTGCTCCAGGCGCGCGGCGCGCAGTTCGAACAGGTTGGCGGGGGGCAGGTACAGAAACGGCGGCATCACTGCCGACGCTTCGATCTGCCCGGGTTCGAGTATCGTGCTCAAGCGCTCATCCTTCTTTTCGTCCGTGATTGCCCGGCGTCTTGTCACCAGTCACTTCGCGGTACCACAACTCATGGTGCTTGCGCGCCCAGGCGCGGCTGACCCAGCCATGCAGCATGGCGCCGATCGAGCCCTTGATCCAGATACCGGCGTAGATGTGCACGATGATGCTGAGGATCAGCACGAACGCCGCCAGGGCGTGGAGCAGCGCAGACAGGCGAATGACCTCGATGCCGAACAAATGGCTGAAGTATGCGCGCCAGATCACCACGCCGCTGACCAGCAGAACCAGCATGCACACCAGCAGGGTCCAGAACAACAGCTTCTGCCCGGCGTTGTACTTGCCGATCGGTGGCACACCCTCCTCCTTGTTGAGCATCACCCGGTCCACCCGGCGCAGCCACAGTCGGTCATTGGCAGTGATGAAATTGGCGCGCCAGAAACGCAGCACCAAGCCGAGGAAGAACACGAACATCGCCACCCCGAGGAAGGGGTGCAGGATGCGTGTCCACGGGCCACCGCCGAACAGGTTGCTGAGCCAGAACAGCGCCGGATGGAACAGCGCCAGCCCCGACAGGCCAGCCAGGATGAACAGGATCGCGACGACCCAGTGGTTGCTGCGCTCGTTGGCGTTGTAGCGCAGGATGGGTTTGTTGTCGTTCATGGTCGCTGCTCCCCTTGCCCACCGGGCTTGGTCGGATCATAGACATGGACCGACGGGTCCACCTGGTGCACGCTTTCATCCGCGGGTGTCGGGTGTTCGTCCTCCTCCACCCGCTGTGGCCCCACCCGCACATAGTGGAAGAACCCGGCCAGCACCGCAGCCCCCATGGCCAGCAGCGCCAGCGGCTTGGTAAAGCCCTTCCACAGCCCCACCAGCGGGCTGATCACCGGCTGGTCCGGCAGGCCGGCGTACAGCTTCGGCGTGTCGGCATGGTGCAGCACATACATCACGTGGGTGCCACCGACGCCGTCCGGGTCGTACAGCCCAGCCTTGTCGTAGCCTCGCGACTTGAGATCGACGATGCGCTCGGCAGCATGCACCTTCATCTCGTCCTTGGTGCCGAACACGATCGCCCCGGTCGGGCAGGTTTTCACGCAGGCCGGCTCCAGGCCCACGGTCACGCGGTCGGAACACAGGGTGCACTTGTACGCCTTGTGGTCCTTCTGCGAAATACGCGGGATATTGAACGGGCAACCGGTGATGCAGTACCCACAACCGATGCAGTGGTCCTGGTTGAAGTCGACGATGCCGTTGGCGTGCTTGATGATCGCTCCCGGGCTCGGGCACGCCTTCAGGCAACCTGGCTCGGCGCAGTGCATGCAGCCATCCTTGCGAATCAGCCACTCCAGGTTGCCGTCGTCGCGCTCGTGCTCGGTGAAGCGCATCAGGGTCCAGGTCTCGGCGGTGAGGTCCTGGGGGTTGTCGTAGGTGCCGTGGTTGTGGCCGACCTCGTCACGCAGTTCGTTCCACTCCGAACACGCCACCTGGCAAGCCTTGCAGCCGATGCACTTGGTGGTGTCGATCAGCTTGGCGACTTCCTGCTGCTGGCGTACCGAAGGCGGTACGGTGGTGGTGGCCGAGCGGGCGATGATGTCTTGGCTGGCCATCAGAGTTTCTCCACTTTGACGAGGAACGACTTGGACTCTGGCGTCTGGGTATTGCCGTCACCCAGGAAAGGCACCAGGGTGTTGGTCAGGTAGCCATGCCGCGTAGCCCCGGTGAAGCCCCAGTGCAGCGGGATGCCGATCTGGTGCACGGTCTGGTTGTTGACCTGGAGCGGGCGAATCCGCTTGGTCACTACCGCCACCGCATCGATATGCCCGCGCTTGCTCGATACCCGCACCCGGTCACCGGCCTTGATACCTTTCTCGTTGGCCAGCACCTCGCCAATTTCGACGAACTGCTCGGGCTGGGCAATGGCGTTGAGCCGGCAATGCTTGCTCCAGAAGTGGAAGTGCTCGGTCAGCCTGTACGTGGTCGCCGCGTACGGGAACTCGTCGTGCTTGCCGAGGGTGTCCCACACCGAGTCGAACACCCGCCCGGCCGGGTTGCTGGTGGCCTTCTTGTTCTGCGGGTGCAGCGGGTTTATGCCAATCGGCGTCTCGAACGGCTCGTAGTGCTCGGGGAACGGGCCTTCGGCCATCTTGTCGATGGCAAAGAACCGCGCCACGCCTTCGGGGTTCATGATGAACGGGTTCATCCCCGCCTCGGGCGGCGAGTCGACCTTGAAGTCGGGCACATCGGTCCCGGTCCAGGCCTTGCCGTTCCACCACACCAGGCGCTTCTTCTCCGGGTCCCACGGCTTGCCTTGCGGGTCGCTGGAAGCACGGTTGTAGAGGATGCGGCGGTTGGCCGGCCAGGCCCAGGCCCAGTTCTGCACCTGGTGCATGCCGTACGGGTCGCTGTTGTCACGGCGAGCCATCTGGTTACCCTGCTCGGTCCAGCTGCCGGCGAAGATCCAGCAACCGGACGCAGTGCTGCCGTCGTCCTTGAGCTGGCCAAAGCCCGCCAGTTGCTGGCCGGCCTTGAGCACTGCGCCAGTCGGATCGGTGACGTCCGTCACCGCCCAGCCGTTCATTTCCTTGGCCAGCTCCTCCGGGGATGGCTCTTCAGGGACCTTGTATGGCCAGTTGATGTTCATCAGCGCGTCAGGATAGGCGCCGCCTTCGGCCTGGTAGCGTCGCCGCAGGCGCAGGAACAGCTCGCTCATGATGTGAACGTCGGTGCGGGTCTCGCCCGGGCCGTCGGCGCCCTTCCAGTGCCACTGCAGCCAGCGGCTGCTGTTGACCAGCGAGCCGTCTTCCTCGGCAAAGCAGGTAGTGGGCAGGCGGATCACTTCGGTCTGGATGTTGGCCGTGTCGACATCGTTGAACGGCCCGGCGTTGCGCCAGAACTCCGAGGTCTCGGTGGCCAGCGGGTCCATGATCACCAGCCACTTGAGTTTGCTCAGGGCAGCAGTGACACGGTTCTTGTCCGGCAGCGCGGCAATCGGGTTGAAACCTTGGCACATGTAGCCGTTTACCTTGCCCTGGCCCATCATCTCGAACATGCGCAGCACGTCGTAGGCCGGCACATCAAGCTTGGGCAGCCAGTCGTAGCCCCAGTTGTTCTCCGCCGTGGCATTGGCGCCGTACCACGCCTTCATCAGGCTGACATGGAACTTGCCGTAGTTCTGCCAGTACGACAGTTGGCCAGGACGCAGTGGCTTGGAGGCGCGCTTGTCGATATAGGCGGCATAGTCCTGCTCGGCGTCGCCGGCAAGTGTCAAGTAACCCGGCAACGAGTTGGACAGCAGGCCGAGGTCGGTCAGGCCCTGGATGTTGGAGTGCCCGCGCAAGGCGTTGACCCCGCCACCTGGCATGCCGACGTTACCCAGCAGTAACTGCACCATGGCCGCACTGCGGATGATCTGCGCACCGATCGAGTGCTGCGTCCAGCCCAGCGCGTAGAGGATCGTCATGGTTTTGCCCGGTACCGAGCAGGTGGCGATCTCTTCCCAGATCTTCAACATGGCGTCCTGCGGCATGCCACAGGTCATGCTTGCCAGTTCCGGTGTATAGCGGCTGTAGTGCTGCTTCATCAGCTGGAACACGCAGCGCGGGTGCTGCAGCGTCGGGTCAACCTTGGCAAAGCCGTCTGCACCCAGCTCGTAACCCCAGCCGGACTTGTCGGCATACACGCGCTTGGCCTCGTCGTACCCGCTGAACAGGCCATCCTCGAAGCCATAGCTCTCTTTGACGATGAACGACACGTCGGTGTAGTTGCGCACGTACTCGTGCTGGATCTTGTCGTTGCTCAGCAGGTAATTGATCAGCCCGCCCATGAAGGCGATGTCGGTACCAGTACGGATCGGTGCGTAGTAGTCCGCCACCGAAGCGGTACGGGTAAACCGCGGGTCGACCACGATCAGCCGCGCCTTGTTGTGCGCCTTGGCCTCGGTCACCCACTTGAAGCCGCACGGATGCGCTTCTGCTGCGTTGCCACCCATCACCAGGACCAGATTCGCATTGGCGATATCGGACCAGTGGTTGGTCATGGCGCCACGGCCGTACGTCGGGGCAAGACTTGCCACCGTCGGGCCATGTCAGACACGAGCCTGGTTATCGAACCCCAGCATGCCTGTTGCGCGGATGACCTTGTGGGTCAGGTAGCCGGCCTCGCTGGAGGCGGCGGAAGCAGCAAGAAAACCGGTGGTAAGCCAGCGGTTGACCGTTTGCCCCTGGGCGTTCTTTTCGATGAAGTTGGCGTCGCGGTCCTGCTTCATCAGGTCGGCAACGCGATCGAGCGCCTCGTCCCAGCTGACCCGCACCCACTCCTTGCTGCCCGGCTTGCGTACCTCGGGGTACTGCAGGCGGCTCGGGCTGTGGATGAAGTCCAGCAAGCCGGCGCCTTTCGGGCAGAGGGTGCCGCGGTTGACCGGGTGGTCGGCGTCACCTTCGATATGGATGATGTTCTGTTTGACGTTCTTGCCCGCATCGCCCTGGCTGTACATGATCAGGCCGCAGCCGACCGAGCAGTAGGGGCAGGTGTTACGGGTTTCTTTGGTATGCGCCAGCTTGAAGTGACGCACCTGCTCGGCGAATGCTGGTGTCGGGGCCATGCCCAACGCCGCAAGGCTCGAGCCTCCAAGGCCGACGGCGGCGACCTTGAAGAACTGCCGACGGTTCAGGTCCATCGTGCACTCCTGATCAGGTGGTGGACGCACGGAACATGGCCGGCGCCTCTTGGTAGTCACGGTGGCGGCCAATTGATGGCCGCCAACAGTTAAGACTAGCCAAGAATCGAGAAGGTGCGATGACATGGGTCAGCTGAAGGCGCTGTGCTGCCTGATTCGCGGGTGAACCCGCTCCCACAGTTACTGCACATGCCCGAAACAGGGCGCTATTCCTGTGGGAGCGAGCGTGCCCGCGAACACCGGCAACACCGGTGCCATCCACCACCGGCCGATCAGCAAGCCGGCAGGTTGCGCACCACGTTCAGCGCCGCACTGCTCTGGGCCACCGGCATGATCTCGATGGTATTGATGTTCACATGCGCCGGCTGCTCGGCAATCCAGGCCACCGTGGCCGCGATGTCCTCGGGCAGGATGGCCTCCACGTCCCGATACAGCGCCTGCACGGCATCCAGATCACCGTTCAGGCGCACCACCGAGAAATCGGTCCCCGAGCACAGCCCAGGCTCGATGTTGCTCACTCGAACGCGGGTGCCCGCCAGATCGGCGCGCAGGTTGAGGCTGAACTGGCGAACGAAGGCCTTGCTGGCGCCATACACGTTACCGCCCGGGTAGGGATAGGTGCCGGCGATCGAGCCGATATTGATGATCATGCCGCTGTCAGCTTCCACCATCTGCGGCAGGATCTTGTGGGTGACCATGGCCAGGCCAGTGATGTTGGTGTCGATCATCCGCTGCCAGTTTTCCGCACTACTGGCCTGGGCACGGTCCACGCCCAGCGCCAGCCCGGCATTATTGACCAGCAGGTCGACCTGCAGTGACGCATCAGTAATCTGCTCGACCGCCTTCTCGAGCGACACCGGGTCGGTGACATCCAGCGCCAGCGGAATGAAATTGACGCCCAGCTCGGCGGCCAGCGCTTGCAGCTTGTCCATGCGCCGGGCGCCACCGATCACGCGGTAGCCTTTGCCGATCAAGGTACGGCAGATGGCGCGGCCAAAGCCCGAGGAGGCGCCGGTTACGAATGCGGTTTTCATCAGTTGTCTCCTATGGAAGGGTCAGGCCAGGTACTTCACGCCCAGGCTGGTGAACAGGCAGAGCATCGAGAACACCAGCGCCTTGCGCACCACTTCGTTGCCCTTGCGCAGGGCCAGTGCGCTGCCCAGGTGGTTACCGAGGATGTTGCAGGCCACCAGCGGCACCGCCAGCAGGTAGACGACCTTGCCGGCAATGACGAAGGCCACCAAAGCGCCGATGTTGGATGCGAAGTTGAAGGTTTTTGAATTGGCCGAGCTGGAGACCAGGTCCATGCGCAACAGGTAGTGGAACGCGATGATGAACATGCTGCCGGTACCCGGGCCGAAGAAGCCGTCGTAGAAGCCGATGGCCAGGCAGGTCAGCGGCACCACGGTGAAGAGCATGCGCGATGACAGTTCGCGCTCCTCGACCAAGCGGTCCTTGGGGGTGAGGAAGATGAGGATGCCGAAGGGGATCAGCGCCAGGATGATCTTGCCCACAGCTTCCTGGGAGATCGAGACGATCAGGTGCGCTCCCAGGTAGGCACCGAGCAACGAGAATGGCACGCCGACCAGCGCCACCTGCCAGACCATCTTGCTGTTGGCCAGGAAGTTGCGAATGGCTGCCAGTGTGCCAAGGGTACTGACCAGTTTTTCCTGGCCGAGGGCAACCTGCGGTGGCATGCCGACCAGCAGAAAGCCCGGCACCAGCAACAACCCGCCGCCACCGGCAATGCTGTCTACGAAGCCGGCAACGAAAGCGATAGCCCCAAGCATGAGCACCGCCAGCAACCAGTGTTCCGCCCAGAAAGCGCCCAGAATTTCCATAGCGAAGTCCATCCAGTGGAGTTTTCTGCCAAGCACAACGCAAATGTGCATGTCCCAATCAGCGCGATGATTGTAATTACAAAAATTGAATCGATGCAATATCGAATTAAATCGACTCAATGACGAATATTGCCATCATTACCCGCATCTTGGCTTTCATGTTAGGCTGCGCGCAATTGCAGAATCTGGTGCCATTTCCATGTGGGTCCCTCAATACGGCGATCAAACCCAGCCGGTTTACCTGATGATCGCTAATGCCCTTGAACAGGACATCGAAAGTGGTCGGCTTGCAGCAGGCGATCGTTTGCCCACCCTCAAAGACCTTGCCGAGGCACTGAATGTAACCCCCGGCACCGTTGGAAGAGCCTACGACGAAGCCGCCAAGCGCGGGCTGGTGGTTGGAGAGGTAGGCCGTGGCACATTTGTCAGGCAGTTGCGACAGCGGTTATCCGCCCCGTCGGTGCACACACCAGCTACTGGCGAAAGCAGCCAGATCGATCTCTCGATCATCAAACCCAACGACGCCCACATGAGTGAGTGGCTGGGTGCGGCCATCAGCGAGCTGGCCACCTCTGCGGACCTGGGACAGGTACTCGACTATGTGACAGAAGGTGGTCACACCTCCCACAAACAAGCAGGTGCAGCCTGGATTCAGCGCTGGCTGCCTGATGCCCGCTGGCAACAGGTTGTACTGACCTCTGGCGCCCAGCATGGACTATTGGTGGCCATCAGCAGCCTGTCGAAGAGCGACGATGTGGTGTTGTGCGAATCGTTCTGCTACCCAGGCATCATCTCCCTGGCCCACAGCATGGGCCGCCGCCTGCGTGGCGTGGCCATGGACGAGCATGGCCTTATTCCCGAGGCATTGCGCGCGGCCTGCCTGGAGCATCGCCCTTCCCTGTTGGTGTGTGTCACCACCCACCAGAACCCCACCAACTCGATCATGCCCCACGCACGGCGCCAGGCCATCGCAGAGATCGCCCGCGAGTTCGATCTGTTCATCGTCGATGACGATATCTACGGTTTCCTTGAACCCGCACCGGATTACCAGCCACTGGCGGCGTATGCGCCAGAACGTTCGGTGTATCTCACCAGCCTGTCCAAAAGTGTGCTGCCGGCGCTGCGTATCGGTTACCTGTACGCCCCACCGCAAACCCTCTCGCGGCTATCGTCGATGGTACGCAGCAGCGTCTGGATGCCATCTCCGTTGATGGCACAACTGGCCAGCAACCTGATCAACAGCGGCATGGCCGACCAGTTGGTGCGAGAACAACAGGAAGAGGCTGCCGCGCGCCAGCAAATGGCCCAGGAGATCCTTGGCAAGTACAAGATCCGCAACCAGCCCAACAGCTTCCACATCTGGCTGGAGTTGCCCGAGCCATGGACCAGCGACGAATTCGCCAACCTGGCGCGTAACAACGGCGTCACGGTAGTTAGTGGCAGCCAGTTCCTGCCAGAGCGCAGCCACGCCAGCTGCGGCGTGCGCATCGCCCTGATGGCCCCCAGCCGCCAGGAACTGGGCTTTGCCCTGACCAAGCTGGTCAGCTTGCTGGACTCGCCGGAGCCGCGGTTGTTTTATTGAACTGGACTGGTATTGGTGTAGTCGTGCCATTGGGGCACTATGCGCCCGTTTCGCGACGCGAGACCACTCCAACAGGCACTCGGTTTCACAGGGCTCGATTTGTAGCCGTCAACCAAACAGGTACAGCAGAACGGCACCAGCCAAAAGATCTGAGGGCAGACTGTCAAGCAAGAGGCATAACTTGAATCAATGACGAATGTGACGCTAACAAGGCCCGAACATACTCGCTCGACTACAAGTCGATGAATACACTGAAATTATCTCCTTCCAGATATCGGACAGAAACCTGACCGCTAACATCTTGCCCATCTTCCGTTACAAACTTGTAATGGGACAGGAGAAAATCCTCCCGATAAACAATGCCTTCATCCCGCTGCTTCCCGCCCCACGCCATTATCAACCCGCCGGCCATTGCAACGAGGCCGGAGTTCGCTTGTATGTGTTGAATCAGAGTTGGGCCTGAAAACCGGTCATAATAAATAACCTCAGGCCCAAACAGGAAGATGCCAAGGCCCAGTGCGGAAATTGCGAAACCAATGCCTATCAGTACTCGACCGTAAAACGCAGCGTCCCCAGCAGGCCCCTCAAGATGAGCCGCATACATCTCGGAAAAACCGGAGACATCGTAGTTTCGCGCGTCTGATTTCAGGTTTATTTGACCTAACAGGCATTCCTTCTCAGCACTTTGCATGATCCACTCCTTTAAAAAGTGAATACTAAGCGATCAGAATAGAAAAAGTGCGCTCCACTAAAACTTCAGAAGTCTCTGACATTTACGGTCAGCGTTTCCTATAACCATATAAAATTGGCAATATCTTATAGGCATTTTTCCTACTCAATGGGCTGCCGAGATTCCCGCAATATCGCGAAGCTGGCGCCCTATCCTCGCCGCTTTCTTTTTAGAGGAAAGCCCGCACAGCACTACCACTGTTTGCTCATAAAAAAACCCAAGACATCTGCCTTGGGTTTTTGGTTTTTTGCCAGCTGCTTAACGGCTTGGATCAGAACGGAATATCGTCATCGAAGCTGTCGAAGTCAGCCGCCGGCTGCGGGGCTGGCTGCTGCGGGGCCGGGCGCTGAGGAGCCTGTTGCGGGCGCGGGGCCTGCTGGCGTGGGGCCTGGTTGTACTGCTGCGGCTGGCCGCCACCGTAGTTGCCGCCACCCTGGTTGTACGGGTCACCGCCCTGCTGCTGGTTCTGCGGACGACCGCCGAGCAGCTGCATGGTGCCGTTGATGTCGACGATGATCTCGGTGGTGTAGCGCTTGATGCCGTCTTTTTCCCACTCGCGGGTCTGCAGCTTGCCTTCGATGTAGCACTGCGAACCCTTGCGCAGATATTCGCCGGCGATTTCGGCAACCTTGCCGAACAGCGACACACGGTGCCACTCGGTACGCTCGACCTTCTGGCCCGACTGCTTGTCGGTCCACTGCTCGCTGGTAGCCAGGCTCAGGTTGGTCACGGCGTTACCGTTGGGCAGGTAGCGGACTTCGGGATCCTGGCCACAGGTGCCGACCAGAATGACTTTGTTAACCCCACGGGCCATAACGTTCTCCTAGGCTTCGCACGCCGAAGAGGCCGGGTTCACCAGGCGCTCGAGGGTCGTACGGTCCAAAATTTTCGTATCCAGTTTGATATAGATGGCGGCTTCTTCCGCCACCACGACGGCGTCGGTCACACCCGGTACAGCCATCAGGCGCTCGGTCAGGCCGGCTTCCCGGACTGCCTCTGGCGTCAGCGGCATGCGCAGGCTGGTCACATAGGGCGGCTCGTTCATGCGCAAGGCGACGACCAACCAGATGGCACACAGTACCGCACAACCGAGGAACACCATGTTCAGCCCGCCGTGCTGGAACAACCAGCCACCGAGGATTCCTCCCAGGGCAGCGCCGAGGAACTGGCTGGTGGAGTAGACCCCCATTGCCGTCCCCTTGCCACCTGCAGGCGACACCTTGCTCACCAGTGAAGGCAGCGATGCCTCCAGCAGGTTGAATGCAGTAAAGAATACCACGGTGCCGATCACCAGTCCGCGCAAACCGTCAGCCCACTGCCAGAAGAACACCTCCACCAGCAGCAATACACTGACCGCCCCGGCCAGCACGCGTTTCATCTTGCGCTTTTTTTCGCCATAGATGATGAACGGGACCATTGCAAAAAATGAGATGAACAACGCGGTCAGGTATACCCACCAGTGCTGCTCCTTCGGCAGGCCGCCGCGCTCGACAAAGGCCAGTGGCAATGCGACGAAGCTGGCCATGAGGATGGCGTGGAGGATGAAGATGCCCACATCCAGGCGCAGAAGGTCCGGATGGCGCAGGGTCGGGCCGATGGCCTGGCGCGCCACACCCGACTCACGGTGCTGCAGGATGCTGTGGGTATTGGGCACCAGAAAGGCGATCAGCAGGATGCCGACCAGGGCAAGTCCTGCCGTGGCGAGGAACAATCCTGACAAGCCAAAGGCACGAGTCAGCAATGGGCCGACGACCATGGCGACAGCAAACGAAAGGCCGATGCTCATGCCGATCATGGCCATGGCCTTGGTCCGATGCTGCTCGCGGGTGAGGTCGGACAGCAGCGCCATGACCGCAGCGGAAATCGCCCCGGCACCCTGCAGGATACGCCCGGCAATCACACCCCAGATGGAGTCGGCCTGGGCCGCCAATACACTGCCCAGGGCAAAGATGACCAGCCCCAGGTAAATCACAGGCCGGCGGCCGATGCGATCGGAAATGATCCCGAACGGGATCTGCAATACGGCCTGGGTCAGGCCATAGGCACCAATGGCCAGGCCGATCAGCGCAGGCGTGGCACCGGCCAGGTCCATGCCGTAGGTGGCCAGCACCGGCAAGACCATGAACATGCCCAGCATACGAAAGGCAAAGACCAGGGCCAGGCCGCCAGCGGCGCGGGTTTCGCCGCCACTCATACGCTCGTTGTGGGTGTCGTGCATGGATTAACCTCGTGTGAACCGGCGGCGATTCTATCAGTCCGACAGCTTGACGGCATCTACGCGACGCTTTGCCGCGTACTGGCAGCGCGCCGTATACTTCCTTGTTTATGCCCGCCGAGCGAGGCCGCAGTGGACAAGATCCTGATTCGTGGGGCACGTACCCACAACCTGAAGAACATCGACCTGACCCTGCCCCGGGACAAGCTGATCGTGATCACCGGCCTGTCCGGTTCCGGCAAGTCGTCCCTGGCGTTCGACACTCTGTACGCCGAAGGCCAGCGCCGCTATGTGGAATCGCTGTCGGCCTACGCCCGGCAGTTCCTGTCGATGATGGAAAAGCCCGACGTCGACACCATCGAAGGCCTGTCGCCGGCCATTTCCATCGAGCAGAAGTCGACCTCGCACAACCCCCGCTCCACGGTCGGCACCATCACCGAAATCTACGACTATCTGCGCCTGCTGTACGCTCGCGTGGGTACCCCACGCTGCCCGGATCACGATATCCCGCTGGAAGCGCAAACGATCAGCCAGATGGTCGACCTGGTGCTGGAGCGACCGGAAGGCAGCAAGCTGATGCTGCTGGCGCCGGTGGTGCGCGAGCGCAAGGGCGAGCACCTGGCGGTGTTCGACGAGCTGCGCGCCCAGGGCTTCGTGCGCGCCCGGGTCAACGGCAAGCTCTACGAGCTCGACGAACTGCCCAAGCTGGACAAGCAGAAAAAACACAGCATCGATGTGGTGGTGGACCGTTTCAAGGTCCGCGCCGACCTGCAACAGCGCCTGGCCGAGTCGTTCGAGACCGCGCTCAAGCTGGCCGATGGCATAGCCCTGGTAGCGCCGATGGATGACGAGCCAGGCGAGGAGACGATCTTCTCCGCGCGTTTCGCCTGCCCGGTCTGTGGCCATGCCATCAGCGAGCTGGAGCCGAAGCTGTTCTCCTTCAACAACCCCGCCGGCGCCTGCCCTACCTGCGATGGCCTGGGGGTGAAGCAGTTCTTCGACACCAAGCGCCTGGTCAATGCCGAGCTCACCTTGGCCGAAGGCGCGATCCGCGGCTGGGACCGGCGCAACGTGTACTACTTCCAGATGCTCGGCTCGCTGGCCGCGCATTACGGCTTCAGCCTGGAGGAACCATTCGGCCAGCTTTCGGCCGAGCACCAGAAGGTGATCCTGCAGGGCAGCGGCAAGCAGAGCGTCGACTTCAAGTACCTCAACGACCGTGGCGACATCGTCAAGCGCTCGCACCCGTTCGAAGGCATCGTGCCGAACCTGGAGCGTCGCTACCGCGAGACCGAGTCGGCCACCGTGCGCGAAGAACTGGCCAAGTTCCTCGGCACCCAGCCGTGCCCCGATTGCCGCGGCACCCGCCTGCGCCGTGAGGCAAGGCATGTGTGGGTGGGTGAAAAAACGCTACCGGCAGTGACCAACCTGCCGATCGGTGAAGCCAGCAACTACTTCGGCGAGCTGACTCTGACCGGACGCCGTGGCGAGATTGCGGCGAAGATCCTCAAGGAAATCTGCGAGCGCCTGCAGTTCCTGGTGAACGTCGGTCTCGACTATCTCACCCTGGACCGCAGCGCTGATACCCTGTCCGGTGGCGAAGCGCAGCGTATCCGCCTGGCCAGCCAGATCGGTGCTGGCCTGGTGGGAGTGATGTACATCCTCGATGAGCCGTCCATCGGCCTTCATCAGCGTGACAACGACCGCCTGCTGGCCACCCTCAACCACCTGCGCGACCTGGGCAACACGGTGATCGTGGTGGAACACGACGAGGACGCCATTCGCCTGGCCGACTACGTTGTGGACATCGGCCCTGGGGCAGGCGTGCACGGCGGTCAGATCGTCGCCGAGGGGTCGCCGCAGGAAGTCATGGAGCACCCCGACTCGCTGACCGGCAAGTACCTGTCCGGACGCAAGAAGATCGTAGTGCCGGCCAAGCGCACGCCGCGCAACAAGAAGTTGCAACTCAAGCTCAAGGGCGCGCGTGGCAACAACCTGCAAAACGTCGACCTTGAAATCCCGATCGGCCTGCTGACCTGCGTGACCGGGGTGTCCGGTTCGGGCAAGTCGACACTGATCAACAACACCCTGTTCCCACTGGCCGCGACCGCCCTGAATGGCTCAAGCAGCCTGGAAGCGGCGCCGCATGCCAGCATGGATGGCCTGCAGCACCTGGACAAGGTAGTGGACATCGACCAGAGCCCGATCGGCCGCACCCCTCGCTCGAACCCGGCGACCTACACCGGCATCTTCACGCCGATTCGCGAGCTGTTCTCCGGTGTGCCGGAATCGCGTTCGCGCGGCTATGGTCCGGGGCGTTTCTCGTTCAACGTCAAGGGAGGCCGTTGCGAGGCCTGCCAGGGCGATGGCCTGATCAAGGTGGAGATGCACTTCCTGCCGGACATCTACGTGCCGTGCGACGTGTGCAAGAGCAAGCGCTATAACCGCGAAACCCTGGAGATCAAGTACAAGGGCAAGAACATCCACGAGGTGCTGGAAATGACCATCGAGGATGCCCGCGAGTTCTTCGACGCAGTGCCGGCGCTGGCGCGCAAGCTGCAGACGTTGATGGATGTGGGGCTGTCATACATCAAGCTGGGCCAGTCGGCGACCACGCTGTCGGGCGGTGAGGCACAGCGAGTGAAGCTGTCGCGCGAACTGTCCAAGCGTGACACCGGCAAGACACTGTACATCCTCGACGAGCCGACCACGGGCCTGCACTTTGCCGATATCCAGCAGTTGCTGGACGTGCTGCATCGCCTGCGCGACCACGGCAATACCGTGGTGGTGATCGAACACAACCTAGATGTGATCAAGACCGCGGATTGGCTGGTGGATCTGGGGCCGGAGGGTGGTTCGAAAGGCGGGCAGATCATTGCCTGCGGTACGCCGGAAGAACTGAGTACGATGAAGCAGTCGTATACCGGGCACTACCTGAAACCGTTGCTGGAGCGGGATCGGGCGTAAGGCCTCGGGGGGCGCTTTGCGCCCATTTCGCGACAAAAGGCCGCTCCACAGGAGGAATGCATTTCCCTGTGGGAGCGGCCTTTTATCGCGATAGGGCTGCAAAGCAGCCCCAGCCTTTTACATCTGCGACTGCAGGTAATTCTCGAGGCCAATGGCCTTGATCAGCCCCTGCTGCTTCTCCAGCCAGTAGGTGTGATCTTCTTCGGTATCAGCCAACTGAGCGCGCAGGATGTCGCGGCTGATGTAGTCCTTGTGCAATTCGCACAGTTCGATGCCTTTGCACAGCGCGCCGCGTACCTTGTACTCGAGCTTGAGGTCGGCCTCGATCATTTCCGGCACGGTGCTGCCCACTTCCAGGTCATCCGCGCGCATGTCAGGGGTGCCTTCGAGCATGAGGATGCGACGCATCAGGGCATCGGCGTGCTGCGTCTCTTCTTCCATTTCGTGGTTGATGCGCTCGTAGAGCTTGGACAGGCCCCAGTCTTCGTACATACGCGAGTGAATGAAGTACTGGTCGCGAGCCGCCAGTTCGCCCTTCAGCAGCGTAACGAGGTAGTTGATTACGTCCGGGTGACCTTGCATCGCCCTGCTTCTCCATGTGAAAACGTCTATGCCATATAGTGTGAACCAGCTTTTGCCCGCGGTCACTGAAAACCGCGCAATTAGAAGCAAAAAATCGGTTAAACAGTAGTGATATTCATTGAAAAACCGCCCAAATGAGGGCGGTTCTTCTTATCACTTCGACTTAGGCGAGATTGATGCCCAAGGCCTTGGCAACCCCTTCGCCATAGGCCGGATCGGCCTTGAAGAAGTATTGCAGCTGACGCTGGATCACGTCTTCGCTGACGCCTGCCATGGTGCCGGCAATGTTGTTTATCAGCAGGGCTTTCTGCTCATCGCTCATCAGGCGGAACAGCGCGCCGGCGTGGCTGTAGTAGTCGGTGTCCTCGCGGTGGTCGTAGCGGTCTGCCGAACCATTCAGGGCCAGTGCAGGCTCGGCGTGGCCTGGTGACTGCTTCGGCGCATCGCTGTAGCTGTTGGGCTCATAGTTCGGCGCGCTGCCGTAACTGCCAGCGGCCATGGAACCATCACGCTGGTAGCTGTTGACCGGGCAGCGTGGTGCGTTCACCGGCAGCTGCTGGTGGTTGGTACCCACCCGGTAGCGATGCGCGTCGGCGTAGGCGAATACCCGCCCTTGCAGCATGCGGTCCGGCGACAGGCCAACACCCGGCACCATGTTGCTCGGGCCAAACGCAGCCTGCTCGACCTCGGCAAAGTAGTTGAGCGGGTTACGGTTGAGCTCCAGCACACCCACTTCAATCAGCGGGTAGACCTTCTGCGACCAGGTCTTGGTAACGTCGAAGGGGTTTTCGTCGCGGCTGGCAGCCTCGGCTTCGCTCATCACCTGGATGCATACGGTCCAGCGTGGGTAATCGCCCCGCTCGATGGCTTCGAACAGGTCCCGCTGGGCGTAGTCCGGGTCAGTACCTGCCAGACGCGCAGCATCTGCCGGAGCGAGGTTCTTGATGCCTTGCTGGGTCTTGAAGTGCCATTTGACCCAGGTGCGTTCACCCTTGGCATTGATCAGGCTGTAGGTATGGCTACCAAAGCCGTGCATGTGGCGGTAGCCGTCCGGAATGCCGCGATCGGAGAACAGAATGGTGACCTGATGCAGCGCCTCGGGAGAGTGCGACCAGAAGTCCCACATCATCTGAGCGTTCTTCAGGTTGGATTGTGGGTGACGCTTCTGGGTGTGGATAAAGTCCGGGAACTTCAGTGGGTCGCGGATGAAGAACACCGGCGTGTTGTTGCCGACGATGTCCCAGTTGCCTTCCTCGGTGTAGAACTTGACGGCAAAACCACGGGGATCGCGCTCGGTATCAGCGGAGCCACGCTCACCACCAACGGTCGAGAAGCGCAGGAAGGTTTCGGTCTCCTTGCCAACCTGTTCAAACAACTTGGCACTGGTGTAATCGGTGATATCGCGGGTGACGGTAAAGGTGCCGTAAGCTCCCGAGCCTTTTGCGTGTACGCGGCGCTCAGGAATGTTCTCGCGGTTGAAGTGGGCGAGCTTCTCGATCAGGTGGAAGTCGTCGAGCAGCAGCGGGCCGCGCGGGCCGGCAGAACGGGAATTCTGGTTGTCTGCTACAGGTGCACCGCTGGCGGTGGTGAGAATCTTGCTCATGGGCTCTCCTTATCGGTCTTCAAGCGCCGGCTAATCGGCTCTGGAGAGAGTATTGACGAGCAAGGTTACAAGAACAAATGCATTACATGACTTGAATCAATAGAAATAAACAATACATGTTGAAACAAAAAACCGGGCACTAGGCCCGATTCTTTGTAGCAGACAGAACGTCTTACTCAGCAGCTTCTACAGCACCGCCGACCGGACGATCAACCAGCTCGACGTACGCCATAGGAGCGTTGTCGCCAGCGCGGAAACCGCACTTCAGGATGCGCAGGTAGCCGCCCTGACGGGTGGCGTAACGCTTGCCCAGGTCGTTGAACAGCTTGCCAACAGCGGACTTCGAACGGGTACGATCGAAGGCCAGACGGCGGTTAGCTACGCTGTCTTCCTTGGCCAGGGTGATCAGCGGCTCGGCAACGCGGCGCAGTTCCTTGGCTTTCGGCAGGGTGGTTTTGATCAGCTCGTGCTCGATCAGCGACACTGCCATGTTCTGGAACATAGCCTTGCGGTGAGAGCTGGTACGGCTCAGGTGACGTCCACTTTTACGATGACGCATGATTCATTCCTTACCAAACACTACGTTCGGTGATTACGACGATCAGGCGGTCGCCTTGTCGTCTTTCTTAAGACTTGCAGGCGGCCAGTTGTCGAGGCGCATGCCGAGAGACAGACCACGAGAGGCCAGGACGTCCTTGATTTCAGTCAGGGACTTCTTGCCCAGGTTAGGAGTCTTCAACAGCTCTACTTCGGTACGCTGAATCAGGTCGCCGATGTAGTAGATGTTCTCCGCCTTGAGGCAGTTGGCCGAACGTACAGTCAGTTCCAGGTCGTCAACCGGACGCAGCAGGATCGGATCGATCTCGTCTTCCTGCTCGACTACGACAGGCTCGCTGTCACCTTTGAGGTCGACGAACGCGGCCAGCTGCTGTTGCAGGATGGTCGCTGCGCGGCGGATAGCCTCTTCAGGATCCAGGGTGCCGTTGGTTTCCAGATCAATGACCAGCTTGTCCAGGTTGGTACGCTGTTCAACACGGGCGTTCTCGACCACATAGGCGATACGACGCACCGGGCTGAACGAAGCGTCCAACTGCAGACGGCCAATGCTACGGCTTTCGTCTTCGTCGGTTTGACGGGAGTCGGCCGGCTCGTAACCACGACCACGAGCTACAGTGAGCTTCATGTTCAGGGCGCCGTTCGACGCCAGGTTCGCGATTACGTGATCGGGGTTGACGATCTCGACATCGTGATCCAGCTGAATATCGGCAGCGGTAACCACCCCCGAACCCTTTTTCGACAAGGTCAGCGTAACTTCGTCACGACCGTGCAGTTTGATAGCCAGGCCTTTCAGGTTCAACAGGATTTCAATGACGTCTTCCTGAACACCTTCGATCGCGGAGTACTCGTGGAGTACGCCGTCGATCTCGGCCTCGACTACTGCACAGCCAGGCATGGAGGACAACAGGATGCGGCGCAGCGCGTTGCCCAGGGTATGGCCGAAACCACGCTCGAGAGGCTCGAGCGTAATCTTGGCGCGGGTCGGACTGACTACCTGCACATCAATGTGGCGGGGAGTCAGGAACTCATTTACCGAAATCTGCATGGATGCACCTATTTTCTAGCCCTTACTTGGAGTAGAGCTCGACAATCAGGTTCTCGTTGATGTCGGCAGACAGGTCACTGCGAGCAGGAACGTTCTTGAAAACGCCCGACTTTTTAGCAGCATCCACGTCAACCCACTCAACGCGGCCACGCTGGGCGCACAGTTCAAGGGCTTGAACAATGCGCAGCTGGTTCAGCGACTTCTCGCGAACCGCGACCACGTCACCCGGACGAACTTGGTAGGATGGAATGTTTACAGTCTTACCGTTGACGCTGATCGCTTTGTGCGAAACCAGCTGACGGGACTCGGAACGAGTCGAGCCGAAGCCCATACGGTAGACGACGTTATCCAGACGGCACTCGAGCAGTTGCAGCAGGTTCTCACCGGTTGCGCCTTTTTTCGAGGCTGCAGCCTGGTAGTAACCGCGGAACTGACGCTCCAGAACACCGTAGATACGACGAACTTTTTGCTTCTCGCGCAGCTGGGTACCGTAGTCGGACTGACGGCCACGGCGCTGGCCGTGGATACCTGGGGCTGCTTCGATGTTGCACTTCGATTCCAGAGCGCGAACGCCGCTCTTCAGGAACAGGTCAGTGCCTTCACGACGAGACAGTTTGCATTTTGGACCAATGTAACGTGCCATTTATCTGTCTCCTGATTACACGCGACGCTTCTTCGGCGGACGGCACCCGTTGTGCGGGATTGGCGTCACGTCGGTGATGCTGGCGATCTTGTAGCCGCAGCTGTTCAGTGCACGAACGGCGGACTCACGACCTGGACCTGGACCCTTGACGTTTACGTCGAGGTTCTTCAGACCGTATTCCAGCGCAGCTTGACCAGCACGCTCAGCAGCGATCTGGGCTGCGAACGGGGTGGATTTGCGCGAACCACGGAAACCCGAACCACCGGAGGTCGCCCAGGACAAAGCGTTGCCCTGACGGTCGGTGATGGTCACGATGGTGTTGTTGAAAGAGGCATGGATGTGGGCGATGCCATCAACCACTGTCTTTTTGACTTTCTTACGAGGACGAGCAGCAGGTTTTGCCATGTCTATATTCCTGGGCGATTACTTGCGGATCGGCTTACGCGGGCCCTTACGGGTGCGTGCGTTGGTCTTGGTGCGCTGACCGCGAACCGGCAGACCTTTACGATGACGCAGGCCGCGGTAGCAACCCAGGTCCATCAAGCGCTTGATCTTCATGTTGATGTCACGACGCAGGTCACCTTCGGTGGTGAACTTCGCGACTTCGCCACGCAGGGTTTCGATTTGCTCGTCGCTCAGATCCTTGATCTTAGCGGCTGGGTTTACACCAGCGTCTGCACAGATCTTCTGTGCAGTAGTGCGACCGACACCATAGATGTAGGTCAGCGAGATAACAGCATGCTTGTTATCTGGAATGTTGACGCCTGCAATACGGGCCATTCAGTGGGACTCCAATTGACAGCTACCTACGCCCCGGAAGCCAAGAAATAGGGCGCGAGATAATATCGCTGTAGAAACGAATAATCAACCCAGCAGCACACTAGCTGCTGGGTTTGAAGCGCAGATCACACTCAGCCTTGGCGCTGTTTGTGACGCGGTTCCGCGCTGCAGATCACTCGTACGACGCCTTCGCGACGGATGATCTTGCAGTTACGGCACAGCTTTTTCACCGATGCACGAACTTTCATTACCGACTCCTCGAACCTTAGGGGCGTATCAGCGCAGCAGACCGCTGCCACCGTAGCCTTTCAGGTTGGCTTTCTTCATCAGGGATTCGTACTGGTGCGAAACGAGGTGCGATTGTACTTGGGACATGAAGTCCATCACAACCACTACCACAATCAGCAACGAGGTCCCGCCAAGGTAGAACGGCACATTTGCTGCCACCACCAGGAACTGGGGCAGAAGGCAGACGGCCATCATGTAAAGAGCACCGAACATGGTCAGACGGGTCAGAACGCCATCAATGTAGCGTGCCGACTGCTCACCAGGACGGATACCCGGAATAAAGGCACCGGACTTCTTCAGGTTTTCCGCTACGTCTTTCGGGTTGAACATCAGCGCTGTGTAGAAGAAGCAGAAGAAAATGATCCCTGCACTAAACAGCAGAATGTTCAACGGCTGACCAGGAGCGATCGACTGCGAGATGTCCTGCAGCCAGCCCATACCTTCGGACTGACCGAACCAGGCACCCAGCGAAGCCGGGAACAGCAGAATGCTGCTCGCGAAAATGGCCGGGATAACCCCCGCCATGTTCACCTTCAGCGGCAAGTGGCTGGTCTGCGCAGCGAAGACCTTGCGGCCCTGCTGACGCTTGGCGTAGTGAACGGCGATACGACGCTGACCACGCTCAATGAACACCACAAAACCGATAATCGCTACTGCCAGCAAACCGATAGCGACCAGGGCGAAAATGTTGATATCGCCTGTGCGCGCAGACTCGAAAGACTGCCCGATTGCTCTCGGAAGACCGGCAACGATACCCGCGAAGATCAACATCGAGATACCGTTGCCCACACCGCGCTCGGTGATCTGCTCGCCCAGCCACATCATGAACATCGCGCCTGCCACGAAGGTGGAGACGGCAACGACATGGAAGCCCAGGCCTACAGAAAACGCCACGCCCTGGTTGGCCAGGCCAATGGACATGCCAATGGCTTGAACCAGTGCCAGGATAACGGTGCCGTAGCGGGTGTACTGGCTGATCTTGCGACGGCCAGCTTCACCTTCCTTCTTCAACTGTTCCAGTTGCGGGCTGACCGCCGTCATCAGCTGCATGATGATCGATGCCGAGATGTACGGCATGATCCCCAGTGCAAAGATGCTCATGCGCTCAAGCGCGCCACCGGAAAACATGTTGAACAAGCTAAGAATGGTCCCCTCATTCTGCCGAAACAGATCCGCCAGACGGTCTGGATTGATGCCAGGAACCGGGATATGCGCACCTATCCGATAGACGATGATCGCCATGAACAGAAAGCGCAGACGAGCCCAGAGTTCCGACATCCCGCCCTTACCGAGCGAAGAGAGAGCACCTTGCTTAGCCATTTATTCCTCGAACTTGCCGCCAGCTGCTTCGATAGCCGCACGCGCACCCTTGGTGGCTGCGATACCCTTGATGGTGACTGCGCGAGTGACTTCGCCAGACAGCATGATTTTCACGCGCTGTACGTTCTGGCCGATCACGTTGGCATCCTTCAGGGATTGCACGGAGATCACGTCGCCTTCCACCTTGGCCAGCTCGGACAGACGCACTTCGGCGCGATCCATGGCTTTCAGGGAAACGAAGCCGAACTTCGGCAGACGACGGTGCAGCGGCTGTTGACCGCCTTCGAAGCCAGGAGCGATCGAACCACCCGAACGGGAAGTCTGACCTTTGTGGCCACGGCCGCCGGTCTTACCCAGACCGCTACCGATACCACGACCTGGACGATGCTTCTCGCGACGGGAACCCGGCGCTGGACTCAGATCATTGAGTTTCATCGATTAACCCTCGACCTTCAGCATGTAGTAAGCCTTGTTGATCATCCCGCGGTTTTCGGGAGTATCCTGGACTTCTACAGTGTGACCGATGCGACGCAGACCCAGGCCCTTAACGCACAGCTTGTGGTTAGGCAGACGGCCCGAGACGCTCTTGATCAGCGTTACTTTTACGGTTGCCATGATCAGAAGATCTCCTCGACGCTCTTGCCGCGCTTGGCAGCAATGGATTCAGGAGATTGCATGGCTTTCAGACCCTTGAAGGTGGCGTAAACCACGTTCACTGGGTTGGTCGAACCGTAGCACTTGGCCAGAACGTTCTGAACACCAGCAACTTCCAGGACAGCACGCATTGCGCCACCGGCGATGATACCGGTACCTTCCGAGGCAGGCTGCATGTAAACCTTCGAGGCGCCGTGGGCAGCCTTGGTGGCGTACTGCAGGGTGGTGCCCTTCAGGTCAACCTGGATCATGTTGCGGCGAGCAGCTTCCATGGCTTTCTGGATCGCGGCAGGTACTTCGCGCGACTTGCCACGGCCGAAGCCAACACGGCCCTTACCATCACCTACCACGGTCAGCGCGGTGAAGGTGAAGATACGGCCGCCTTTTACGGTTTTGGCAACGCGGTTAACTTGAACCAGCTTCTCGATGTAGCCTTCGTCGCGCTTTTGATCGTTATTTGCCATAACTTAGAACTCCAGCCCGCCTTCACGAGCAGCATCAGCCAGCGCTTTGACGCGGCCGTGGTACTTGAAGCCGGAACGGTCAAAGGCAACTTGAGATACACCGGCGGCTTTCGCACGCTCAGCTACCAGCTTGCCAACCTTAGTGGCCGCGTCGATGTTGCCAGTGGCGCCATCACGCAGTTCTTTGTCCAAGGTCGAGGCGCTTGCCAGAACCTTGCTGCCGTCGGCCGAAATGACCTGGGCGTAGATGTGCTGCGAGGAGCGGAACACGCACAGGCGCACGACTTCGAGTTCGTGCATCTTGAGACGTGCTTTGCGAGCGCGACGCAGTCGAGTAACTTTTTTGTCGGTCATTTGCTAGGCCCTACTTCTTCTTGGCTTCTTTACGACGGACTACTTCGTCCGCGTAACGCACACCCTTGCCTTTGTAAGGCTCTGGCGGACGGAAATCGCGGATTTCAGCGGCCACCTGACCCACCAGCTGCTTGTCGATACCCTTGATCAGGATGTCGGTCTGGCTTGGGGTTTCAGCGGTGATACCGGCTGGCAGTTCGTAGTCCACTGGGTGCGAGAAGCCCAGGGCCAGGTTCAGGACGGTGCCCTTGGCCTGTGCCTTGTAACCAACACCGACCAGCTGGAGCTTGCGCTCGAAGCCTTGGCTTACGCCCTGGACCATGTTGTTCACCAGAGCGCGGGTGGTACCGGCCATGGCGCGAGCTTGCTGGTCACCGTTACGAGCGACGAAACGCAGCTCGCCAGACTCTTCGGTAACTTCAACAGACGAGTGAACGTTCAGTTCGAGAGTGCCTTTGGCACCCTTCACCGAAAGCTGCTGGCCGGCGAATTTGACTTCGACGCCTGCTGGCAGCTTAACGGGGTTCTTAGCGACGCGAGACATGCCTATCTCCCCTTAGAACACTGTGCACAGAACTTCGCCGCCGACACCGGCAGCGCGCGCAGCGCGATCAGTCATCACACCTTTGTTGGTGGAGACGATAGACACGCCCAGACCGCCACGTACTTTCGGCAGTTCTGCGACGGACTTGTACTGGCGCAGGCCTGGACGGCTGGAGCGCTTCAGCTCCTCGATGACCGGACGGCCTTCGAAGTACTTCAGTTCGATCGACAGGGAAGGCTTGGCCTCACCAGTTACCTGGTAGCCGGCGATGTAACCTTCGTCTTTCAGAACTTTGGCAACCGCGACCTTCAGGGTGGAGGAAGGCATGCTTACGACGGACTTTTCAGCCATCTGGGCATTACGGATGCGAGTTAGCATGTCCGCTAACGGGTCCTGCATACTCATGGGCTAGATGCTCCTGATACAAGAATTATTAGCCTTGCGGCTATCACAACCACCCGAGCGGACAGGGCAAAAAACCCAGGCTCAGGTGAGCCGGTCATTCTAGACACAAGGTAGAAACGAAACAAGCCCCATATAGGGGCTTGTTTGTTGGCGAGGTCACCGGCGGTCGGAAGATTGCTCCCCTTCCGCCGGGATCCAGCCTGCAGCGATTACCAGGAGGCCTTGACCAGACCTGGTACGTCACCGCGCATTGCAGCTTGACGCAGCATGTTACGGCCCAGGCCGAACTTACGGTATACACCGTGAGGACGACCGGTCAGGCGGCAACGGTTGCGCAGACGCGAAGCGCTGGCATCACGTGGCTGCTTCTGCAGGGCGACAACGGCAGCGAAACGCTCTTCAGGAGAGGCGTTCAGGTTGACGATGGTCGCTTTCAGCTCGGCACGCTTTTTGGCGTACTTGGCTACCGTGAGCTGACGCTTCAGCTCGCGGTTTTTCATGCTCTTCTTGGCCATTTTCCTACTCCAATCAGTTGCGGAACGGGAACTTGAAAGCACGCAGCAGAGCGCGGCCTTCGTCGTCCGAACGAGCAGTGGTGGTCAGGGTGATGTCCAAACCGCGCAGAGCATCGATCTTGTCGTAGTCGATTTCCGGGAAGATGATCTGCTCTTTCACGCCCATGCTGTAGTTGCCACGGCCGTCGAAGGACTTGGCATTCAGGCCGCGGAAGTCGCGAACCCGAGGCAGGGAGATCGCCAGCAGGCGGTCCAGGAATTCGTACATCTTGTCGCGACGCAGGGTCACCTTGACACCGATCGGCCAGCCTTCACGGACTTTGAAGCCCGCGATGGATTTACGAGCGAAAGTCACAACCGGCTTTTGACCAGTGATCTTTTCCAGGTCGGCAACAGCGTGCTCGATGACTTTCTTGTCGCCGATCGCTTCGCCCAGACCCATGTTCAGGGTGATCTTGGTAACGCGCGGAACTTCCATCACGTTCGACAGCTTAAGTTCTTCCTTAAGCTTAGGAGCGATTTCGTTCCGGTAAATCTCTTTCAGTCGTGCCATGGTCTTCTACCTAGCAGTGTTCAAGCATCAACCGCTTTTTGGGTCGACTTGAAGACACGAATTTTTTTACCGTCTTCTACTTTGAAACCAACGCGGTCAGCCTTGTTGGTTTCGCCGTTGAAGATGGCAACGTTGGAAGCGTGCAGAGGCGCTTCTTTTTCGACGATACCGCCCTGTACGCCCGCCATCGGGTTAGGCTTGGTATGACGCTTGACCAGGTTCACACCACCAACAACCAGACGGTTGTCAGCCAGAACCTTCAGCACCTTACCGCGCTTACCTTTGTCTTTGCCGGCGATCACGATGATCTCGTCGTCACGACGAATCTTTTGCATGTCGGATCTCCTTACAGCACTTCAGGGGCGAGCGAGACGATCTTCATGAACTTCTCAGTACGAAGTTCACGGGTCACTGGCCCGAAGATGCGAGTGCCGATCGGCTCTTGCTTGTTGTTCAGCAGAACAGCAGCGTTGCCGTCGAAACGAATGATGGAACCGTCAGCGCGACGAACACCGTGACGGGTGCGCACGACAACAGCAGTCATCACTTGGCCTTTCTTGACCTTACCGCGCGGAATTGCTTCCTTGACGGTTACCTTGATGATGTCACCGATGCCGGCGTAACGGCGGTGCGAACCGCCGAGCACCTTGATGCACATGACGCGACGAGCGCCGCTGTTATCGGCCACATCGAGCATGGATTGAGTCTGAATCATAAAATTTCTCCGACCCCTAGCCCTTAGACTTCAACAGCGCGTTCGAGGACTTCAACCAGTGCCCAGGACTTGGTCTTGGCCAGCGGACGGGTTTCACGGATGGAAACCTTGTCGCCGATCTTGCACTGGTTGGCTTCGTCGTGCGCGTGCAGCTTAGTCGAACGCTTAACGTATTTACCGTAGATCGGGTGCTTTACGCGACGCTCGATCAGAACGGTGATGGTCTTGTCCATTTTGTCGCTGACGACACGGCCAGTCAGCGTACGGACGGTTTTTTCAGCTTCAGCCATGATCACTTACCTGCCTGCTGGTTGAGCACAGTTTTCACGCGAGCGATGTCACGCTTAACTTGCGAGAGCAGGTGCGACTGCCCCAACTGGCCAGTTGCTTTCTGCATACGCAGATTGAACTGGTCGCGCAGCAAGCCGAGCAGTTGCTCATTCAGTTGCTGTGCCGATTTTTCACGAAGTTCATTCGCTTTCATCACATCACCGTCCGCTTAACAAAGGAGGTGGCGAGAGGCAGCTTTGCAGCAGCCAGGGCGAAAGCTTCGCGCGCCAGCTCTTCAGAAACACCCTCGATTTCATACAGGACTTTGCCTGGCTGAATCTGGGCAACCCAGTATTCCACGGAACCCTTACCTTTACCCATACGAACCTCGAGAGGCTTCTTGGAGATCGGCTTGTCCGGGAACACACGGATCCAGATCTTACCGCCACGTTTTACGTGACGGGTCAGCGCACGACGTGCGGACTCGATCTGGCGAGCGGTGAGGCGACCGCGAGCAACAGCTTTCAGGGCGAATTCGCCGAAGCTGACTTTGCTACCGCGCAGTGCCAGACCACGGTTGTGGCCAGTCATCTGCTTGCGGAATTTTGTACGCTTTGGTTGCAACATTTGGCGTACCCCTTACTTAGCAGCTTTTTTACGAGGCGCTGGTGCTTGTGGTTTCAGTTCTTCTTGGCGACCACCAATAACTTCGCCTTTGAAGATCCAAACCTTCACACCGATCACACCGTAAGTGGTGTGAGCTTCGTAGGTGTTGTAGTCGATATCGGCACGCAGGGTGTGCAGAGGCACACGACCTTCGCGATACCACTCGGTACGAGCAATCTCAGCACCGCCGAGACGACCGCTCACCTGGATCTTGATGCCCTTGGCACCAATACGCATGGCGTTCTGTACGGCGCGCTTCATGGCGCGACGGAACATTACGCGGCGTTCCAGCTGCTGAGCTACGCTCTGCGCAACCAGCATAGCGTCGAGTTCCGGCTTGCGGATCTCTTCGATGTTGATGTGCACAGGCACACCCATCTGCTTGGTCAGGTCCTGACGCAGCTTCTCGACATCTTCACCTTTCTTACCGATAACGATACCGGGACGAGCGGTGTGGATGGTGATGCGTGCAGTTTGAGCCGGACGATGAATATCGATACGGCTTACGGACGCGCTTTTTAGTTTGTCTTGGAGGTACTCACGCGTTTTCAGATCCTTCAACAGGTAATCTGCGTAAGTAGCACCGTCTGCGTACCAGACGGAGGTGTGCTCCTTGACGATTCCCAGGCGAATGCCAGTGGGATGTACTTTCTGACCCATCTGATCGACTCCGTTACTTGTCCGCAACCTTGACAGTGATATGGCAAGACCGCTTGACGATGCGATCAGCACGGCCTTTGGCACGTGGCATGATGCGCTTCAGCGAACGCCCTTCGTTGACGAAGACGGTGGAGACCTTCAGGTCATCAACGTCTGCGCCTTCGTTGTGTTCGGCGTTGGCAACGGCCGACTCGAGGACTTTCTTCATGATTTCAGCGGCTTTTTTGCTGCTGAAGGCCAACAGGTTGAGCGCTTCGCCCACCTTCTTCCCGCGGATCTGGTCGGCGACCAAGCGGGCTTTCTGGGCGGAGATGCGAGCGCCCGACAACTTAGCGGCTACTTCCATTTCCTTACCCCTTAACGCTTGGCTTTCTTGTCAGCCACGTGCCCGCGATAGGTGCGGGTACCGGCGAACTCGCCCAGTTTGTGGCCGACCATGTCTTCGTTCACCAGAACTGGGACATGTTGACGACCGTTGTGTACCGCGATGGTCAGACCGACCATTTGTGGCAGGATCATCGAACGGCGCGACCAGGTTTTAACTGGCTTGCGATCGTTCTTCTCCACCGCCACTTCGACCTTCTTCAGCAGGTGAAGATCGATAAAAGGACCTTTTTTCAGAGAACGTGGCACTGTCGTATCCCTCTAGTTACTTGCGACGACGGACGATCATGTTGTCGGTACGCTTATTACCACGGGTCTTCGCACCCTTGGTTGGGAAGCCCCATGGCGATACCGGATGACGACCACCGGAGGTACGACCTTCACCACCACCATGTGGGTGGTCAACCGGGTTCATGGCAACACCACGAACGGTTGGGCGAACGCCGCGCCAGCGTTTGGCACCAGCTTTACCCAGCGAACGCAGGCTGTGCTCGGAGTTCGAGACTTCGCCCAGGGTCGCACGGCACTCAGCCAGTACTTTACGCATCTCACCGGAACGCAGACGCAGAGTCACGTAGACGCCTTCACGAGCGATCAGCTGAGCCGAAGCACCAGCGGAACGAGCGATCTGAGCACCTTTACCCGGCTTCAGTTCGATGCCGTGAATGGTGCTACCTACTGGGATATTGCGCAGCTGCAGGGAGTTACCGGCCTTGATTGGGGCCAGGGCACCTGCGATCAGCTGGTCACCAGCGCTCACGCCTTTAGGGGCGATGATGTAGCGACGCTCACCGTCTGCGTAGCACAGCAGGGCGATGTGAGCAGTACGGTTCGGGTCGTATTCGATACGCTCGACAGTGGCTGGGATGCCATCTTTGTCGTTGCGACGGAAGTCGACCAGACGGTAATGCTGCTTATGACCACCACCAACGTGACGAGTGGTGATGCGGCCATTGTTGTTACGACCACCAGACTTCGATTTTTTCTCGATCAGCGGTGCGTGAGGAGCGCCTTTGTGCAGCTCCTGGTTGACCACCTTGACCACGAAACGGCGGCCAGGGGAAGTCGGTTTGCATTTAACGATTGCCATGATGCACCCCTTCCTTACTCAGCACTGCTGCTGAAATCGAGATCTTGGCCTGGCTGAAGGGAGACGATCGCCTTCTTCCAGTCATTACGCTTGCCCAGACCACGTGCGGTACGCTTGGTTTTACCCAGAACGTTAACAGTCGACACGTTTTCAACTTTTACGTTGAACAGGCCTTCGACAGCTTTCTTGATTTCCAGCTTGGTTGCATCGGTAGCAACCTTGAATACGAACTGGCCTTTTTTCTCAGCCAGAACGGTAGCCTTCTCGGAAACGTGCGGGCCAAGGAGGACTTTGAATACGCGTTCCTGGTTCATCCCAGCAGCTCCTCGAATTTCTTCACGGCCGAGACAGTGATCAACACTTTCTCGTATGCGATCAGACTGACCGGGTCGGAACCTTGTACGTCACGTACATCGACGTGCGGCAGGTTGCGAGCAGCCAGGTACAGGTTCTGATCAACAGCGTCGGAAACGATCAGTACGTCGTTCAGACCCATGCCGTTCAGCTTGTTCAGCAGATCTTTGGTTTTCGGTGCTTCAACAGCGAAGTCCTGAACCACGACCAGACGGTCGCTACGCACCAGCTCAGCGAGGATGGAGCGCAGGGCTGCGCGGTACATCTTCTTGTTGAGCTTCTGCGAGTGATCTTGAGGGCGAGCTGCGAAGGTTACACCACCGCCACGCCAGATCGGACCACGAGTGGTACCAGCACGAGCACGGCCAGTACCCTTCTGACGCCATGGGCGCTTACCGCCACCAGCCACGTCGGAACGGGTCTTCTGCTGCTTGGTGCCCTGACGGCCGCCGGCCATGTAGGCCACGACTGCTTGGTGTACCAGCGTCTCGTTGAATTCGCCACCGAAAGTCAGTTCGGAAACTTCGATCGCCTGAGCGTCATTTACATTGAGTTGCATGTCAGTTTCCCCTTAACCGCGAGCCTTGACAGCTGGACGTACAACCACGTCGCCGCCAGTAGCGCCTGGAACGGCACCCTTGACCAGCAGCAGGTTGCGTTCAGCGTCTACGCGAACTACTTCCAGGGACTGAACAGTCACGCGCTCGGCGCCCATGTGACCGGACATTTTCTTGCCCTTGAACACACGACCAGGAGTCTGGCACTGGCCGATGGAACCTGGGACACGGTGCGACACGGAGTTACCGTGGGTGTTGTCCTGGCCACGGAAGTTCCAGCGCTTGATGGTACCGGCGAAGCCTTTACCTTTGGACTGACCAGTAACGTCTACCAGCTGGCCTGCAGTGAAGAGTTCAGCTTTGATCAGATCGCCAGCCTGGAAATCGCCTTCTTCAAGACGGAACTCCCAGACACCGCGACCAGCGGCAACGTTGGCCTTGGCGAAGTGGCCTGCCTGAGCGGCAGTCACGCGCGAAGCACGACGCTCGCCGACAGTGACTTGCACTGCACGGTAGCCATCGGTTTCTTCAGTTTTGAACTGGGTGACACGATTCGGCTCGATCTCGATGACCGTGACCGGAATGGAGACACCTTCTTCGGTGAAAATGCGGGTCATACCGCACTTGCGACCGATTACACCAATAGTCATGTTGTAAACCTCATGAGTGTACGGGGCTTTCACCCGCTATGGCCGCCCATTTCAGAGCGTTACACGACCAGACCGAAGTCTTAGCCGAGGCTGATCTGTACTTCCACACCTGCCGCCAGATCAAGCTTCATCAGCGCGTCAACGGTTTTATCCGTTGGCTGGACGATGTCCAGAACACGCTTATGAGTGCGGATCTCGTACTGGTCACGCGCGTCTTTGTTGACGTGCGGGGAGACCAGAACGGTGAAACGCTCTTTGCGGGTAGGCAGTGGAATTGGACCACGCACTTGTGCACCAGTACGTTTCGCGGTTTCCACGATTTCCTGGGTGGATTGGTCGATCAGGCGATGGTCGAAAGCCTTCAACCTGATACGGATTTGCTGATTTTGCATTGGATTTCAGACTCCAGGCTGTTCCCAACGGACGCACTACGCCCGCTAAAAGGAGGCGTGATTCTATAGACGCCCCAATTTAGTGTCAACCCAATAAAAAAAACCCCCGCTGAGCGGGGGTTTTTTCAATCGGTCGAGTGATTACTCGATGATTTTGGCTACGACGCCAGCGCCGACGGTACGACCGCCTTCACGGATAGCGAAGCGCAGACCGTCTTCCATTGCGATGGTCTTGATCAGAGTGACAGTCATCTGAATGTTGTCACCTGGCATTACCATTTCAACGCCTTCCGGCAGTTCGCAGTTACCGGTCACGTCAGTAGTACGGAAGTAGAACTGAGGACGGTAGCCTTTGAAGAACGGAGTGTGACGACCGCCTTCTTCCTTCGACAGAACGTAGACTTCTGCGGTGAACTTGGTGTGCGGCTTGACCGAACCTGGCTTGACCAGAACCTGGCCACGCTCAACGTCGTCACGCTTGGTACCACGCAGCAGAACGCCGCAGTTCTCGCCAGCACGGCCTTCATCCAGCAGCTTGCGGAACATCTCAACACCGGTGCAGGTGGTGGTGGTGGTGTCACGCAGACCAACGATTTCCAGCGGATCCTGAACGCGAACGATACCACGCTCGATACGACCGGTAACAACGGTACCACGACCCGAGATCGAGAATACGTCTTCGATCGGCATCAGGAACGGCTGGTCAACGGCACGAACTGGCTCAGGGATGTAGGCATCCAGAGTTTCTACCAGCTTCTTGACAGCGGTAGTACCCATTTCGTTGTCGTCTTTGCCTTCCAGGGCCATACGAGCCGAACCGATGATGATCGGGGTGTCGTCGCCTGGGAAGTCGTAGGTGGACAGCAGGTCGCGAACTTCCATCTCGACCAGCTCCAGCAGCTCGGCGTCGTCTACCAGGTCAGCCTTGTTCAGGAAGACCACGATGTAAGGTACGCCTACCTGACGGGACAGCAGGATGTGCTCACGGGTTTGTGGCATCGGACCATCGGCGGCCGAGCAAACCAGGATCGCGCCGTCCATCTGGGCAGCACCGGTGATCATGTTCTTCACGTAGTCAGCGTGACCTGGGCAGTCAACGTGAGCGTAGTGACGAATGTTCGAGTTGTACTCGACGTGAGCGGTGTTGATGGTGATACCGCGCGCTTTTTCTTCCGGAGCCGAGTCGATCTTGTCGAACTCAACGACTGCCGAACCGAAAACTTCGGAGCAGACGCGAGTCAGAGCTGCGGTCAGAGTGGTCTTACCGTGGTCAACGTGGCCGATGGTGCCGACGTTAACGTGGGGAAGGGAACGATCAAATTTTTCTTTAGCCACGACAGTGAACCTCTTGCCTAAAGGGGATTAGCCTTGTTTTTTAACGAGTGCTTCGACGATGTTCGACGGAGCTTCGGCGTATTTGGAGAATTCCATGGAGTAGCTTGCGCGACCCTGAGACATGGAACGAACGTCGGTTGCGTAACCGAACATTTCTCCGAGCGGAACTTCAGCGCGGACGACACGGCCAGAGACCGACTCATCCATACCCTGGACCAGACCACGACGACGGTTCAGGTCACCCATCACGTCACCCAGGTAGTCTTCCGGGGTTACAACTTCGACCTTCATGATCGGCTCGAGAACCACGCCACCGCCCTTCTGGGCCAGTTGCTTGGTTGCCATCGAAGCAGCGATCTTGAACGCCATTTCGTTGGAGTCGACGTCGTGGTACGAACCGTCGAATACCGCGGCCTTCAGGCCGATCAGAGGATAGCCGGCAACAACGCCGTTCTTCATCTGCTCTTCGATACCCTTCTGGATCGCAGGGATGTATTCCTTAGGAATCACACCACCAACGACTTCGTTGGCAAACACCAGACCTTCGGTGATGTTGCCCTTGTCGTCCTGATCCGGCTCCGAGAAACGGATCCAGCAGTGACCGAACTGACCACGACCGCCCGACTGACGAACGAACTTGCCTTCGATCTCGACGTTGGACTTGGTGATCTTCTCGCGGTACGAAACCTGCGGCTTGCCGATGTTGGCTTCGACGTTGAACTCGCGCTTCATGCGGTCAACGAGGATGTCCAGGTGCAGCTCACCCATACCGGAGATGATGGTCTGACCAGTTTCTTCGTCGGTCTTGACGCGGAACGACGGGTCTTCCTGGGCCAGCTTGCCCAGTGCGATACCCATCTTCTCCTGGTCAGCCTTGGTTTTCGGCTCTACGGAGAGCGAAATCACAGGCTCCGGGAAGTCCATACGTTCGAGGATGATCGGCTTGTCGGCGTTGCACAGGGTGTCACCAGTGGTGACGTCCTTCATGCCGATCAGAGCGGCGATATCGCCCGCACGCACTTCCTTGATCTCTTCACGCTGGTTGGCGTGCATCTGCACCATACGACCAACGCGCTCTTTCTTGCCCTTGACCGAGTTGATGACGGAGTCACCGGAGGTCAGGAAGCCCGAGTAAACGCGAACGAAGGTCAGAGTACCAACGAACGGGTCGGTGGCAATCTTGAACGCCAGAGCCGAGAACGGCTCATCGTCGTCAGCATGACGCTCGTCGTACTGCTCTGGGGTGACTTCATCCTTCGGCACTTCGGCCAGATCAGGGTGGATACCCTTGATCGCAGGAATTTCGGTCGGAGCAGGCAGGTAGTCGATAACGGCGTCGAGAACCAGGGGAACGCCCTTGTTCTTGAACGACGAACCGCAGACAGCCGGAACGATCTCGCTGGCCAGGGTGCGCGCGCGCAGGCCTGCCTTGATTTCTTCGACGGTCAGCTCACCTTCTTCAAGGTACTTGTTCATCAGCTCTTCGCTGGCTTCGGCGGCGGCTTCAACCATGTTGTGGCGCCATTCGTTAGCCAGGTCGACCATGTCCGCTGGAATTTCTTCTTCGCGGTAGGTGGTGCCCTTGTCGTCTTCGTTCCAGTAGATGGCTTTCATCTTGATCAGGTCGACCTGACCCTGGAAGTCGTCTTCTGCACCGATAGCCAGCTGGACCGGAACCGGGGTGTGACCCAGGCGGTTCTTGATCTGACCGACAACGCGCAGGAAGTTGGCACCAGCACGGTCCATCTTGTTCACGTAGACAACACGTGGAACGCCGTACTTGTTGGCCTGACGCCATACGGTTTCGGACTGCGGCTCAACGCCGGAGGTACCGCAGAACACAACGACCGCGCCGTCGAGTACACGCAGCGAACGCTCTACTTCAATGGTGAAGTCAACGTGGCCGGGGGTATCGATGACGTTTACGCGGTAGTTGTCGTACTGACCACGGGAACCTTTCCAGAAGGTGGTAACGGCAGCGGAGGTAATGGTGATACCGCGCTCCTGCTCCTGCACCATCCAGTCGGTGGTCGCGGCGCCGTCGTGCACCTCGCCCATTTTGTGGCTCAGACCTGTGTAGAACAGGATCCGCTCGGTAGTGGTAGTCTTGCCCGCGTCAACGTGGGCGCAGATACCGATGTTACGGTAGCGGTTAATTGCTGTAGTACGAGCCATAAAGCCCTCGCAAAATGATTGATGCTTGAATTAGAAGCGGTAGTGCGAGAACGCTTTGTTGGCCTCGGCCATACGGTGCACGTCTTCACGCTTCTTGACTGCAGCACCCTTGCCTTCAGCAGCATCCAGCAGTTCGCCGGCCAGGCGCAGGGCCATCGACTTCTCGCCGCGCTTGCGGGCGTAGTCTACGAGCCAGCGCATTGCCAGAGCGTTACGACGGGACGGACGAACTTCAACCGGAACCTGGTAAGTGGCACCGCCAACACGGCGGGACTTAACTTCGACCAGCGGAGCGATGGCGTCGAGAGCTTTCTCGAAGATTTCCAGGGGATCGCTGTTCTTGCGTGCTTTGACGGTATCCAGGGCACCGTAAACGATGCGCTCGGCTACGGCCTTCTTGCCGCTTTCCATCACGTGGTTCATGAACTTGGCGAGAATCTGGGATCCGTACTTCGGATCGTCAAGGATCTCACGTTTTGCTGCTACACGACGTCTTGGCATGATAAGCCCTCAAACGGTCTTCAGGTTAGCCCGGGACCAGGTCTTTCGACCCCTGCCCGACCTTACTCTTATCGACTCAAATAAATGGATGTCTGCAAACGGCCGATTACTTCGGACGCTTGGTACCGTACTTCGAACGACCCTGGTTACGGCCTTTAACGCCCGAAGTATCCAGAGAGCCGCGAACGGTGTGGTAACGAACACCTGGCAAGTCTTTTACACGGCCGCCACGGATCAGGACGACGCTGTGCTCTTGCAGGTTGTGGCCTTCACCACCGATGTACGAGGAAACCTCGAAACCGTTGGTCAGACGCACACGGCATACTTTACGCAGTGCCGAGTTAGGTTTTTTCGGCGTGGTGGTGTACACGCGGGTGCACACGCCACGACGCTGCGGGCAGTTCTGCAGCGCAGGTACGTCGGATTTCTCGACGGTACGCTTACGCGGCTGACGTACCAGCTGGTTGATAGTTGCCATCTACTAGCTCCACTGATTGTCTTGCGACGCTATTGTCTTGCAAGAAAGCCAAAAATTGGCGAGACGGAGCCTCACCAAATTTAAGGGTACAAAAGTCTAAAGAGGATCTTGCACCCAGTCAAGACGAGGCCCCGGCCCTCCCCGCCCGATCATCGGCAACATTTCATGTCGCCGCTGATCGCTCGGGGCTTGCCGGGGCCCTGCCCTGTACTTAGTTACCGCTGGAGTTCAGCGCTTCGGTCAGTGCGGCTTCTACCTCACTGGCGCTCACACGCAGCGGCTTGTCGGCATCACGGCGACGCTTACGCTCGCTGTGGTAGGCCAGACCAGTACCGGCCGGAATCAGACGACCCACGACCACGTTCTCTTTCAGGCCGCGCAGGTAGTCGCGCTTGCCGGTTACCGCCGCTTCGGTCAGTACGCGGGTGGTTTCCTGGAAGGAAGCCGCGGAGATGAACGACTCGGTCGACAGCGAGGCCTTGGTGATACCCAGCAGCACGCGGGAGAACTTGGAGATGAACTTGTCCTCGCTGGCGAGACGCTCGTTCTCTACCAGTACCTGGGTCAGTTCCATCTGGTCGCCCTTGATGAAGCTGGAGTCACCCGACTCGGTGATCTCGACCTTGCGCAGCATCTGACGCAGGATGGTCTCGATGTGCTTGTCGTTGATCTTAACGCCTTGCAGACGGTAAACGTCCTGGATCTCGTTGACGATGTACTTCGCCAGCGCACTCACACCCAGCAGACGCAGGATGTCGTGCGGATCGCTCGGGCCGTCGGAGATAACTTCGCCGCGGTTTACCTGTTCGCCTTCGAAGACGTTCAGGTGGCGCCACTTCGGAATCAGCTCTTCGTACGGATCGCTACCGTCGGTCGGGGTGATGACCAGACGACGCTTGCCCTTGGTCTCCTTGCCGAACGCGATGGTGCCGCTGACTTCAGCCAGAATCGAGGCCTCTTTCGGACGGCGCGCTTCGAACAGGTCGGCAACGCGCGGCAGACCACCGGTGATGTCACGGGTCTTCGACGTTTCTTGCGGGATACGCGCGATAACGTCACCAACACCGATCTGGGCACCGTCAGCCACGCCGACGAGGGCGTTGGCCGGCAGGAAGTACTGGGCAGGTACGTCGGTACCTGGCAGGTACAGATCCTTGCCAGAAGCGTCGACCATCTTGATAGCAGGACGGATTTCCTTGCCAGCGGCAGGGCGATCCTTGACGTCCAGTACTTCAATGTTGGTCAAACCCGTCAATTCGTCAGTCTGACGCTTGATGGTGATGCCTTCTTCCATGCCAACGAAGGTCACGGTACCTTTCAGTTCGGTAACGATCGGGTGGGTGTGCGGGTCCCACTTGGCGACGATAGCGCCAGCTTCGACCTTTTCACCTTCCTTGACCGAAATTACCGCACCATAAGGCAGCTTGTAGCGCTCACGCTCACGACCGAACTCGTCGGCAATGGCCAACTCGCCCGAACGCGATACGGCAACCAGGTTGCCATCGGCACGTTCTACCTGCTTCAGGTTGTGCAGACGCACCATACCGCCGTTCTTCACCTGGACGCTGTCGGCAGCCGAGGTACGGCTTGCAGCACCACCGATGTGGAACGTACGCATGGTCAGCTGGGTACCCGGCTCACCGATCGACTGCGCAGCGATAACGCCGACAGCTTCACCGATGTTCACCTGGTGACCGCGAGCCAGGTCACGACCGTAGCACTTGGCGCAGATGCCGTAGCGGGTTTCGCAGTTGATCGGCGAACGCACGACCACTTCGTCGATGCTGTTCAGCTCGATGAATTCGACCCACTTCTCGTCGACCAGGGTACCGGCCGGAACGATGACGTCCTCGGTGCCTGGCTTGAACACGTCACGGGCGATGACACGACCCAGCACACGCTCACCCAGCGGTTCTACAACGTCGCCGCCTTCGATGTGCGGGGTCATCAGCAGGCCCTGGTCGGTGCCGCAGTCGATCTCGGTAACAACCAGATCCTGGGCAACGTCTACCAGACGACGAGTCAGGTAACCGGAGTTGGCGGTCTTCAGTGCGGTATCCGCCAGACCCTTACGAGCACCGTGGGTCGAAATGAAGTACTGCAGAACGCTCAGACCTTCACGGAAGTTCGCAGTGATCGGCGTCTCGATGATGGAGCCGTCCGGCTTGGCCATCAGGCCACGCATACCGGCCAGCTGACGGATCTGGGCTGCGGAACCCCGCGCACCGGAGTCAGCCATCATGTACATCGAGTTGAAGGACTCTTGCTCGACTTCCTTGCCTTCGCGATCGATGACCTTCTCTTTCGAGAGGTTGGCCATCATCGCCTTGGACACTTCGTCGTTCGCCTTCGACCACAGGTCGATGACCTTGTTGTACTTCTCGCCCTGGGTTACCAGACCGGAGGCGTACTGGCTCTCGATTTCCTTCACTTCGTCGGTAGCGGTACCGATGATGCGTGCTTTCTCGTCCGGGATAACGAAGTCGTTAACACCGATCGAAACGCCGGAAATGGTCGAGTAAGCGAAACCGGTGTACATCAGCTGGTCAGCGAAGATAACGGTCTCTTTCAGACCAACCACGCGGTAGCACTGGTTGATCAGCTTGGAGATCGCCTTTTTCTTCATCGGCTGGTTGACCACGTCGTAAGGCAGGCCTGCCGGTACGACCTGGAACAGCAGCGCACGGCCGACGGTGGTGTCGACGATGCGGGTGTTCTTGACCACGGAGCCGTCACGCTCTTTCACGGTTTCGTTGATACGAACCTTGATTTTCGCGTGCAGGGCAGCCTCGCCGGCGCGGAATACGCGGTCGACTTCCTGCAGGTCGGCGAATACGCGACCTTCGCCCTTGGCGTTGATGGCTTCACGGGTCATGTAGTACAGACCCAGTACCACGTCCTGCGACGGAACGATGATTGGCTCACCGTTGGCTGGCGACAGGATGTTGTTGGTCGACATCATCAGCGCGCGCGCTTCGAGCTGGGCTTCCAGGGTCAGCGGCACGTGAACGGCCATCTGGTCACCGTCGAAGTCGGCGTTGTACGCGGCACAGACCAGCGGGTGCAGCTGAATAGCCTTGCCTTCGATCAGAACCGGTTCAAATGCCTGGATACCCAGACGGTGCAGGGTCGGTGCGCGGTTGAGCAGCACGGGGTGTTCGCGGATCACCTCGGCGAGCACGTCCCACACCTCTGGCAGCTCACGCTCGACCATCTTCTTGGCAGCCTTGATGGTGGTCGCCAGACCACGCATTTCCAGCTTGCCGAAAATGAACGGCTTGAACAGCTCGAGAGCCATCTTTTTCGGCAGACCGCACTGGTGCAGACGCAGGGTCGGGCCTACGGTAATTACCGAACGGCCGGAGTAGTCCACACGCTTACCGAGCAGGTTCTGACGGAAGCGACCTTGCTTACCTTTGATCATATCGGCCAGGGACTTCAGCGGACGCTTGTTCGAGCCAGTGATGGCGCGACCGCGACGGCCGTTGTCCAGCAGGGCGTCGACCGCCTCCTGCAGCATGCGCTTTTCGTTGCGCACGATGATGTCCGGCGCCGACAGATCCAGCAGGCGCTTCAGACGGTTGTTACGGTTGATCACCCGACGATACAGGTCGTTCAGGTCGGAGGTCGCGAAGCGGCCGCCATCCAGCGGTACCAGCGGACGCAGGTCCGGCGGCAGCACTGGCAGGACGGTCAGGACCATCCACTCAGGCAGGTTGCCCGAACCCTGGAACGCTTCCATCAGCTTCAGGCGCTTGGACAGCTTCTTGATCTTGGTTTCCGAGTTGGTCTGCGGAATCTCTTCGCGCAGGCGACCGATCTCGTGTTCCAGGTCGATAGCGTGCAGCAGTTCGCGGACAGCCTCGGCACCCATGCGGGCGTCGAAGTCATCACCGAACTCTTCCAGCGCTTCGAAGTACTGCTCGTCGTTCAGCAGCTGGCCTTTTTCCAGCGTGGTCATGCCCGGGTCGATAACGACGTAGCTCTCGAAGTAGAGCACGCGCTCGATGTCACGCAGGGTCATGTCCATCAGCAGGCCGATACGGGACGGCAGCGACTTCAGGAACCAGATGTGGGCAACCGGCGAGGCCAGTTCGATGTGCGCCATGCGCTCACGACGAACTTTTGCCAGGGCAACTTCAACGCCGCACTTCTCGCAGATCACGCCGCGGTGCTTGAGGCGCTTGTACTTGCCGCACAGGCACTCGTAGTCCTTGACTGGGCCAAAGATCTTGGCGCAGAACAGGCCGTCACGCTCAGGCTTGAACGTACGGTAGTTGATGGTTTCCGGCTTCTTAACTTCACCGAACGACCACGAACGGATCATTTCAGGCGACGCCAGACCGATGCGGATGGCGTCGAACTCTTCGACTTGACCCTGGTTTTTCAGCAAATTCAGTAGGTCTTTCAAGGCCTTTCCTCCTGGCGGAGCAGGGAGCGGGCATTACCTGCCCCACTCCCCTTCGCGTCACGTGTTATTCGGTTTCCAGATCGATATCGATACCGAGCGAACGGATCTCTTTGATCAACACGTTGAAGGACTCGGGCATGCCCGGCTCCATACGGTGATCGCCATCCACGATGTTCTTGTACATCTTGGTACGGCCGTTCACGTCGTCCGACTTCACTGTGAGCATTTCTTGCAGGGTGTATGCCGCGCCGTATGCTTCCAGCGCCCACACTTCCATCTCCCCGAAACGCTGACCACCGAACTGCGCCTTACCACCCAGCGGCTGCTGGGTAACCAGGCTGTAGGAACCAGTGGAACGCGCGTGCATCTTGTCGTCCACCAAGTGGTTCAGCTTGAGCATGTACATGTAACCAACGGTCACAGGACGCTCGAACTTGTTGCCGGTACGGCCATCGAACAGCACCATCTGGCCGCTCTCTGGCAGGTCGGCCAGCTTCAGCATGGCCTTGATCTCGCGCTCCTTGGCACCGTCGAAGACCGGGGTAGCCATCGGCACGCCCTTCTTCAGGTTGTGGGCCAGGGCCAGGATCTCTTCGTCGGTGAACTCGTCCAGGTTTTCCTGACGACCGCCAATCTCGTTGTAGACCTCGGTCAGGAACACGCGCAGTTCAGCGGCCTTGCGCTGCTCTTCGATCATGCGGTCGATCTTCTCGCCCAGACCCTTGGCCGCCAGGCCCAGGTGGGTTTCGAGGATCTGACCGACGTTCATACGCGAAGGTACACCCAGCGGGTTCAGTACGACATCGACCGGAGTACCGTTGGCGTCGTGCGGCATGTCTTCGACCGGCATGATTACCGAGACGACACCCTTGTTACCGTGACGACCGGCCATCTTGTCACCCGGCTGGATGCGACGGCGGATTGCCAGGTAAACCTTGACGATCTTCAGTACGCCCGGTGCCAGGTCATCACCCTGCTGCAGCTTGCGCTTCTTGTCTTCGAACTTGTCGTCCAGCAGACGGCGACGATCGACGATGTACTGCTGAGCCTTTTCCAGCTGCTCGTTCAGTGCATCTTCGGCCATGCGCAGTTTGAACCACTGCCCGTGCTCCAGACCATCCAGCACTTCGTCAGTGATCACGGTGCCCTTCTTCAGGCCCGCGCCACCGTCGACCACCTGGCCGTTCAGAGCAGAACGCAGACGCTCGAAGGTTGCACCTTCGACGATGCGGAACTCTTCGTTGAGGTCCTTGCGGATCTCGTCCAGCTGCATCTTCTCGATGGCCAGGGCGCGGCTGTCGCGCTCGACGCCATCACGGGTGAAGACCTGTACGTCGATGACGGTACCCTTGGTGCCGGTTGGCACGCGCAGGGAGGTGTCCTTAACGTCGCTGGCCTTCTCACCGAAGATTGCGCGCAGCAGTTTTTCTTCCGGAGTCAGCTGGGTTTCGCCTTTTGGCGTTACCTTGCCGACCAGGATGTCGCCAGCGCCGACTTCGGCACCCACGTAGACGATACCGGCTTCGTCCAGCTTGTTCAGTGCGGCTTCACCCACGTTCGGGATGTCCGCAGTGATTTCCTCTGGGCCAAGCTTGGTGTCACGCGCCACACAGGTCAGTTCCTGGATGTGGATGGTGGTGAAGCGATCTTCCTGAACCACACGCTCGGACAGGCAGATGGAGTCTTCGAAGTTGAAGCCGTTCCACGCCATGAACGCGATGCGCATGTTCTGACCCAGTGCCAGTTCACCCATGTCGGTGGACGGGCCGTCGGCCATGATGTCGCCACGCTGAACCTTGTCACCCTTGCTCACCAGCGGACGCTGGTTGATGCAGGTGTTCTGGTTCGAACGGGTGTACTTGGTCAGGTTGTAGATATCCACACCTGCTTCGCCGGTTTCAACTTCGTCGTCAGCAACGCGGACAACGATACGGCTGGCGTCGACCGAGTCGATCACGCCACCGCGGCGAGCAACCACGCAGACACCGGAGTCACGGGCAACGTTGCGCTCCATGCCGGTACCTACCAGCGGCTTGTCGGCGCGCAGGGTCGGTACAGCCTGACGCTGCATGTTGGAACCCATCAATGCACGGTTGGCGTCGTCGTGCTCGAGGAACGGAATCAGCGACGCAGCGACGGAAACAACCTGCTTCGGCGAAACGTCCATCAGGGTGACGTCTTCCGGCGCCTTGACGGTGAATTCGTTCAGGTGACGAACAGCTACCAGCTCATCGATCAGTTGCTTCTTCTCGTTCATCGCGGCCGAAGCCTGGGCGATGACGTGATCCGCTTCTTCAATGGCCGACAGGAACACGATGTCGTCGCTGACCACGCCTTCCTTCACCACGCGGTACGGGCTTTCCAGGAAGCCGTACTGGTTGGTGCGGGCATAGGCAGCCAGGGAGTTGATCAGGCCGATGTTCGGACCTTCAGGGGTCTCGATCGGGCACACACGGCCGTAGTGGGTCGGGTGTACGTCACGGACTTCGAAGCCGGCACGCTCACGGGTCAGACCACCTGGGCCGAGTGCGGAGACGCGGCGCTTGTGGGTAATCTCGGAGAGTGGGTTGTTCTGGTCCATGAACTGGGACAGCTGGCTGGAACCGAAGAACTCTTTCACCGCCGCCGCAACCGGCTTGGCGTTGATCAGGTCTTGCGGCATCAGGCCTTCGCTTTCCGCCATCGACAGGCGTTCCTTGACCGCGCGCTCGACACGCACCAGGCCAACGCGGAACTGGTTCTCGGCCATCTCGCCGACGCAACGTACACGACGGTTACCCAGGTGGTCGATGTCGTCGACGATGCCTTTGCCGTTACGGATGTCGACCAAGGTCTTCAGAACCTCGACGATATCTTCCTTGCTCAGCACGCCCGAACCTTCGATCTCGGTACGACCGATACGACGGTTGAACTTCATGCGGCCAACGGCGGACAGGTCGTAACGCTCGGCGCTGAAGAACAGGTTGTTGAACAGGGTCTCGGCAGCATCCTTGGTTGGCGGCTCGCCAGGACGCATCATGCGGTAGATCTCGACCAGGGCTTCCAGCTGGTTGCTGGTGGTGTCGATCTTCAGGGTGTCGGAGATGAACGGACCGCAATCGATGTCGTTGGTGTACAGGGTCTCGATACGGACAACCTGTGCCTTGGCGACCTTGATCAGCAGTTCGGTGGTCATCTCGGTGTTGCATTCGGCCAGGATCTCGCCGGTAGCCGGATGCACGATGGCCTTGGCGGTAGTGCGGCCCAGGACGTATTCCATAGGAACGTCCAGCTGCTTGACGCCGGCCTTCTCGAGCTGGTTGATGTGGCGCGCGGTAATACGGCGGCCCTGCTCGACGATGACTTTGCCGGTTTCGTCATGGATATCCATGACTGCAACCTCACCACGCAGACGCTGCGGTACCAGTTCCAGGCTGAGTTTCTCGCCGGAAATGTGGAACACGTTGGTGGTGTAGAAGGTGTTCAGCACTTCTTCAGTGCTGTAACCCAGGGCACGCAGCAGCACCGAGGCCGGCAGTTTGCGGCGACGGTCGATACGTACGAACACGCAGTCCTTCGGGTCGAACTCGAAGTCCAGCCAGGAGCCGCGGTAAGGGATGATGCGAGCGGAGTACAGCAGCTTGCCGGAGCTGTGAGTCTTGCCACGGTCGTGGTCGAAGAACACACCAGGCGAACGGTGCAGCTGGGAAACGATCACACGCTCGGTACCGTTGATAACGAAGGTACCGTTCTCAGTCATCAGGGGGATTTCACCCATGTAGACTTCTTGCTCTTTGATGTCCTTGATCGCTTTGTTCGACGATTCCTTGTCGAAGATGATCAGGCGCACCTTGACCCGCAGTGGGACCGCAAAGGTCACGCCACGCAGGACACATTCCTTCACATCGAAGGCGGGCTCGCCCAGGCGATAGCCTACGTACTCCAGGGCAGCATTGCCGGAGTAGCTGATGATCGGGAATACCGATTTGAAGGCCGCGTGCAGGCCGACGTCGCGGAACTGATCCTTGGATGCTCCCGCTTGCAGGAATTCGCGATACGAATCCAGCTGGATGGCCAGGAGGTAAGGCACATCCATGACGTCCGGCAACTTGCTAAAGTCCTTGCGGATACGTTTTTTCTCAGTGTATGAGTAAGCCATCAGCGTTCCCCAGCTTGGTCACCTGCTTGTTTGGCTTCTCCCGGCGGGAGCAGCCAGAAAATCGTGCAAACCCCTTGGTTTGCGCCACCCACATGGGTGTCTTGCAGCTTGTTATCGGGGCCGGCCTGACCGGCCACCAATAACGGAAAAAGGCCGGTGGCATAAGCCACCAGCCATCAGCCCTTCGCTCAACGCTCGGACTGGAGTCGCAAGGTCGAGATTACTTCAGCTCGACTTTAGCGCCAGCTTCTTCCAGCTTCTTCTTCGCGTCTTCAGCGGCTTCTTTCGAAACGCCTTCAGCGATAACCTGAGGAGCGCCGTCGACTTTCTCTTTGGCTTCTTTCAGGCCCAGACCGGTCAGTTCACGAACGGCCTTGATCACGTTTACTTTCTTGTCGCCAGCTTCGGTCAGAACGACGTTGAACTCGGTCTGCTCTTCAACAGCGGCAGCAGCGCCAGCAGCTGGGCCAGCAGCAACAGCGGCAGCAGCGGTAACGCCGAAGGTTTCTTCCATCGCTTTGATCAGTTCAACAATTTCCAGAACAGTTTTCTGGCCGATCGCTTCGATGATTTGTTCGTTAGTCAGAGACATGACTTAAATCCTGTATTGGGGTGACAGCCTACGCAGCCATCAAATTAAACGTATGATTTTGAAAGAGTTGCGCGTGCCTTAGGCAGCAGCAGCTTCTTTCTGGTCGCGCAGAGCTGCCAGGGTACGAGCCAGCTTGCTGGTTGCACCTTGGATTACGCTCATCAGCTGTGCGATAGCCTCGTCGCGAGTTGGCAGGGTTGCCAGCACGTCGATCTGGTTAGCGGCAAGGAACTTGCCGTCGAACGCAGCTGCCTTGATCTCGAACTTGTCCTGACCCTTGGCGAACTCTTTGAACAGACGAGCAGCAGCGCCCGGGTGTTCGTTGGAGAAAGCAATCAGGGTCGGGCCTTTGAACGCGTCGTTGAGGATCGAGAATTCGGTGCCTTCAACAGCGCGCTTCAGCAGGGTGTTACGTACGACACGTACGTATACGCCAGCTTCGCGGGCCTCTTTACGGAGTCCGGTCATTGCGCCTACAGTCACACCACGGGCATCAGCCACGACAGCGGACAGAGCGACTTTGGCAGCCTCGTTGACTTCAGCGACGATGGCCTTCTTGTCTTCGAGTTTAATTGCCACGGGTTTACTCCTGGTTTTTACCGTTTCATCTGGCCGAAGCCGGATGTCGTTTTGGTGTCTGATTCGGTAACGAATCGGGAGCACCATCTGCGTGGGCTGGTATTTTAAGGCTTGCGCCGCCTACGGTCTTGGATAGCCCCCGCCAGGCAGGGACCCCAATTTTTGCTGGTGGCGCGACAGGTCGCGCCACCATGTTCTTACACGTTCAGCGAGCTCTGATCGATGACCAGACCTGGGCCCATGGTGGTGCTCAGGGTAACGCGCTTGACGTAGATACCTTTCGAGGAAGCTGGCTTGATACGCTTCAGATCAGCGATCAGGGCTTCAACGTTTTCCTTCAGCTTGCCAGCTTCGAAGCCGACCTTGCCAACGGAGGTGTGGATGATACCGTTCTTGTCGGTACGGTAGCGAACCTGACCAGCCTTGGCGTTCTTGACGGCGCCGGCTACGTCTGGGGTCACGGTACCAACTTTCGGGTTAGGCATCAGGCCGCGAGGACCCAGAACCTGACCCAGTTGACCTACAACGCGCATGGCATCAGGCGATGCGATGACGACGTCATAGTTCAGGTCGCCGCCTTTCATTTCGGCAGCCAGATCGTCCATACCTACGCGGTCAGCGCCGGCAGCCAGAGCGGCTTCAGCAGCTGGACCCTGGGTGAAGACAGCAACGCGAACGGTCTTGCCAGTGCCGTGTGGCAGCACGGTAGCGCTACGTACGACCTGGTCGGATTTACGCGGGTCAACACCAAGGTTAACGGCGATGTCGTAGGACTCTACGAACTTGGCAGCCGGCAGCGAAGCCAGCAGAGTGGCCGCTTCTTCGAAGTTGTAGGCCTTGCCTGCTTCGATTTTCTCGGCGATTGCCTTTTGGCGTTTGGTCAGCTTAGCCATTACACACCCTCCACGTTCAGGCCCATGCTGCGGGCAGAGCCAGCGATGGTGCGTACAGCAGCGTCCAGGTCAGCGGCAGTCAGATCAGCCTGTTTAGCTTTGGCGATGTCTTCCAGCTGAGCACGGGTAACGGTACCGACTTTAACGGTGTTCGGGCGAGCCGAACCACTGGTCAGGCCAGCAGCTTTCTTCAGCAGAACCGAGGCAGGGGTGCTCTTGGTCTCGAAGGTGAAGCTACGGTCGCTGTAGACAGTGATGATCACAGGAGTCGGCAGGCCGGCTTCTTGACCCTGGGTACGGGCGTTGAAGGCCTTGCAGAATTCCATGATGTTCACACCGTGTTGACCCAGTGCTGGACCAACGGGTGGGCTTGGGTTGGCCTGGCCGGCCTTAACTTGCAGCTTGATGTAAGCCTGAATCTTCTTAGCCATGAGCTACTCCAAAATCGGGTACGAACGCCTGTTGGCTCCCCGGATGACTTGCGTTTTATCCCAGTGACGACAAAACCCCGCAGCACACAGGGCTGCGGGGTATGGGATGCTTCGTCCGCCTAGACCTTTTCGACCTGGCTGAACTCGAGCTCCACCGGAGTAGAGCGACCGAAAATGAGCACCGCTACCTGCAGGCGACTCTTTTCGTAGTTAACCTCTTCGACACTACCATTGAAGTCAGCGAACGGACCGTCAATGACTCGAACCACTTCACCCGGCTCGAACAGCGTCTTCGGCTTCGGCTTGTCGCTACCGTCGGCAACGCGACGCAGGATAGCCTCCGCTTCTTTATCGGTGATCGGCGCAGGCTTGTCTGCGGTGCCACCAATAAAGCCCATCACACGAGGGGTATCCTTGACCAAGTGCCAAGTCCCTTCGTTCATCTCCATCTGGACCAGTACATAGCCAGGGAAGAATTTACGCTCACTCTTGCGCTTCTGGCCGTTGCGCATTTCGACGACTTCTTCGGTCGGGACCAGGATCTCGCCGAAACCGTCTTCCATGCCAGCCAGCTTGACGCGCTCGATCAGGGAGCGCATTACATGCTTCTCGTAACCCGAGTAAGCATGCACAACATACCAACGCTTAGCCACGGGACACCTTTAGCCAACGATCAAGGAGACCGCCCAGCCGAGCAGGGAATCAAGACCCCACAACAGCAGTGCCATAACCAGCACGACAGCCACGACAATCAGCGTGGTCTGGGTGGTTTCCTGGCGGGTCGGCCACACGACTTTACGAATCTCGGTACGAGCTTCCTTCGCCAGCGCAAAGAACGACCTGCCCTTCGCAGTCTGCAGAGCTACAAAGCCCGCGACAGCAGCCAGGACGAGAAGTGCAAGGACGCGATACAGAATCGGGGAGGCGGAGTAATACTGGTTACCCACTACACCAACAACCACCAAAGCCACTACAGCCAGCCACTTGAACAGATCAAAACGCGATTCTTGGGCTTCAGTTTTGGGAGTCATCGAGGAGGATCCTGTGAGAAGAAAGCCATCACACCGAGGTGAAATGGCAGGTCAGGAGGGAATCGAACCCCCAACCTACGGTTTTGGAGACCGTCGCTCTGCCAATTGAGCTACTGACCTGTAACGCTGTATCAGGCCGGCCATTATACCGGCCTGATCAAGTAAATCAACTACTTATTCAATAATTTTTGCTACGACGCCGGCGCCGACGGTACGACCGCCTTCACGGATAGCGAAGCGCAGACCGTCTTCCATTGCGATGGTCTTGATCAGGGTGACAGTCATCTGAATGTTGTCACCTGGCATTACCATTTCAACGCCTTCCGGCAGTTCGCAGTTACCGGTCACGTCAGTGGTACGGAAGTAGAACTGAGGACGGTAGCCTTTGAAGAACGGAGTGTGACGGCCGCCTTCTTCCTTCGACAGAACGTAGACTTCTGCGGTGAACTTGGTGTGCGGCTTGACCGAACCTGGCTTGACCAGAACCTGGCCACGCTCAACGTCGTCACGCTTGGTACCACGCAGCAGAACGCCGCAGTTCTCGCCAGCACGGCCTTCGTCCAGCAGCTTGCGGAACATCTCAACACCGGTGCAGGTGGTGGTGGTGGTGTCACGCAGACCAACGATTTCCAGCGGATCCTGAACGCGGACGATACCACGCTCGATACGACCGGTAACAACGGTACCACGACCCGAGATCGAGAATACGTCTTCGATCGGCATCAGGAACGGCTGGTCAACGGCACGAACTGGCTCAGGGATGTAGGCATCCAGAGTTTCTACCAGCTTCTTGACAGCGGTAGTACCCATTTCGTTGTCGTCTTTGCCTTCCAGGGCCATACGAGCCGAACCGATGATGATCGGGGTGTCGTCGCCTGGGAAGTCGTAGGTGGACAGCAGGTCGCGAACTTCCATCTCGACCAGCTCCAGCAGCTCGGCGTCGTCTACCAGGTCAGCCTTGTTCAGGAAGACCACGATGTAAGGTACGCCTACCTGACGGGACAGCAGGATGTGCTCACGGGTTTGTGGCATCGGACCATCGGCGGCCGAGCAAACCAGGATCGCGCCGTCCATCTGGGCAGCACCGGTGATCATGTTCTTCACGTAGTCAGCGTGACCTGGGCAGTCAACGTGAGCGTAGTGACGAATGTTCGAGTTGTACTCGACGTGAGCGGTGTTGATGGTGATACCGCGCGCTTTTTCTTCCGGAGCCGAGTCGATCTTGTCGAACTCAACGACTGCCGAACCGAAAACTTCGGAGCAGACGCGAGTCAGAGCTGCGGTCAGAGTGGTCTTACCGTGGTCAACGTGGCCGATAGTGCCGACGTTAACGTGGGGAAGGGAACGATCAAACTTTTCCTTAGCCATCGATACAATCCTCCGCAGAAGAAATAGTCTTGCGCTGATAAAACAAAGGCAGATATTTTCATATCTGCCTTGTTTATATGGAGCTCTTGAGCGGACTTGAACCGCTGACCTCACCCTTACCAAGGGTGTGCTCTACCAACTGAGCTACAAGAGCGAAACATTTTGTGCAAAATCCAGCAAACTTGGAGCGGGTAGCGGGAATCGAACCCGCATCATCAGCTTGGAAGGCTGAGGTTCTACCACTAAACTATACCCGCGGAGCTTGCGGCTCTCGCTAAAACTGGTGGAGGGAGAAGGATTCGAACCTTCGAAGCTCTCGCAACGGATTTACAGTCCGTCCCCTTTGACCGCTCGGGAATCCCTCCAGATGTGGCCAGCATTCTATTTGTCTGCCGTCCTAGTGTCAAGCTTTTTTTCAAATTTTTTCAATCAAATCTGAAACTTAGCTACTTTGACACTGCTTCCAGTTCTGCCACCTGAGTGGTGTTCCCTGTGAAGCGGGCGCCATTCTATCAAGCTATTCGCCAGTTGCAATACCCTGGCAGAAAATAATTTTGTGTTTTAAGTCTTTGAAATCGTTGGAAAGAGTTGCAAGGACGGTTTGGTCCAGCAAACGCTCGCTTTCCGGGGCAACCTTGAGCCAACGACCGTCCGCCCCTGGCAGCTGCCCCACCACCGGCAGCGTGGAAATATCCAAGGTCACCAGGCGCTGACGCAGCGCATCGAGCTGACCCTGCCCCATCACACCACCGACCACCAGGCACTCATCCCGGCGCTTGGGCGGCGCCGACACCCCTGTTTCGCGCAACAAGCGGATTTCTTGCTGATTGCCCTTGTACAGCGACAAGGGCGCGACTTCCTTGACCTTCAGCGGGGCTTCCTGCTGGTGCCACACGTAATAGAAGACGTTAAGCACCAGTAACAGCAGAAACAACCAACGCATAGGCACCTCAATCCAATGGGCAGGCCATGGCCAGGCCTACGAAAACCAGGTCAGGCACGACACGCGCCTGGGGGACGGCCTCCCTTACCAGCGGCGCATCACCTCCTGTGAGAAACACTGTGAAATCCTGCCCCCACAACGCACGCGCCTGTTCGAGCTGGGTACGCGCAAAACCCTGAAGCATCAACACGCAACCGCGCTCGACCGCCTCGACCGTCGAACGGCCCGGCTCCAGACTGGCCAACGCCCGCTCTGCGGAGGCATCGTCATAACGGATACGCCGGGTGTGCGTACGCAACTGGCTACGCATCAATGGCATCCCCGGGCAGATGTAGCCACCCAGATGCTCGCCATCCGCCGCAACGAAATCCGCTTTTGCAGCGGTCCCCAGATCAATGACCAGGCAGGCACCCCTGGCCAAGTGAAAGGCTCCCAGCACCGCCAACCAACGGTCCATGCCCAGGCGCTGGTAGTCGTCATAGCCATTGCGCACACCCGCCATTTCCCGGGCCGGGTGCGCCACCCGAGCTTGCACGGCAAACGCCTGGGCAATCAGCGCGCAAAGCGCATCTGTTTCCTCCTCACTGCGCACACTGACAATGCGGCAACCGCTGAGACGCACCGAAGCCAGTGCAGCCACTTCGGCCACCAGCGCCTGATCGGAGTCGACGATACCGCCGCTTTCAATCACTGCATCAGCGACATGGATTACCCGCCACTTGATGAAGCTGTTACCGCAATCGAGCTCAAGAATCATCACGCAACCTCAAACTGAGCTCACCACCACTGAAGCTCTTCTCCACCCCGTCCACCTCAAGGCGTAAACCGCCCTGCCCATCGACGCCAAGAACCACGCCATCAATACGCGTGCTACCGGCAACCAGAGAAACCTTGCGCCCCTGCCAGAGGTGCGCCTGCTCCCATTCTTCCTGGAATGCGGCAAACCCATAGCGACGATGCCGTGCCAATTCGTGCTGCAACTGCTGACTGAGCAACGCTACCAGCCGGTTACGGTCTATTGCCGCACCTATTTCGCGACGCATCGAGGTCCACATCTGGTCGACCTGATCGTTGGTCTGCATGTTCACATTGATGCCAATACCCAGTACCACATGACAAACATCTGCCGGGTCGCCCACTAACTCCAGGAGGATACCGGTGATCTTTTGCCCGCGAACGAGGACATCGTTGGGCCATTTGAGCCCCACATCCTTTACGCCAAAAGCCTGCAGGGTACGCATTACCGCCAATCCAACCACCAGGCTCAAGCCCTCGAGCTGGCGCATGCCACCATCCACGCGGAGAACCAGGCTGTAATAGAGGTTTTCGGCAAACGGGCTGACCCACTGCCGACCGCGCCGACCACGGCCGGCGCTCTGGCGCTCGGCCAGGACCAGGAATGGAGCGATCTGCCCTTCCCCGGCGAGCCGCAAGCCTTCGGCATTGGTCGAGTCGATGGTTTCGTGGATGAAAACGGGCCACTGCTCGCCGTCGGCAAACCCGGCAATCGCTTGTGCATCGAGCAAAGCCAGTGGCGCCGCCAGCTGATAGCCGCGCCCACGAACCTTGTGAATGGTGAGGTTCAGTTCGCTCTCCAGGTGCTGCAGCTGCTTCCAAACGGCGCTGCGACTTACCCCGAGGGCCGACCCCAGAGCTTCTCCGGAATGGAACCGACCATCCTTGAGGAGATTCAACAACTTCAGCATGCCAGTCTCGACTTGGAATAAGGCAGGCATGATAGCTATGGGCTGTTGGCTTGCATAGGAAAAGGGCTGCCGGCGGCAGCGAACGGCCGCTCCCACAGGGATCGCGCAAGCCTGAAGAATGCCATCAGGCTGATGTGATCGGTGTGGGAGCGGGCGAGTCGAGGCGTCGAACCGCCGCGAAACAGACGACGCGGTGTATGGCACCGGCTATGCCGGTGTTCGCGGGTGAACCCGCTCCCACAGGGACTGCGTATGCCCAGGAATATTTTCG